>CAXSEA010000273.1:0-4543 GCA_964235675.1 uncultured Armatimonadales bacterium | reverse complement strand
CCGTCAGCCTGACCATCACTTGCCAGCTTTTGCTGGAGTTCTGCGGGATATGTCGCCGCTTGATGCTCTCATAATGCACGGCTTCCTTTCGCACTCGGCTATTGTTGTAGTTCGAATTATTAATTACGATGTAAAGGCTATTCCCAATAACTACATTAGCCATCAACATATAAAAAAGACCAGTGAATCCGCTCTTGTGGTGCTTCCGACGCTGAGAGAAGTGGATCATGCAGAACTGCGAGCTGCTGTCGGTAATTTAATGAGAATGAGTTTAGTAGTAGAACAACATCAATCAAACTCAAAAGATGTGCCGACTGAAGTGAGTGAGTATACAAAAAATTTACCATATAAAACGATTACATCAGCTACCAGGCTGTACCTTACAGATTTTGGTTATCAGTTCTACTTAGCCTGTATTTTCACACCAGAAGACGGATTGAGAGATCATCTTATACAAAACGAGTCTGTTGATGTTATATCTAATGCAAAAATTAGGTTATCAGAAGCAAAAATCAAGGCGTCAGAGGCTCAAATCAAAACTTTAACTGAAACGTGGAAAGGTTTTGTGCGTGGATTCAAAGAAGGTAGACGATTATAAGATTGTGGATTATGTCCACCCAAGAGTCACCATCCGAAAGGTACAACTTACCCACGAACATTGTTTGGCCTGACCCGGCGCGTGGCCCCCGCCGACTACGGCGGGAAATGAAAGCGGAATCAACGCTCGACCAGCGCCGAAAACGTTAAACATCATCACAAAAACAACCCCGAAGCGCGTGTTGAACGCTCCGGGGTTGTTTTTGTGTCCACAGGGCAGGGCAGGCAATCTAACCAGACGGCATGCCCGCTGATATTCGCTAGCGTGCCCTCGTACAGCAAACCTGCGTTGCCACAGCCTCAAAAAAGCTCTATTTTCCGAATCTCCATACGTTCACGAACCGCTGCGTCTGGCCTGCCCGCACCACTGTCGTCGGGAAGTTGGGATGGTTTGGCGAGTCCGGGAAGTGCTGCGTCTCCAGGCAGACCGCGCTGTGCCTGGGATACTCATGGCCGTGCTTGCCTCGAATCGAGGCGTTCAAAAAGTTGCTGGTATAGAACTGCATTCCCGGCTGGTTGGTGTACACCTCCAGCGTGCGCCCGCTCGTCGGCTCGCTGAGACGGGCGGCGAGGGGAGGATTCTCGAAGCTCGCCGCCCCGCCGACCCCGCCGTCCAGCACCATGTTCACATCATAGCCGTTGTTCGCGTGGATGCTTTCGTCGCTCGCGAAATGCTCCAGACGCTCCCCGATCAACTGCGGCTGGCGGAAATCGAACGGCGTTCCCTCCACCGGCGCGATTACCCCGGTCGGCAGCGAATTCATATCGGCACGCGTGTAGTGGGCGGCGTTCATCATCAGGGTGTTGTTCAAAATCGTCCTGCTGCCTTCGCCGGCCAAGTCAAAATACGAGTGGTTGCTCAAATTGACGATCGTGTCCTGGTTCACCGCTGTGGCCGTATACTCGGTACGCAGCGCGGGCGCGCCCTCCATAATCACCAAGCTGTAGACGATAATCACATCCAGCGCGCCGGGGTAGCCTTCTTCGCCGTCGACGCTGGTATAGCTCAGCTCCAGCCCAGGATTATTCGCGCTGCCACTGATAGGCACCATCTGCGGAGTCCACACTCTCCGGTCAAAGCCCACCTTGCCCCCATGCAGGCTGCTCACCCCGTTCGGCACATGCAGCTGGTAGTCGCGTCCGTTCAAATGAAACCGCCCGCGCGCGATTCGGTTGGCATACCGCCCGATCACCGCCCCGAAATGCGGGTTGTCGCCCAGATATCCCTCTAGATCATCGAAGCCAAGGACAATATCTGCCGGCGCGCCATTCTTGTCCGGCACCACAATCGACACGATCCGCGCGCCGTAGTTGATAATCTCCACTTTGATCTTGTCGCCGTCAGTCAAAGTGTAGAGCGTGATTTCGTCGCCGGTCGGGGTAGTCCCCCACGGCTGGGCCGTTATGCTGGTCATGGCAGTCGCATCCTCGCGGTCAATAGGCTGGTTGATGGAAAGAGGATACCCAAACTCAAGCACGCCGTATTTTCCGTTGAACCCCATGAGCGTCCAGGACAACTGCTTGACAATGTTTTCCTAAGAAAGTAAATTATGCTCAGAGGGAAACTGAAGATGGGCAAAACCAAGGATAAGCGCCGAAAAACCCGTGCGGAGACGCCGATGAAAGCTGACGAGCCCGCGACGCCTTTGCTGGAGACTCATCTCGGCTACTGGCTGCGTCAGGCGGCGGGCCAAGCCACAGCTGAATTCGCCCGCGCCTTACAGGCCCGGCAAGTCTCCGTCGCCGAATGGAGCGCCCTCAGCCGAATTCATGACCATCCCAATATTACTCCCAGCGAGCTGGCCGACACTCTGGGAATGACTCGCGGCGCGGTCTCGAAAGTCTTGGACAAGCTCGACGCCAAAGGCTGGATCAGCCGCCGAACCACGCCCGGCGATCAGCGCGTGCAGCAACTCTCCCACACGCCGGACGGCGGCGACATCCTGCCCAGCCTAGCTGACGTCGCCGACCGGAGCGAGGCGTTTTTTAGCTGTCTCAGCGACAAGGAGAAAACCCAGCTCAGAGCCATTCTGCCCAAGCTGGCAGCCGCCTACAAAAAAAGCGGTCCCAAAATTGACTAGCGAGCCCAACTGTATTGTCCGGCCTCATCAGACCAGCGGACATTAATATCTTAATTAGCGCGGCAATCGCAACACTCCGGCGAGCAGGTCAATTTCGCGCTGCAGCGATTGCCTGCAGGAAGCATATCATGACAAAGCGTGTTCGATGGTCAGTATTGAGCGTTGCCGTTATACTCGTTTGTGCGTTGACGGCTTACAAGCTTATCCATTCCACAGCGACAAACGCTCACCATCTCGAAATTCAGCAAATCGCGGCTGATGAAGACAGCTCCAACATATGGAACCGCGATGACTACATTCACTTCCGAGCAATTGAAGATAATTTTGAGTCGAGCGGGAGCGTTCTTTCGCCTCAAGATTTTTCTTGGCTGATGCTGCACCTGACAAGTCAAACATCCCCCAAAGATAATCCGACGCTTGACAGAGCTAGAATCTTAGGGCTGTTCAGCGATGCTCACCTGAATTCTGAGCAGAAAGCGGCAGTTTCTAATTCGCTATTGAGCCTATTAGCTCGACCGGATACAGCCGGTGATTCCAACGGCTTGGTAAAAATATACGCGTGTCGGGTCGAGCGCGCCGTAAAGGATCAGCGCGCTGTTCCATTACTGCTGAACTTGCGCGGCGATTCTCGCCCCTACTTGCATCACAGCGTAGAGATCACCTTGAAAGCGCTAGGCTATCATTTGCAAGAGCCTGCTTAGGGCAGTAAACCGAGTTCCCATAAGTTTATGACGCTATAGTTAACTGAGTGGCCGGCCGCAAGCAAAATGCTGATTGATTCAACCGATCCTTTACTACCCCGCTGCGCCTGGGCAAAAAGTGACCCCATCATGCGCGCCTACCACGACGACGAATGGGGCGTTCCCGTCTATGACAGCCGCGCGCTTTGGGAGACGCTCATGCTGGAAGGCTTTCAGGCGGGCTTATCCTGGTCGATTATCCTGAAGCGCCGTGAGTCTTTTCGCGCGGCGTTCCAAAACTTCAGCCCGGAAATTGTCGCCGAATTCG
The DNA here is from genome assembly GCA_964235675.1 of uncultured Armatimonadales bacterium. Lineage (GTDB taxonomy): Bacteria > Armatimonadota > Armatimonadia > Armatimonadales > Capsulimonadaceae > CAXSEA01. The sequence goes on along the minus strand of CAXSEA010000273.1, from coordinate 857 downwards.
ATCATTCCATCGTCGAGCGCCTGCTGCAAAACTCCGGAATCATCCGCTCCCGCGCTAAAATCGAGGCCACCGTCGCCGGCGCTCGTGCCTATCTTTCCATGCAAAGCTCCGGCGAGCAGTTCTCCGACTTTGCCTGGTCGTTCGTCGGCGGCGCGCCGCTCCGCAACGCCACGGGCGAGGTTCCCGCCAAAACCCCGCTCTCCGAGCAGCTCTCCGCCGCCCTCAAGCAACGCGGCTTCAAGTTCGTCGGCCCCACTATCACCTACGCCTGGATGCAAGCCGTCGGCCTGGTCGACGACCACACCCTCGGCTGCTTTCGGTACAAGCAATATTAGCCGTCAGTCTCATATCGACCATCAGCCCGGAAGCCTTGACCCTACGCTGAAGTAGTCACCGCATTTGCGGCCGGGGCGGCCAAGTAGAATCGCCGACCTCCGCCGCGGGCGAGATTACGGCTGCAATCGAAGCGTCCGCGACGCCCCTAGCTGCCGCGACACTCCCCGGCGTATTCAGCGGCACCGGCTGATTCAGCCGCGACGCTCCCCGGTACTCCTCAATCTGCGCTAAAAAGTCATGCGCCTCCCGGTCGTCGTAGAATGCCCGCGTCGGGATATAATGCGCCCGGATCGGCGACGTATACAGCAGCAGATAGTTTTTAGTCAGCTTCACGTCGCTGAAACAATCCCACGCGTACTGCAGCACGCGACGCGGCGACAGAAACGTAATCCCGGCGGGAGCGATCACGACAGTCGTCTCCACATCCACACTGTCCGGGTCTGTTATGCTCAATCCTTTCCGCATAATAAAGCGGAGCGCCATCGTCAGCAGGAAATAAGCGTAGATCGACGTGACCATTT
>CAXSEA010000272.1:0-4555 GCA_964235675.1 uncultured Armatimonadales bacterium | reverse complement strand
ATTAGGAATAATGGAAAGCCCGCAGCAGGACACCATCTCGCCGCCGATAAAGCCGCCGAAGTATTTGAACCGCTCGCTTAACACGATCTCCGACCAAACCGCCTCAACTTTGTTCGGGGGCGGCAATGGGTTATCGGAACTGTGAAGATGCGTATAAAGCATCAGCAGCGCAGGCAAATCCGCGTGTTCAAGAAGCCGAAGGTTCACGGTGCGCTGCCTTTTAATGAAGTCAACTCAAGCTGCTTGAGATATCCGGCACCCTTGGAAGTTTTGTCGCGATTCATGATGAATAAGGCTAAAATCTTCAGTAATTGTGAACCATTGCGCTTCAGGAGGTAGATTCCGCCCGTTCCCGCTGATCAAATTCTTCATTCGACTGCCTCATACAAAAAATTTCCTCAAACTCCAGAGTAAATCCTTGATTGCATTCCGGATCATCCCAAAACACAAAGTCGATTCTTAAATCACTCCAGCGGCCGTTGAGCGGAAGATCGTATGATACTGCCCCAGCAAGAGGCAAGCTGTCGGTAGGCTTCAACCATTGGACAAGCTCGAATCGTTCAGGGTTGCCTCCCTGAGCAGTGCGCCAATCTGTAACGCGAAACGATTCTTCCGCTGGAAAATATTCTTGCCAGCGGTAACCCTCAATATTCTGCTCAATTAAGCTTTGCCACCCGGAGGTATCAGAAAGGGCATCGAAAGCGCCCTCATAATCTTCGCGCACAAGATAGCCAAGCCAGCTTCGGATAATATTCAATACCTCATTATCAGAAGCATGGCGCGGAATATAAATCAATATAAATGCTGCTTCTGCAGGAACGCCATACGACGCATCAAGCGGCCATTTTCTCGAACAGCACCGAAAGCAGCACCGCCTGACCGCCGTGGTACGCCTCGTGCGAGATTACATGGTTCAGCAGATAGCGCAAGGTGAAGGATTCGTCGCCCTCCTGGCCGATATGCTCCAGGTCGTTGATTTCGGCGATGAGACGCTTGGTGCGGACGCGGACATCGTCTTGCTGGGCGAAATACCAGGCGAGCGGCTGGGCGGGAGGATTGGGCCATTCGACCTTGTACTGATCGGTCTCGTTGGACAAAAGACGGCTTACCTCTTCCGCCGGGCGCGGCTGCCCCGCGCCGACCTCGTGCAGCCAGTGCGCCTCGACATCCGCTATGTGCAGAATCAGCGCCCCGATACTATGGCCGCCGGGAAACGGCTGCCACAACACGGCTTCCTCGCCTACCTCCCCAAGCTCCTCGCGCCATTCGCTCGTGACATCGTCCAGCACGGCGAGCAAAAGGCCGACTTGCGGGTCTAAATCGGTATCAACCGCCAGATCTCTCAACTTCAATTTTGCGCCTCCTAAACAGTTTGACCGACATGCAAGCCATTGTTGCATGTCGGTCAAACCGAAGAGCCGCCATCATGGGCCGCCTAATTGAGGCTGTCAGAGAGTCACTTGGTATCCACCGTCGTGCTCGCCATGTTTCCCGCTCGGTCGAATGCCTCGATCGTGATGTGGTGCGGCCCCGCGCCCGGCAAATTCGCCGTGAACTGGAAGCCGTCGCGGTTGGAGTCGAACAGGCCGTCGGTGGGCTGGGCGGCGAGCCAGCCGCCGTTATCCACCTTGTACTGCACCGCCTTAACAAACGCGCCGGTGGTGCCGACATTGCCGGTCACCTTCGCGGCGGTGTTGTCGCTTTGCTCCACAAATGACACGTCGGAGAATGCCGGCGCGGAATTGTCCACCGTAAACGGCTGCGATACCGCTTCGGCGCTGAGGGCGCTGTCGCCGGGATTGCTGGGCGCGTCGTCGGCGACCACCTTCACCAGGTAAGTGCCGTCAGGCACCTGGCTGGTATCCCAGGTGAACGTGGAGGCGCGCTGCGGCTGCGGCGGGCCGGCGACGAATGTAGCGGAACTTGACGAAGATGTTGACAAAGCCGTGCCGGGGACTCGGCCGGCTTGCTCCAGAGCTTGCGTTTGCGCGTCGATAATCGCCTGCCGCATCGAGGCGGAAATCTCCGGATGCTTGGCTAGCTCGGCGGCTATAGTCCGCTCGCTCGCCGCCATTGCGGCGGCGTTCGGCGTCGCGCCGCCGGGGCGAGTGTCGGCGTTGCCTCCAACCGGCGCGCCGGCCGGGGCGGATGTTTGGCGGAGGCGCGTCGTGTTGAGCTGCGCCCAGGTCTGGCCGCCGTCCTGCGACGCGTACACCCGGTACTCCAGCGTATCGCGGTCAGGGTCGGTGCCGCTCCAGCGGATCGCCACCTGCCCGTTCACCGCTACAGCCCCACTCGCCGACGGAGCCAGAAGCCGCACCGTCGGCGGCCTGTTCTGCGGCATATAATAGACGCTCACCGACTTCACCAGCGTAGACGCCCCCGAATCCGGAGCGGCGGCGTTCTTCGAGCTGGCATTCGGCGCGGTCAAAATCGCGCGGTACTGGATAAACCGGGCGGGCGGACTGGTGATCCGCGAACCGGCCCCGCTCGTCATGCTGGAGCTCCAATCGCTCCAGGTCTTGTCCGGCAGCGCCACGTCGCCGGTGCGGGTCTGCAAGGCGACCGTGCCGCCGGACGCCGCGTCCGCGCTCCAGGTCGCCACGCCCCAGCGCGATTTCAGCAGCGCGTCATGGATCGCCGAGACATAAGTGCCGGTGGTCGCCTGAGCGTTCGCATTCGGCCCCACTCCCGCGCCATGGTTTCCATAGCCGTAAACCGCCGCGATACTCGCCGTGCCCGCGCTTACCGCGCCACTGAACGGCGACGCCGCGATACTCGCGTAGCTCACCTGCGGGTCCGACGGGAATGTCGTCACCACGTCGTCGCCCGATGAATCCCGCACGTTCGGCGTGATCCGGTACAGCGTATCGCCCGACGACGCCCAAATGTTGCCCGCGTTGTCCACGGTCATGCCTGAGACAAAATCGGCGGTCTTGGCGATTTCGGTCTTAGCGATCTGCGGCGCGGAATAAGGGCTCTTCGCGGCGGCGGTCAAGTTCACCCGGTACACCGCCCCGGTGCCCGCCGTGCCGACAAACAATCTGTTCGCGCCGTCCACCGCGATCGCGGAAACCGTCGCCGTCGGCGAGTCGTAGACCACCTGCTCCTTGGCCGACTCAGGCGTATTCATCGCCTGCGCCGGGTCGATCTTGTAAACCACCCCGTTGGGATTGCCGCCCGCGTACAAAAGCCCGTCCGGCCCTTGCGCGAGGCAGAGCAGGTGGACATCGGGCGAGGTAAAGATCGGCTTCGGCGCGGCCATGGCCGCCGCAGATGACGTCGGCGCGGGCGCGCTCAAATCGAGCGAGTAGATGCGTCCCTTGCCGCCGCCGGTGGCGAGGTAAAGCGTCTTGCCGCTCTGGTCGAGTAGCATCGCCGGAACATACGGGTCCGGCGTCTGCGCCATCAGCTTGGATTTGCCGTCGGGCGTGACGCGGAACACCATCCCGTGCGGCGCGGTGGCGGCGTACAAATCGCCCGTGATCGGGTTGAACGCGAGCGCGGTCACTTCCAGCTGCCCCGTTCGAGCGAGCAAGGTCGGCGGCGCGTCCTTGGGCGCGTTCGGGGCGATCTTGTAGATCAGGCCGTCGTCGCCAGTGCCGAGATACAGATTGCCCTGCGGGTCATACGCCTGCGACCAGACATACGTGGCGCTGGTCGAGCCGAGCAGGTCGAACTTGGGCGCGAGACGCACATCCGGGGCGCTGGTCACCGCGACTCCGTCCAGGGTGCCGTTGTCGAAGGCGGCTTCAGTGTTCTCACGCCAGATCGACGCCACCCGCTCCACTGGCGCGGGCGCGCTGGAATCGTCGGGGGAGCTATCGAAATCGCCGCCGGACGAATCCATGCCGCTGGACGAATCATCGGCGCTCGACGTGGTCGTAGTCGTCGTGCTGCTACTGCTGCTGCTTGCGTCCGGAATAGCGAGCGGCGGGGTAGGCGGCAACGCTCCGCCGCCGGGCGCGGGGGTAGGTGAAGGCGTCGGCTCCGGGTTGGGAGTCGGCGCTGGGCCGGGGTTCGGCGATGGGGTAGGGGCCGGGGCGGGATTATCCCCGGTTTGCTCGGGTAAAAGCTTGGCGGACTTATCCGAATCGGCCGGCGCGGTATCGCTGATCCCGCCGATGCTCCCATCCCCTCCGGCGGACGCGATAGTCGTCGTCGTGGTGCTGGAGCTGGAACCTCCGGAAGGCGAAATCGAAAGCGGCCCCACCCCTGATCCGGAACCGCCGCCGCTGCCGCTATCGGAAGTCGTGGAGCGGTCGAAGTTGTCCTGAGCGCGGATCGTCAGCGTGATCGTCTGGTCGCCGGTCAGCACATACGGCATAGCCGCCGTGGTCTTCACCGAATCGCGCACCAGATGGAGCGCCGACGCATGCGACTCGCGCATGATCGCCGCCATGGTCGGCGGCAGCAGGCTCAGCTTCTCGCCATCCACCACCGGCGCGCCGGTCGGCAGACTGATCGACGCCACCAGATCGTTGTTTTCCGGCTCTTGCAAATACTGCTTCACCACCTGCTGCACGGTGGCGGGGGTGGGCAGCCCGGCGTCGCC
>CAXSEA010000271.1:0-4585 GCA_964235675.1 uncultured Armatimonadales bacterium | reverse complement strand
AAAGTGGCGCTTTGTGTTAGCCGATCTCAAACGAGGCTGTAGACTTTTCCTTCCCAACCGGGAAGGTGGCCTGAAAGGCCGGATGGGCTCTGGGCTGAGCCTCCCCTCGCCCCCCTGTGGCTACAAAGCGGCGGTTTTAGGAGTTTGGGCGTCTGGCGGGGGCGCAGCTCAGGATGAGGTGGCGGTAGAGGGCGGCGGCCCGGCTGCCGGAGCGGGAGGGCAGATGCATGACGGTGACGGCGTCGCCGAGGTGCAGGGCGCGCCACTGCTCCGGAGTGCAGCGCTCGCGGACCGAGACGATCTGGCCGCTCAGGGCGATAAATCCGCAGGTGACGAAGTAGCGGGAAATCTCGCCGGGCACGATTTCCTTGTCGCGGACGGTGGCGATCAAGGCGTCGCCGTGGCGGAGAAGCAGAAAGGCGCGCATGAGAGAGCGTCCCCTCGCCCACGCTGCCCAGGCGACGAGCACGATGGCGAGAACCGCCGCCGCGGCCAGCGCGCCGCTTTCCAGGTCCGGCGGGATCATGCCGACGGGCGCGTAAACGAACCGGCCCAGCCACCATCCGGCGCGGACAGGAATAAGGGCCTGCGCGGCGGATGGGTCGGCGGCGGCGATAACGGAGGTGGGGTTGGCCGTGGCGATTCCGGTGTTCGCGGACGGGGAAGCGTCGGGGAGATCGCCGTCGATATCGGTCCAGCCTCGGTGCACTTTGCCGTCCAGGACAAACTCGTAATCCTCGCGGAGGGTACCGGTGAACTCGTCGGCGGAATCCGACAGCGCCGACGGCACGATAGTCGCGGGGGACTCCTCGGCGGGCGCGGGAGCGTTTGTGTTGAAGGAGACCAAGCGCGCCTGGAGGACTTCGCCGCCGCGCGAGAGCCAGATCATCTCAAACGAGTGCAGCGCAATCATCAGCGCGACCGCGCCGGCGAGGGCGTAGGCGAATAGAGCGATAAGCGCCTGCGACGCGGCGCGGGTGGGAACGCGGACGCGTCGGGGGCAGGCTTGCGCTAGCTCGGCTTCGATTTCGAAGCGGCAGACGTCCTCATGATACGTCGAGACGGACATGCGCTAGGTTCCAGGTGTGAAATGCGAAGGCTGTGATGATCGTTAAGACGCGCTGGGCAATGCCGCGCGTCCGCAGGTACGAAAAGACCACGAACACGCGCTGCGACTTGAGCAACTGGCGAGAAAACAGCTGCGGAGCGGGCATTGTTCCCCGAAGAAATAATACCCTCCCGCTTTGGTTGGCGCGCTTTTCTCTCTTGGAATTTTAGTAGGCGGGCATCCGGTATTCTCACTGCCGAAGGTCGCTCGTGCGTTGACAAAGCGTCGGTAGGCCAATATAATTGATTGTTTAACTTTCGCTTGTTTGCAATTTTAGAAATGCGTTTGCGTTTCCGGATGCGTCGTGGCCGGCTGGTTCTGAGCAGATCGACGCTTTGGGGAATGCATCGCGAGGTGTAATTGACCTTGAAAAGGGATTCCCGTCAGCTCATCACGTTTTTGGCGCTGATCGCCATACTCGCCTACTCCGTATTTATCGTCGCGAAGAAGCCGACGCTGTACGGGCTCGATGTCCGGGGCGGTATCCGCGCCGTGCTCCAGGCGGACGTCGCTCCAGGGCAGGAGGCGAGCTACGATCAGGCCACTGTCCAGCAGATTCTGGAGAACCGGCTCAACGCGAGCGGCGTGGCCGAGCCGGTGATTATCCCGAGCGGCCAGCGCCGGTTTATCGCCGAGATTCCGAACGTCCACAACAAGGACGCGATCATGCAGCAGCTTCAGACCACGGCGCAGCTGCAAATTATCTGGGTGAAGGATGTCGTCACCGACCGGGATCCCGGCGCGCGCTATGTCGCTCATCAGATTACCGACGCGACCGGACACGCGCAGTACACGTTTACCGATCAATCGACGCGCGCGACATTCAGGGACCAGGCGCAGATCGTCCAGGATTTCCAGAACGCGATCAGCAATAATCTGCCGCGCGCCGGAGCGAAGGTCGATACGATTTTGGCGCCGTTGAGCCAGTTCGCGCCCGCCGGGCAGACGCTGTATTTGGACAGCGCGCAGCAATCGTCGGTGGCGAAGCTGAATATCGAGCTGGCCGCCTGGGACGCGTTCTACAACAGCCAGCTGCAGACGACCGGCGGCAAGCCGGTGATTGTCGGCTCCGAAATCAAGCCGGACGCTTCGGCGACAATCGGGCCGAGCTCCAACGGCGCGAACGGACCCGAAGTTGACCTTAACTTCGATGACAAGGGAGCGGCGGCATTCGCCGACTTTACCCGCACTCATATTGGATCGCTGACCGCGTTTATCCTTGATGGGCGCGTCATCGAGCTGGTGACCAACCCGGAAGAAATCCCCAACGGAAGCTGCACGATTTCCGGCGGCTTCGCTAGTATCAAGGAAGCGGCGCAGCTGGCTAACTTGCTGAACGCGGGCGCGCTGCCGGTGCCGTTGTCGATTATCTCGTCGGAGAGCGTGGACGCGATTCTCGGGCACTCGGCGATCCGGCATATGATTACGGCGGGTTTGATCGGGCTGGGGCTGGTGCTGGTGTTCATGGCGGCTTATTACCTGCTGCCGGGACTGGTGGCCGATGTTGCGCTGCTGTTTTACGCGATTATCACGCTGGCGATCTTCAAGGGCGCAATCTCGGCCTTGTCGATTGGGCCGGTGACGCTGACGCTGCCGGGTATCGCGGGCTTTATTTTGTCGGTGGGTATGGCGGTGGACGCCAACATCCTGATCTTCGAGCGTGTCAAGGAAGAATTGCGCAACGGCAAGCCGCTGCGTCCGGCGATTGATGCCGGCTTCAGCCGCGCTTTCCCGGCGATCCGCGACTCCAATATCTGCACGCTGATTACGTGCACGATTCTGGCTTCGATTGGAACACAGGAAGTGAAGGGCTTCGCGATTACGCTGGGAATCGGCGTGGTGGTGTCGTTCTTTACGGCGATATTCGCCACGCGGACGATGCTGTACGCTCTGGTCGGCACGAGCATCGGCAAGAACCCGGCTTTGTTCGGCTTGAAGCGTCAGTGGGTGACGGGGAGCCGCGCGGGCGAGACCGGGCCGGGGACGCTGACGCGCTCCGGGGGGCAGTCGGCGGCGAACGTGATCGGCAACCGGCGGGTGTTTTATCTGATCTCGCTGGCGATTATCGTGCCGGGCATTATCTTCTGGGCGCTGGGCGGGCTGAAACGCTCGATTGAGTTTACGGGCGGCACTCAGGTGGAAGTGGTCTTCCCCCACGCTGAAAGCCAGGAGACGGTGCGCCGGGCGATTCAGGCCGTGCCGCAGTACAAGGACAATTTGATTCAGATGGCGCAGGGCGGGACAATCGCGTTTATTACCGTGCGGGATGTCAGCCAGACGGCCAGCCGGGGCGTGCAAAGCGCGTTGTCTCAGGCGGGTTTGAACTACCGGCTGCAAGGGGCGAACTTCAACGGGCCGCAGATCAGCAAGGAGTTGACGGCGAGCGCGTTCCAGGCGGTGATTACAGCGGCGGTTCTGATCGTGCTGTATATGGCGTTCGGCTTCGCATCGACGGGCGCGGGGGGCTTGTCGATGAACGCCGGGCTGGCGTTCAAGTACGGCCTGGGCATCTTCGCGGTTGTGGGACTCATCACGCTGGGCATCTTCGCGGGCATGTCGCGCGGGCATATCGGCCTGGGGGATGTGGAAGCGGCGGCGGGCGCGGGAGCGCTGTTCGGGATATTCTTCGCGGCGGGGTGCATCTTTCCGAGCATCCGGTTCGGGGCATCGGCGATTGCGGCGCTGCTGCATGACATTCTGGTGCTGATCGGCGCGTTCGCGATTCTGGGCAAGCTGCTGGACTGGCAGATCGACTCGATGTTTGTCACCGCGACTTTGACCGTGGTCGGCTTCTCGGTGCACGATACGATCGTCATTTTCGACCGGTTGCGCGAGAACCTGCGTCATCGGCAGCGAGCGGACTCGTTCGAGAATCTGGCGAACCGGTCGATTTTGCAGAGCTTCGCGCGGTCGATCAATACGTCGCTGACCGTGGTTTTGACTTTGGTCGCGCTAATGGTGTTCGGGGAGCCTTCGACCCGGCTGCTGGTGGTGGCGCTGCTGATCGGAATCGTCTCGGGGACTTACTCGTCGATCTTCAACGCGACACCGATTCTGGTGGACTGGGAGAATTGGCTATCGCGGTTGCAGAAGAGTGGGCGCGGCGCGGTGACGGTGACGACGCCGAACGAAGATTCCGGCCCGGTGCCGATTGGCCAGCCGGCTCCGATAGGAGTTGGCGCGGTCGTGGGTGCCGGCGCCGGCGCCGGGGCGGCCACGGCGGCGAATCCGTTCGGCGGCAGTCCTTTTGACCGGCCCAGCGCGCTGCAGCGAAAGATGAGTACCGAGCAACATCATCCGCATCATACGAACATGACTAAGACCGTGGACACGCAGGAGCCGACCGAGGATGGGCTGGTCGCGGCTCCGGGCAGACCGAATGTGAACCGGGCTAAGAAGAGGCCGGGGCGGCGATTTTGCTCTAATGGCTGAAAGCCGTTCTCCGGTAGAGGGCGGCTTGTTTTGGCGGACCTATCC
>CAXSEA010000270.1:0-4624 GCA_964235675.1 uncultured Armatimonadales bacterium | reverse complement strand
GCGAGCGTATTGTGCCGGTTGGATCGGGTGACACGGCGCATGACATTGAAATCTTGATGACTCCGATCGATTTTGCGATCGAGACGATGGTGCGAGAGTACCCGGAGCAATGGCTTTGGCTGCACGACCGCTGGAAGATGCCGCCGCCGGAATCACTTAAGCAACCAGGTAGCGTTAGCGTCGAATCCGTGCCTGAGTTAAGCTCAGTTTGAGCTGCCCTGTACAACGCCTGCTCATCGTCAAGACAAGCAGCATCGGCGACGTAGTCCACGCGCTGCCTGTAGCGCAGATCGTGAAGGAGCATCTGCCGGGCGTAAGAATCGGCTGGGTCGTGAAAAACCGCTGTGCCGAGCTTCTCGACGGAAACCCTTATCTTGACCATATCTACCGCATCGCAGACTCGCCTACTTTTAGCGATCTTCGCCGGCTAAGGCGGGAGCTTCGCGCCGGCGGAAGATACGATGCCGCTTGGGACATGCAGGGACTCTCCCTCAGCGGCTTGATCACGCGGATGAGCGGCGCGTCGCGACGCATCGGTCTTGACTTGAACCGAGAAGGCAACCGATGGTTTCTCAATGAACCGGTCGTGCCGGTAAAGTCCGACCGAAGGAGGCATGCCATCGACATCCTGCGCGGGTTTTTGCCGACGCTGGGAATACCATCGGAGATTGAATGGCCACGTCTCTGTTATCTGGCCGAAGGAGTGGATCTGCCCGCCGCGTTTCAGCCCGTCGGCGGCAGACGAGATACGGTTGCACTCAATGTCGGCGCATCCTCGGTCTACAAGCAGTGGCCGGCCGATAACTGGTCTCAGCTCATCGTAAGACTCACGGATGCCGGTCTAAACTGCGCTCTGACCGGCGGCCCGCACGATGCGGCACTGGCGCAACTGATTTCAGAGGCGAGCGGCGCTGATCGCTCCGGGAATATAATGAATCTGGCTGGTCAAACGTCGCTCAGGCAAACGGCGGCGGTTCTCAATCGCTGCGCCGCCCTCGTCACCGGCGATACCGGGCCGATGCATATTGCCGCGGCCCTTTCCGTGCCGATTATCGCCTTATTCGGTCCCACCGATCCTGTAAAGACCGGCCCCTACCACACTCCAGGAGTCACCCTGAAGCATAATAACTGCTGCACGGCCAACCACCGCCGTCCGACATGCAACGGCGCGGTCTGGTGCATGAGCGCGATCACCGTGGACGAGGCGTACGACGCCCTCATGGCCACTCTAAAGGATAAACCGGTTTCCCGATGCTGAACCGCGCGTTGGTGGTGGACATGAACTACTTGGGCGACGCGCTGATGACCACTCCGGCTCTCAGCGCCGTACACGTCGCCACCGGAACGCCTTCGGACGTCATCGCCGGCGGGGCGTCGGGCTACGGCGCGCTGGAAATTTTGCGCGGCAACCCCGACATCGCCGAGCTGATCGCGCGAATCGACGGCAACTGGTGGGCTAGGTGCGTGCAGTTATGGCGACTGATCCGCTCCGGCAAGTACAACCGAGTGATCATTTTGCCGTCCATCAACGTGTATCGCTGGACGGCTCGCTTGGCCGGAGCTAAACGGGTTATCTATGTCCCTCCCGCTCCCGCCGACGCGCATTTAGCGTCGCACATGCTGGAGCACGTATCGGCAAGCTTGGGAATCGCGCCGGAAGCTTTGCAGCTGACAATGCCGGTGAGCGGAGCCGCCCGCGCGCGCGCGTCCAACCTGCTCGCCGAAGCGCCGCGCGAAACCCGCCTGGTCGGCCTGAACATCGGCGCGACACGTCCGCAAAAGCGCTGGCCGAACCAGGCTTTCGCATCGCTCGCCGTTCGACTGGCATCGCGGGGATGCACTCCCGTGCTGCTCGGCGGTCCGGGCGACGGGGATGCTGCCGAAGAAATCCGCAGTTTGCTGGATACTGATTCCGCGCTTATTAATTTGTGCGGTAAAACCAGCATCCCGGAGTTGGCCGCCGTTATTGAGTGCTGCGACTTGCTCGTGACTGGCGACAGCGGGGCGATGCATATTGCGTCCGCCGTGGGAACGCCCATTGTAGCGCTGTTTGGCTCGACCGATCCCGCGCAAACAGGCCCTATCGGAGCAATGCCGGCGCGAGTCATTTACAAGAAGCTGCACTGCGCTCCCTGCAAAAGCCACCCGACCTGCGGCGGCACTTACGACTGCATGAAATCCATCTCGCCCTCCGAAGTGCTGAGCGCCGTCCTAGAGCTGCTTGGGCGACGAATAAGAATTACTTTGCCGGTCGTGAGCGGCGATTACTCGGAACGGGAGCCATAATTGCTTGGCACCAAAAAATGATCATCGCGGCGTGCGGCGCGTGCTTGTCGCAACGAAGTACAGGTTCATTGGCGATACGCTGCTTGCCGTCCCGCTGCTCCGCGCCGCCGCCGCGCTCTGGCCGGACGCGCAAATCACCGTGATGACAGGCCCGGCGGCTCAAGAGCTGCTGCAAGGCTGTCCTTACGTATACGATACGATCTGCTTCGATCCGTACCGAAAAGCCGATGAGGGGTTTCGCCGCTTCTTTCAGATCGTTCGCCAGGTGCGCCGGAAACGCTTTGATGTCGCCCTTGTCTGCAACCGCTCCTTTCACGGCGCGCTGATCGCCAAAATGGGCGGAATTCCGCAGAGAGTTGGATGGTCCGGCTTCCAGAAACGCGATTTTCTGCTGACTCGCAGTGTGCCGTATAATAACAAGGCGCCGGAAATTCAATCTTACCTGGATCTGCTGACGCCGTTCGCGCCGGAAGATTTCGCGCCGAGTCAAAATAAAGCTCTTCAGCTATGGATTTCCGACGCCGAAAGACGACAAGCTGCCGACCTGCTAGATTCCTCGGGGACATGGCCGCTTATCGGCTTGCAGCCCGGAGCGACTCACGCGGAAAAGCGATGGCCGCCGGCCGGCTACGGTGAATTGGTCCGCGCTCTGCTGGAGCGATACCCTCAAGCTCGATTTGTACTGCTGGGCGGACCTGACGAAACCGAGTATGCGGCGAACGTTCTTCAGCAATGCAGTGAATCGCAGCGCAATCAAATAGTGTCCTTAGTAGGCAAGTTAAGTCTGCGGGAAACGTTGGCGACACTAGTAGATCTGGATGTTTTTGTAGGCGGCGATACGGCGGTACGGCATGCTGCGATGGCATTGAGCACGATGACTGTCGCTTTGTTTGGACCGACCAGCGCGAGCAAGTGGGGCAATGCCGCTCCGCCGCATCATATCGTGCTCGATGCGTCCACCCGGCTCGTGGCGGACATAACCGCGTCTGAAGTAGCGGCGGCCGTCGCTTCGGTGCTGGACAAAGAAACTGCGCCAACTAGCCGATTGTCGCGCAACATAGGACAGTCGTCTTTGTCTTACGAATAGTCTCAACGCCAGACTCGGGGAAGAAAACCAAGCCATGATCGGGCCGAGACAAATGCATAATGCAGTCCGAGTCTGCGCTGCGGATAAGCCCAGCCTGCGCCGGGTGCTGGTGATCCGGCGTGGAGGAATCGGCGACATAATTTTAGCCACTCCCGCTCTGCGCATGCTTGCGGCGAGGCTGCCGGACGTTCGCATCGACATGCTGGTGCAGCAAGGCGCATCGGAAGCGGCGTCCGGGCTGCCGTACATCAATGAGATTCACGAAGTCGATACGCGCTCGAACCCGGTTTCGCTTTACCGGCTGCTTCAGCTTGGACAGCGCCTGCGCCGCACTCGGTACGACTTGATCGTCAATTACCAGCCAGGCGCGAAAACCAAATTTTTAGCTGGTTGCGGCGAGCCGAGATTTCTGCTGGAGTTCCAGAAAGACCGCTCGATCCAACCCGACACCGGACGAGTTCGCCACGCGATCGACGATTTCGCGCAAACCTTGCTGCCCTTGGATCTCGGAGCACTTTGCGACCGGTCGCTCGATTTCGCCGTCCCGAATGCCGCCCGAGCGCGCCTGAACCTTCTGCTTGGTGATCGAGGGTACGTCGTCGGTGAAAGCCGCCGGTCACTCATTGTCGTCAACCCGACAGCCCGCCGCGTCGTGAACCGCTGGCCGGCAAGTCAATGGGCGATGCTAATCGACAGCCTTTGCGAAAACGGAGACTATCAAATTGCCATTATCGGCGCGGGACGAGACCTGCCTCTAGTCAGGCAGGTAAAAGTGCTGTGCGGGCAGTGGCGACGCGTGATCGACTTGTCAGGACGTATTTCGCTCAAGGAGCTCGGCGCTTTGCTGGAGCGCGCCGCCGTTTTCGTCACCGCCGACACGGGGCCGATGCATGTCGGGTCGGCGGTCGGCGCGCCGATTGTCTGCCTGTCCGGAGCGGCTGACCCGTTCCGAACCGGTCCGGGCGCGCCCAACAGTACGGTTCTGATCGACAGAAGCTTGCCGTGCGTGCCCTGCCAAAGTAAGCAGTGCCGCTACTCCAGGCAGCCGCGCTGCATGGACGGCATCTCGGCGGACCGGGTTTTATCCACCACTTTAAGAATGGCCGGAGCGCCGTCCTCAATCCGGCTTTCGGTGCTTCAAGTATAAACGCGCAAATCCGGCGGCGTTCCGGCTATATATTAAGCGCCTCATCTACATGGCATAATGATGCATTCAAATATCCGGCAAAAGCAATACGTTGAAGGGCCAAG
>CAXSEA010000269.1:0-4633 GCA_964235675.1 uncultured Armatimonadales bacterium | reverse complement strand
CGGAGGCGAACCGATCAGCTTGCTCACGGAATATTTTACGGGTACGGACAAGCCGCCGGTGACTGAGACGGCAAATGCCGCGCGAACGGGACCGGCGACGCTGATTTTATCGGGATTCTCGCTGGGGCTGGAGAGCGCGACGTGGGGAGCGCTTTTAATTGCGGCGGCGCTGTTTATCGCGCTGGCGCTGTTCAAATTTAATGCACTGCTGGCGGCTTACGGGATTGCGCTGTCGGGGCTGGGGCTGCTGACGACCACGGGATATGTGCTGGCGATGGATACGTTCGGGCCGATCTCGGACAATGCCAACGGTATTTTCGAGATGTCCGGCGTGCTGCATGATCCGGAGTCGGCCAGTCTGATTCCCAGCGGCGCGGTGCCGGGCGACCGGGTGGTGGCTCGTCTGGACGCGGCGGGCAACACGACGAAGGCGTTGACCAAGGGCTTTGCTATCGCGACGGCGGTGATTGCGGCGGTGGCTTTGTTCAGGACGTTCGTCTCCGACGCTAATTTGAAGGGGTTGCCACTGGATGATCCCAGGGTGTTTATCGGGCTTTTGATTGGCGGAGCGGCACCATTTTTGTTTTCGTCGTTTGCGATCAACGCCGTTTCCAGGGCGGCGACGGGGCTGGTGCTGGAGGTGCGTCGGCAGTTCAGGGAGCGTCCGGGAATTATGGCGGGAACGCAGATGCCGGATTACGCGCGGTGCGTGGCGATTTCCACTGCCGCGGCGCAGCGAGAGCTACTGAGTCCGGGCATACTGGCGATTTGTCTGCCGATATTAGTTGGGTTCGCGCTTGGTCCAGCCAGCTTGGGCGGGTATTTGGCCGGGGCGATTGTTTCCGGGCAGTTGATGGCGGTTCTGCTGGCGAATAGCGGCGGAGCCTGGGACAACGCTAAGAAGAAGATCGAAGACGGTTTGCTTGGGGGCAAGGGCACGGACGCGCACAAGGCGGCGATTATCGGCGACACGGTGGGCGACCCGTTTAAGGATACGGCTGGACCGGCGCTGAATCCTTTAATCAAAGTGATGAACTTGGTGGGCGTGCTGATTGCTGGAGCGATCCGGATTGGGTCGCATGTTCCGGTCGCGGTGACGTCGAGCGTGATTTGCGTAACGCTGGCGGCGCTGGTGTACGCGGTCTGGGCTTCCAAGCGGGCTGCGCCGGAGGAAGAAGCGTTTGACGAGAGTGGGGCCGCTGCGCGGCAGGCGGCTAATCCGGCCAGTTAGGGACGAAGCTGACGGTGATGCCGGGCGCATCGGCTTGTAGGCGCCGAGCCAGGGCGACCATGCCGGGCACTTCCGTGGCTTCGTGGCCGGCGTCGATGAGGAGCAGGCCGCGCGCGGCGGCGTCGATGAACTCGTGGTGGCGCACGTCGGCGGTGACGAGGGCTTGCGCACCCTGCTCCTGCGCCATTGCGGCGAGAGAGCTTCCGGCACCGCCACAGACGGCAACGGTGTCGATCTTTTGCCAGGTATCTCCAACGGCGCGTGGGTATCGGACGGCGCTGGTGGGAAAGGGCTGGAGAGCGCCGGCAATCGTATTTAAAAGCTGATTTGCACTGATCGGAGTGGAAAAACGACCGATGCGGGCCAAGGCGGCTTCCGCGTGGGAGCCGAGCGGGCGAATATCTGAGAGGCCGAGGAGATGGGCGAGGGTGTCGTTGATGCCTCCTGGGGCTGCGTCCCAGTTGGTGTGCATCGCGTACAGGCCGGTGCCGGACCTTGCCAGGGTGAGGGCGACCGAGGCGATTGACTCGGAAGAGACGAGCTTGGGCAGAGGCCGGTAGATGAGCGGGTGGTGTGCGACGACAAGCTGCGCTTGATGCTGCCAGGCGACGGCGGCGACGTGGGCTGTGGCATCGAGGCAGACGATTACGGACGTAATGTCCTGTTGCAGCGGCTCGATCAGGAGGCCGACGGGATCGTTTGCTAGGGCGGACCGTTCGGGGGCATAGCGGTTGAGCAGCGCCAGCAGGTCGTCGAGGAGCATGCGGCGATTGTACCGCTAGGCAGGGCTTGCTTTGACAAGAGGACGGCGTTGCGCTAAAATAGCTGGAATCGGCGCGACGAATACCATCTCTAAAAGCGTATTGGAATAACTCCGCTTTGGAGCGTTTCGCACTTATTTTGGTCAGCAAGGATTGTTTATGTCACTTAATTCGATGCGCGAGAGCTTTCATGCCAGCGGCAAATGGCTGCTGGGGCTTGTCACGATCGCCATGCTTTTTCTGAGCTACTCCGGTATCGGCTCAATTTTCGGGCAGCGCAAGGCCGCGCAGTCCAGCCAGGCTCCGGCGGCAAGCGATACCGTGGCTACGGTCAATGGAGAGCCGATCACGCGGCGCGTGTATGACAAGGATTACAGCGATGCGAAGCAGATGCAACAGATGTATCAGCAAGGCGCGTCGGGCGTGCTGAGCGACGGTCAATCAAAGTCTCAGGCGCTGCAGACGGCCATCCATGACCAGGAACTGGTGATCGCGGCGCAAAATGCGGGCGTGACGGCGACCTCGGCTGATTTGGACAAGGCGCGGAACGGGCAGCTGGTTGATATGCGAACGGAACTGGGGCTGCCGGCAAGCGCTTCGGTGGACGATATCAATACCGCGCTCAGCAAGTATTCCAGCCAAACCGTCAACGAGCTAATTCCGGACAGCGGTCTGCGCAACGATGTTTTGAAGCAAAAATACCAGCAGCAGCTGACCGCGAGCTCGATGCCGACTGCGGTCGATATGGACAACTACTATAAGAGTGTCCATACGCGCCATATTTTGATCAGCAACAAGACGCGTCCGGACGCGCAGGCTTTGAACCAGGCGCAGCAGATTATCGCTAAAATTAAAGCGGGCGGGGATTTCGCCGCGCTGGCGAAGCAATACTCGGATGATACAGTCACCAAAATTAAGGGCGGCGACGACGGCTTTGTGGATGCGAGCACGGGATACGCCACAGATTTTATGAACGCCGCGTATGCTTTGAAGGCTGGGCAAACGACGCCTCAGCCGGTTTTGTCGCCGGAGTTCGGCTACTTTATCATCCAGACGCTTGCGGTAAAGGATACTCATCCGGCTGACTTCCAGAAGAACAAGGCGAACTATCAGCAGCAGGTAGCTCAATCGATGGAGTCAAAGGCCGAGCAGTCGGCCATCGCTCAAGTGGCGACGACGGCGAAAGTGGATGTGAAAGATCCGCTGCTGCGCGCGTTCTACGCGTTTAGCCAGCCGGTTGCGCCGGGGCAGACTCGGGCGACTCAAGAAGCATCAATCGTGGCGGACTTGAACCAGGCTCTGCCGAGCGCCAGCTATAGCGATAAGGCACTGATCTACGCCGTGCTGGCGTTGCAGGCGAAACAGAAGAACGATATCAAGGGCCAGATCGCGGACTTGAACAATGCCGTGGACGCCAGCAGCAACGATGCGCAGCTCCACATGATGCTGGGCGACGCTTACCGGACGAGCGGGGATGCGAAGTCGGCGCTGGCGCAGTACGCGCTCGCGTCCGATAACTCGTACAACAGCCCGAGCGTCCATATGCAGCTGCAGCAGACGTATACGGCGATGAAGCAGCCGCTACTGGCGGCGAAAGAAGCGCAGCTGGAGCGGCAGATCGCACAGGCGCAGCAGCAATCGCAGCCGCAACTTCCGGCGGGATTCGGCGGGGCAGGCGCGGGAGCCGTGCCGGTGCAGGCTGGGCAAAGCAGGACTGTGGCGCTGACAGCTCCGAAGGCAGCGGCAAAAAACGCCCCCCGGCAGTGATGCCGGGGGTGGGTTAGTGAACTGTTTGGATGGAGCGAATTTCAGCTTGGATCGCGAACGTCGGCGAAGAGGGCGGTGCTGAGGTAGCGCTCTCCGTTCGAGGGGATAATGACCACGAGGGTTTTTCCATCGTTTTCGGGGCGTTTGGCGACGGACACGGCGGCAAATATCGCGGCTCCGGAGGAGATGCCGACCAGGATGCCTTCCTCGCGGGCGCAGCGGCGGGACCACTCGATGGATTGCTCGCCGGACACTTTGAAAAGCTCATCGACGATGCCGAGGTTGAGGACGTCGGGGACGAAGCCCGCGCCTATGCCTTGAATGATGTGCTTGCCTGGAACGACTTCCTCGTGGTTTTTGGTCTGGCTGAGAACCGGAGATTCGCATGGCTCTACACCGATGGTCCGGAAGCCGGGCTTGCGGGATTTGAGGACTTCGCCAACTCCGGTGATGGTGCCGCCGGTGCCGACGCCGGCCACGAGCATATCCACTTTGCCGTCGGTGTCGGCCCAGATTTCCTCGGCGGTGGTTTTGCGGTGAATTTCAGGATTGGCTGGGTTTTTAAACTGCTGCGGCATAAAGGCGTGGGGGGTGCGCTCGACGATGCGCTCGGCTTCGGCGATGGCGCCGCGCATGCCGTCGGAGCCGGGCGTGAGGACGATCTCGGCGCCGTAGCCGCGCAGAAGCAGGCGTCGCTCCATGCTCATCGTCTCGGGCATGGTCAAGATGCAGCGGTAGCCTTTAGCGGCGCAGGCGAAGGCGAGGGCAATGCCGGTGTTTCCGGAGGTCGGCTCGACGATGATGGAATCTTTCGTGAGCAGGTTTTTGCTTTCAGCGTCGTCGATCATCGCAACGCCGATACGGTCTTTCACGG
>CAXSEA010000268.1:0-4634 GCA_964235675.1 uncultured Armatimonadales bacterium | reverse complement strand
CAGTACGACATGTCGGTCGAGCGCAACATGCACGAAGTTCTCCAGCGCTTGCAAGCTCTGGAAGCCAAAAATGCACCGTATCGCGCTGCTCAAGCAACGCCGACCGAACCTGCTTCAACACCCCGCGCCACCGTCTACTCCCCATCCATCGAGACTTCTCATAACGTCGCGCCGGAAGAGACGCCGCTCCGCATCCAAACCGGAGGCTGATTGCCATGCATTTCTGGGACGATCCTTGGATCATCATTGTCGGCGGGTTGCTCATCGCTTATTGCGCCAACCGCCTGATTGGTCTGCGGGAGCGAAGCCTGACACTAGCCGCGAAGATGCAAAAGGGCGACGCCAAAGAGACGGCCTCGGAAGTGGAAGAGCTGCGCGCCGAGCTGATGCGTCTGCGCGATACGACCACGCGCTACGATCTCTCGGTCGAAAGCGCCTTAACCGAACTGGCCCGACGGCTTGCCGCTCTGGAGCAAAGAACCGGACTGCCGATGCCAGAGCCGCTTCCGCTTTTGTTTCCGGTGCGGGAAAGCAAGGGCAAAAAGAGCGCGGCGTTACTGAACGTTCAACCCGAAGCCAAACAGACAGTCCGCGCGGGACGAAAATAATATGCGCTGATTTGGCATACCAACGCAACTTCTCGGCGCTCCGGGTGTCCATAAGGCAGCATCGCACCGCGTCCGAGATAGGAACAAAGGCAAGTGGAACAGCTTCAAGGCAGCTTTTTCTGGATACTCACCTGGGTCGCGCTTCTCGCGTTCTGGGGCTACAAAGGCTGGCTGCGCCATAAAGAGCGCGAGATGGAGCTTCGCGCCATGGGTCGCCTGCCCCAACTGGCCAGCCGGCAGTCTAATGTCGAGTTGCGCCGCTTGAGTGAGGAGTTAGGACGTCTCCGCGACACCAGCACGCAGTACGATCTCACGGTGGAGCGCGAGCTGAAAGAGCTGCGCGAGCGCGTGGTATTCCTGGAAGGCAAGCTGCGCGAGACGCAGTCCCAGCCTTTTCCCAACGCCGCGAGCGCCCCCGCAGTCGCCCGCAATTATTTCCGCGCCGCGAGCGACCAGCCTGGCGTCGCGATTTCAGTCCACTAAGTGGGCAGCAAGCCGGTGGCTCCACCTATACATCGCCGCCCAGGAGCCAGCCGGCTATCGACTCGCCGGGTATAATACGCCGATTTAGCTTAGCGTAGAAGCACTATGGCGATTACACCTCGTCGTCCCCAGCAAGACGATCCCCAGCAAGAACAAGTCAGTGCAGCCCCGGCGGAAGATGGCAACGGAGCTGCTTCGCCTCCCCCTGTGCCGCTCAGAAGGCGTCGAGCCGATAAATCTTTTAAAGATTTGCCCGCGCCGCACGAATACGACAGCAGCCTTGGCGCTTTGCGCAAGATTTTCTTCGGCAAAGCCCTGCGCTCGGCGTCGGGGCATCAAAAGCTGCCCAAGCTGCTCGCGCTCCCGATCTTCTCGTCCGACGCTCTCTCGTCGGTCGCTTACGCCACCGAGGCCATTCTCGGCACCCTGATCTTAGCCGGAACCGGCGCGCTGCACCAATCCATCGGCATCGCCATCGCGATCTGCTTGTTGATCGTGATCGTCGCGCTCTCCTACCGCCAGGTGATCTTCGCCTACCCGAACGGCGGCGGCGCGTATCCCGTGGCGATGGAGAACCTTGGTCCGCTCTACGCTCTTTGCGCCGGCGCGTCGCTGCTGGTGGACTATGTTCTCACCGTAGCCGTCTCGGTCGCCTCCGGCATCGACGCCGTCTCGTCTTTTTCGACCGCGAGCATGAGGTGGCTCGCCGATCTCGGCAGCTTTACCCACGCGCATACTATCGGCATCTGCGTCGTCGCCACTTTGATTATCATGCTGGCGAACCTGCGCGGCGTCCGTGAAAGCGGCACTATCTTCGCCTTCCCCGCTTATATTTTTATTCTCAGCTTCGTCGCGATGATCGTCGTCGGCGCGTTCGACCATTTCTCCGGCCACCTTCCCACGCTCTCGAACGCGCAGGTGAACCACATCGCCTCCGGCTACAACCTCAAGTTAAGCGGCACTCTGGCGGGGCTGTACCTTGTCCTGCAAGCGTTCTCGTCGGGATGCTCCGCGCTCACGGGAATGGAGGCGATTTCCAATACCACGCCGGTTTTCATGGAGCCACGCGCCAAAAACGCCGCCGACACCATGAGCTGGATGGCGGGAATCTCCGTCTTTTTCTTCTTCGGCATCACCTGGCTCGCGTCCGTTATCGGAGCGATGCCGATTGATTCCACGGCGGCGAACTACCAGACGGTCATTTCGCAGATCGCCCACAGAATTTTTGACGGCACCTTTTTCAGCTGGTTCTACTACGTCGTCCAGCTTTCCACGGCCGTGATTCTCATTCTCGCCGCGAACACCGCGTTTTCCGGCTTCCCGCAGCTCAGCTCTATGCTCGCCCGCGACCGCTACCTGCCGCGCCAGCTCGCCTCGGTCGGCGACCGCCTGGTTTACGCCAACGGCATCATCTTGCTCGCGCTGGTCAGCTGCCTGCTCTTGATTATCTTTCACGGGGACGTCTACGAGCTGATCCCGCTTTACGCGGTCGGCGTGTTCACCTCGTTTACCATCGCGCAATCCGGCATGGTCCGCCATTGGCTAAAAACGCGGACTCCGGGATGGCATCTCAGCATCGCCTTGAACGCTCTCGGCGCGGTCGCCACGGCTGCCGTCGCCTTGATCTTCATCATCAGCAAATGGGCGTCCGGCATCGTGATTAGCCCCGCGCTGCGATTTCCGACAGACGGGCTTTACCAATTTAACGCGGGACATCTCAGCCACTGGCGTCTGCATGCCTACCGCGATTGGCAGCACGCCCATCCCGGCGCGATGCTCCCCGGCTATCAAATCGGCCCCGGCCTGGAGCCGCACTACGGCGCGTGGATCGTCGTCGTCCTGATTCCGCTGCTGATCTCGATGTTCCAAAGCATTCAGGCGCACTATATCGACGCCGAAAAGCAGCTCGCCCTCGGCGCGCCGGAGCCGTTCACGGCGATCAAGCACACGGTGATCGTCCTTGTGCCCCGCCTACACCGAGGCGTGCTCGAAGCGGTCCGCTACGCCGAAACCATCTCCGCAGACGCCCGCGCGGTCTATGTGGAAATCAACGAGGAAGCGACGCCCCGATTGAAGCGGCAGTGGGAAGAATACGTGGAAAGCACTCCCCTGGTGATACTCGCCTCCCCATACCGCTCTCTATTCGGCCCCATCCTGCGCTTGATCGACGCCATTTTGCGCGACAATCCCGGCCAGAAAGTCACGATTATCGTGCCTGAGTTCGTCTCGCCCAAGTGGTGGCACAACGTCCTGCACAACAACTCAGGCCTGCTGCTCAAATATATCCTGTCCAACAAGCGCAACATAATCGTCACCAACGTCAGGTACTTTCTGGATTGACATGCGACTCTCCCGCCGAAAGTCAGTCATAATCGGCTTTATCGGCATTGGCTTCGTTTTATTGGCATCCTTAATTCCGGAATTTCTTGACTTTTTTCTGATCGGCGCTGCTGCCAAAGGGAACGCGCAGGAAGCACGGCTACTCCTCGGATTGAGAGTTGATCCCAACACGAAAGCCGCTGATCCTGGCAATGCCGTCGTACAGGCGGCGTACAACGGACGCTCAGACATAGTGAAAACGCTGATTGCCGCTGGCGGCAATCCTAATGCTCACACCTCCGGCGGCGAAACAGCGCTGATGTACGCCTCTGCGCATGGGCATATCGGTACAATCAGAACGCTTGTAGCTCTTGGAGCCGACCCAAATCTTGGAGACGGCAATGGCCAAACTCCCTTGACATACGCCATGGGGCAGAGCGCCGTTGTCTCGGCTCTCCGTCAAGCAGGAGCAAAGGGTTCTCAGTAGCGACTATCGGAGAGTTCAGCCCCTATGATTATTGAAGCACGTGACGACGTAGTTACCTTGGAAGGCTCTCTGGTCACCAACCAATGGTCGGCTATTCAGGCCCCGGCTAATCTCCTGCTGCGGTTCCACCCAAACGGCATCCTCATCGACGCCGGCGGGATTACCCGCTGCACGGAGGACGGAGCGCGCACGTTCCTGGACGCGATGGATTATATCGAGCGCCACCGGGCCAGAATCGTCGTCTGCCACCCACCGCCGGAAGTGCAGGAGACACTTAAGAATATTCCGAATCTGCGCTCGCAGCTGGCTATCGCCGCCACCTGCGAGGAAGGCCGCGCATCGCTTGAAATGGCTTCATCGGTGCGCCGCAGGAATCCTCTGAGCACCCGCGCCGCCGACTCGAACGCCGTGCGTCCCAGGCTGGTGATGGTGCCACTGGTGGATGCAGGCCTGCCCGATGAGGCCGCGCTGGTCAGCCTGAGAAACTGTATCGCGCTGGCCGTGGAAATCGGCATGAGGCGGCGCGGCAGAGTGCAAACCGGCAGCGACGAGGCGGACGATCCCGAGATCTCGGATACCGTCTCACCCACAAC
The DNA here is from genome assembly GCA_964235675.1 of uncultured Armatimonadales bacterium. Classification (GTDB taxonomy): domain Bacteria; phylum Armatimonadota; class Armatimonadia; order Armatimonadales; family Capsulimonadaceae; genus CAXSEA01. The sequence goes on along the minus strand of CAXSEA010000268.1, from coordinate 144 downwards.
CGGCAGGAACGGCTCCGGCTCGTTCGACCGAATCCTGCCGCTGGTGCATCTGGTCGCCGTGCTGGAAGTGCCCCGCGCGATGCCCATCAACACGCCCCTGCTCGACGAGGAGCAGCGCCTGAGAAACCTGCTCGATATCGGGTC
>CAXSEA010000267.1:0-4645 GCA_964235675.1 uncultured Armatimonadales bacterium | reverse complement strand
CGTTCATGTCCCAGACGGAGAGTGCGCCCGAGCCGGTGTTGTACCAGATCAGATCGGCGTGGCCATCCTGGTTGAAGTCGAAGCGGGTGGAGACGACAGGGGTTGGGACGGGCGTCGTCGTGAAAGGTGGGGGAGCGCTCAAAGCGGCACCGGTGTAGAGCTTAAATAAGACCCCGTTGTCGCTCGACCCGCCGCGATGCGCGGTGCCGTACAAATCGCCATCCGCGCCGATAGTCAGTGCGGAGTAGGGGTTCGAGCCGTCGGAGTTGCCGTTGCCGGCGTCGCCGTTGAACGTGTGCAAATTCGTCACCACTCCAGCGGACGAAATCTTATAGATCACGCCTTTGCTGTTCGGACCGCCATACTCGGTGGTGCCGTAGAAATTGCCGTCGCTCGCCGCCGTCAAGCCCGAGTAGGGGCCCGCGCCGTTGGCGTTTTCCGAGTTGCTGACCGATGTGAACGAATACAGCGACGTAAACTGTCCGGCGGTGGAAAACTCGTAAACAGTCCCGGTATTGTTCGCGCCGCCGGCCTGCGCCGTGCCGTACAAATTGCCGCTGGTGTCGAAGGCGACATTTCCGTTCGGATATCTGCCGTCGCCATTCGAGGTGTTGCCGTTCACTTTAGTTACGGCGCTGAAACGGTACAGCGACGTAAACGCTCCGCTTGTGGAAATGTCGAAGATCGTCCCATTGCCGCTCGGGCCGCCGTCGAGCGTGGTGCCGTAAAGCTCCCCGCCCGGCCCGGCTACCAGTCCGTTGGGCGAGTATCCGTCCGTATTGATACTGCTGCTGCTTTGCGCGGCGAACGAGTGCAGCACGGTATATGCGCCAGTGGAGGGCGTCAGCTCGTAAATCACGCCGCTGCCGCTCGCGCCGCCCGAGGTCGTGGTGCCGTACAAGCTGTCGTCGCTGCCGAGGACGATCGACCCCAAGGGAGTGATTCCTCCGCTGACGCTGGGGAAAGTGTAAAGCGTGGAGAATGCGCCCGCCGTAGTCACCTCGAAAATAGTGCCCGTACCCGTCGGGCCGCCATCGAGGCAAACGCCGTACAAGTTGCCCGAGGCATCCACCGCCAACTGCCCCGACGGCATCGCGCCGTCGCTGTTGGCCGCGCTGCCATCCAAAGCGCTGAACGTGTAGACCGTGTTCACTGCGCCGCTGGGAGTCAGTTGAAATACCGTGCCGGTAAAGTTCGTGCCGCCGGTGCGCGTCACCCCGTAGTAGTTGCCGTCGGTGCTGAGCGTCAGGCCGTCTTGCGGGAACTTGCCGGTGGCGTTGTCGTTCGCGCCAAACGAATAGAGGTTCGTGAAAACCACGCCGCTGGCCGCATGCGCCGGAGCGGGAGCAAACGCCGTCGCGGCGGCAATCAGCCCGGCAGCCACGATAGCGGCGCGGCTAACCCGCTTGCCGCCGCCCATTCCTTGACCGCCGCTATACTGTTTGCCGCGCTTTGCCGCGCTTTGTAAACCGACACGAGCCATGCTGAATACTCCTCGCCGCCGGGCGACCATGCCGGGAGGCTAGCTAAATTGATAAGGGTGAACAATCAATAGATTGCCGGCGACCCTGCCTTGTTGCGGCTATTATTGCAGATTTACCGAAAATAGGCCCGACCAGGCCTGGCTCCGCGCCACGCACTAAAGAGAAGTGCAGTCGCTTCGGGACAATTGCCAGGGCAAACACAAGTAGCGCAGCACGCTCCCCATCTAGTTCCACCGGCATAGACGCTCGCCGCCGCCAAACGGCGCAAAACCAGCAAAAATGCTGGGGCGCGCAGACGCAATCGAGCGGCGGCCCGGCACATTTCGCCAAGCCGCCGCTCGATAACCACGCAAACAAATCTCAGCTTAACGAATCGCCGTCGGCTGCCAGGTGATGTCGGAGACCTGAGCCGACACTCCGCCGTACTGCGTCACGGTCGTGCCATTCAGCAGCCAGCGCGACTCAATTCCCGAGTTCGCGTTCCACCAGATCAAGTCGGGATGACCGTCGCCGTTGGTGTCCTCGCTGCCCATGAGGTGCCAGCTTGTATCCGGAACCTGCGCGAAGTTGCCGTTGAAGCTCAACGCCTTTTGATTGGCGAGGTCCATGCCCCACCAGCTCACGCCGCCGGTTTGATCGTCCCAGAACAGCAAATCAGACTTGCCGTCGCCGTTCAAGTCCGGCGCGCCGACAATTTGGTACGGAGAGCCGGCTCCCAGCGTGGAAATCGCGACGCCGTAGCTCGTCACCGTGGTGCCGCTCATCAGCCAGCGGGAGATGCCGCCTGTGGCCGTGTTCTGGAACACCAGAGTCCAGGCCGATCCGGCATTGTCGGCCACGGCCACTGGTTTCCAGGTCGTATCCGTCACCTGCGCGAAATCGCTGCCGTAGTTGGTCACCACCGTGTTGTTCAGCGTCCAAACTGACAGCTCGCCCGTACGCTCGTTCCACCAGAGCAAATCGGGATATCCGTCGCCGTTCACGTCCGGCGCGGCCACCGGCACCCAGCCGCTGCTCGGCGCTACATTCGTGATGTCGGCTCCATACTTCAAGACGCTTTGATCGTTCATATTCCAGATGGAAACTCCGCCCGAGATCGTGTTGTACCAAATCAGGTCGGCGTGGCCGTCTTTGTTGAAGTCGAAGCGCACGGCGGCGGTCGGGGTGGGCGTTATAGTCGCGGCCGTGACAGTTAAAGGCGCGGATATGGCTCCGCCGCCATAAGATGCGGTGATAGTCGCCGAAGTCGTCGCCGCGACCGGATATGAGGTCGTCGTAAAGATGGCCGACGTTGCCCCCGCAACGATTGTCACACTGGCAGGCACGCTCGCCGCTGCCGTATTGCTGCTTACCAGCGCCACGGTAATACCGCCTGTGGGCGCGGCGCGGCTCACGCTCACCGTGCCCACGCTCGCCTGACCGCCGGCTACGGTGGATGGGTTGAGAGTAAAAGCGCTCAAGTTGACGGGAAGCAGGCTGCTGGCGAGCGCGATCTTGAAAGCGCTCCCATTGCCGTAAGCGCCGCCGACCGCCGCCGTGCCGTAAAGGTCGCCGTCCGCGCCGACGATCAATCCCGCCTGGGGACGCGCGCCGTCGGCATTGCCGAAGCTGACCCCGCCGCTGTAGGCGCTGAACGCATAAAGCGTCGTCAGTTTCCCGGCGGGCGTCATCTGAAATACCGTGCCGTTGCCGCTGCTGTTCGAGCCGCCGAGCGACGCCGTCCCATAGAAGTTGCCGTCGCCGCCCAGCGCCAGGTCGCCCTCGGGCTCGCTCCCGTCGGTGCTGCCGAACGAGTGCAGCACGGTAAACACTCCCGCCGTGGTCACCTTGAACACCGTGCCGTAGCCGTACGGCCCCTGACGGCTGGCGACCCCGTACAACGCGCCGTCCTCGCCCAGCGTCAGTCCCGCGTCCACCTGCGCCCCGTCGGTGTTGCCGCTCGCGTAGACCGCGCCGTAGGCGCTCATGTCATGCAGGTCGTCGATGTCTCCGTCCGACGTCGACAGCCCGAAAATCGCCCCTTCCCGGTACGCGCCGCCCAGCGCCGCCGTGCCATATAAGTCTCCATCGCTGCCCGCCAGCAGACGCCCCCTCGGCCCGGCTCCGGCCCCAGTCGCGAGCGGCAAAGCGACATTATACAAAGTAGTCAGCGCGCCATTGGAGAGAGTGATCTCGAACACCGTGCCGTACCCGTCCGCCCCGCCCGCGCTCGTATCGCCGTAAAGATTGCCGTCGCCGCCAACGATCAGCGCGTCCACGGGATTAGAGCCACCCGCGTTCACTACCCCGCTGCCCGAAACCGCTCCGAACGCGAACAGCGTGGCAAACGCGCCCGACGAGGAAACCTTGAACACGGTGCCCCCGCCGCCCGCTCCGCCGGTCGAGGTAGTCCCGTAGAAATAGCCGTCGCCCGCTTGAACTAAGCCGCCATACGGCTGCGCGCCGTCCGCATTGCTTTGATTCGTAAAGTAAGTGGCGAACGAGTGCAGAGTAGTCAAAGCCCCCGCCGCGGTCATTTTGAATACCGAGCCGGAGTTGCTCGCGCCCCCGCCGTTCGTGGTGCCGTAGAAGGAGCCGTCGCTTCCCAACACCAGATCGCCGCGCGGCGACGTTCCCTCGCCGACGCCGCCGTTGAACGAATGCAGCAGCGTAAAAGTCACGCCGGTGGCCGCTTGCGCCCACACCCGCGCCGGCGAGGCGATGCATCCCCAAACCGCGAGAAGCAGGGCCGGCAAGCAGCGGGATAATCGCCGCGACGGCTTAACCCGGCGCGTTTCTAGAGCAAGACAAAGGTGAAGCATAATTGATGGCACTCTGCTGCGTCAGCGATTTAAGCCTTTTGCAGTGAAACGAAAAATCGTGTCGAACGCGAAAACGCGCTGAACAATAGTATTATCATATTATCAACACCTCGCCCATCCGTCAAGGATGCCGCCGCTCCTCCAAGCGCCTGCCAAATCCCGACATCACGAAAAAAGCCTATCGCTCAAAATCAGTTTGAGCGATAGGCTAGCTGCTTTATAGACTGGCTACGAACTACCGGATGGCGGTAGGCTGCCAGGTGGTGTCGCTGACTTGGAGCTCGTCACCGCCGAAGCTGGTGACCGTGGTGCCGTTCATCAGCCAGCGCGACAATTCACCGGTGCTCGCGTTCCACCAGA
>CAXSEA010000266.1:0-4708 GCA_964235675.1 uncultured Armatimonadales bacterium | reverse complement strand
CGTTTTGCAGGATTTGGCCGGCTGGGTAAAATGCACGCATGCAATTCGACCGCCCAAACCTCACGCTGGTGATCGACCGCCGATTGTATCGCCCCCAGGGCGACGGCCAGCCGCCGCTTTCTCTTGTGGAGGCAGCCATCGAGGGCGGCATTACTATGCTTCAGCTTCGCTTAAGCGCGGCGGCGGCCACCAGCGGCAACGGCGGTGGCGAGGATCTGGCCTCCTACGCCATTGCCCAGCGACTGCGCGAAATGACTGATGGGCGCGTGCCGTTTTTGATTACGGCGGACTTGGAGCTGGCGGACCGCAGCCGCGCCGACGGCGTGCTGCTGATCGGCGAGCGCAGCTACCGCCCCAGCGACGCTAAAGAGTACCTCAGCGCGCGCCCGCACACGCTGATCGGCTGCTACGCCGAGACCGTTCCCAGCGCAGCCAGGGCCGAGCGCGGCGGCGCGGATTTCGTGCAGGTTGGCGCGGCTTTTGAAAGCGAATACGCCGCTGAAGCGTCGGCCGAGACCGAAGCCGACTCGCTTGCCCTGATCCGCAAAGTGAAAGATGCGATCAACCTGCCGATTGTCGCTTTCGGCGGAATCGATACGCCGGAGCGGGCCGCGGCCAGTATCAAAGCGGGTGCCGACGGCATCGCCGTTTCGCAGGCGATCCTCGCCGCCCCTGATCCGCGCGCGGCAGCCGAGGCGCTGCGGAAAGCCATTGAAGCTTGAATGCCTTCAAAATCGGCTGTTTTTGATAACAGTAGCGCGTTTCCCGTCCACAGCGATTTTTGATTTAATGTCAGCCGTTATCAAGCAAATCAGTTGAAGTGCGTCAAGCGGCGCATTATTGATTTAGTTGCAGACGCGCCGTTGCCGCCGTAGCATAATCCGGCATGCCTGTCGAAGAATCAGCTGCGGATACGATACCAGTGACGCTCAGGTCACTTGGGCCCACGGTACTAATTTGCCCGGCTCGCCCGCGATGCGCAATACACAGGGAGTAGTAGTAACAGCGCAATCAGCGGATCAGAATCTTAGGCGATAAAGTATTGTCGTTTCGCGACGATCTCGCGAGTACCGTTCAACATTTGCTGGTATAGCTCTTTATATATTCGTTTGGGAATATGTGTTTTACTTTAAGGAAAAGCGGCTCATGGACAATAATATCGAGCAACCGTATTCGGCCCCTTACCGCAGGTATGTGAAATCGGTTCGGCTGGTCGATATGGGACAAGTGGCGATCAAGTCATCCCGTTTGATGTGCCGCGACAGCAAGAACCTGCTGCGCGAAGCGCGGGCAAACTGCGACCGGACGCGTCATATTATTGCCGCGTACCGCCTCGTCGGATAAGGCGCACCGCGCGCCCTGGTTTGCCGCCGCCTATCGCCTGGGTAAGCTGAATTAAATGTTTAGCGCCGTTCTCTACTCGACAGACGTGAGACCGGCGCAAATTTGTTTGAAGGAGCGCCCCGTATGACCGAGCGTCTTGACCAGCACGGAAGCCAGAAGTTCAACGAACTATTTGAAGAAAACACCGCTGAGCCAGGCTCCTTGGCGGAGATTGTGGATAAGCATGCGGGCGATGCCATTTTCCTGGGCACGGAAAACGACGGCGACGTCAAAGGCGCGGACGGCGGCTTAACCGATTTCGTCGGCAGCATGACCGAGCGCGACCCGAACGATTTCTACGAGGAAGACGACGACGACTCGATTTCCAGCGATGCAATCGGCAACGTGGATATCACCGGTTCGGCGGCGGGAGTCGCGCGAGGCTTCGGTAGCCATGTGCCCCTCGATCTTGGCTCGGGTGGATTTCAGATCGAGGAGATTCCTGACCGGGCGATTCCCAACATGAACCGCGCCCAAGCCACTGAAGAGCTGGACGACTACGACGACGATGATTCCAGCAACGGCAAGTACGATTCCCGCGAGCTGGAAAACTTGAGCATCCCAGGCAGCAAGGGCGGCGGCGAGGATGGCTACGACGGCGAGGATGAAGGCCAGACCGATAAGAACTCCCCGATGAATTAGCCGCTAGCCGCATTTGGGCTGGCTGTAAAAGACGCAACCGGATCTTCCGGTTGCGTCTTTTATTCGTAGAGGGTGGCGCGTCCGTCGGTGAGCGAGACGCTGTACTGCATTTTCGCGGTTTCGCCGGCTGGGTCCCAGTCCATCATGTAATCGTTGCTGATAATTGTTGCGCCGAGTCGCCTGGCCTCGCGGACAATCACTTCGTCGGCGACGGTGCCGCCTTTCACCAGTTCTACCTCGCCGCGCTGCACCAGGCCCCAGAGTTGGTCGGGCGAATCGATCACGTGCGGCAGGTTCGCGTCGGCGATGATATGGACAGGAAAGTAGCCCCGCTCCCGTAGAGCGCGGCGGACGGCGGCGATATTCGACAGCAGGGGCCGCGCCGACGCGATCAACTCGCGCTCGTAGTTGGCGACGTTGCTGGCATCCACAATCGCCGCGCCGGCAAGAGCGCGGCGTGTTAGCAACCGTCCATAGGATTCGTCGCCGTCGGCTGCCTCGGCGATCACGATTAGGGCTTGCTCCTGGGAGCGCTTGTCGATTTTCGCCAGCGCGGCGCGGGCGGCGTAGACGACAGGTTCGTCGGCCTGGTTTAAGGCGGCGACAAGAGCTTTGGGGCTCACGATTACCCCCGACTGCGCCATGAACTGAACAAGCTGAGTCGGCAATAGCACGGCGACGCCCTGCTCGTCGCCGCCGGCGAAGAGCGTTCCGGCGAGAGCCGTCTGGCACCAGGAGCGCAGAGTCGCGTACTGCTCCGGCTCGCTTTCGCGCAGGCCGAGCAGCGTTTCGCGGACTTCCGCAATCATCGCGATGGATTCCCTGGAGACTGAAGCGTAGAGCGATTGCGCCATTTTCGCGTCGGGCGTTCCGGAAATCGCCATCCAGCGCAGCATGGCGCGGGCGGCCTGCAAACTTTCGTGCCGGACGATAAAGCCGTCGAAGATCGAGCGGAGATCCAGCAGCGCCGCCGGACGATCTCCCTGAGCGAGGCGGGCGAGAGCGCGGATACGGAGCGCATCGACATTGCCGGAATCGCCGTGCAGCATCTCGTCGGCAAGCAGCCGCGCGGGCTCGATTTTGCCGCGCGACAACAAGCGGTCGAGCGCGTCGAACAGAGTGTCGGAAAGGCGCGCGTCGCTGGACGCGGCGGTATCTGATAGCTTGAGCGGCGGGCTTGTCGCGGCGGAGCGCTCAATCCTGGCGATCCGGTTTTCGGGCGGGCGCTTTTCCAAGGACGCGGCGTGCTGCCGGGTTTCGGCGAGCTCGCGCTCCAAGCGCCGCAGCCGCCGCTCGCGCCAAGCGGCGGACGCTTGCTCAGCGGTCAGTTTCGCTCTCGATTCGGCGAGGCCGACTTCCATGGCGCGGAGCATCCGATGGGTTTTCTCGTCGCCCTCCTGCTGGCGCTGGAGGGCGGCATGCATCTCGCGCAATTCCAGCCGGAGCGCGTCGCGCTCGGAAGCAAGCTGCGCGACGCGGTCGGAGCTGTCATCCATTGGGGTGGACGCTTTAACGACAGGCGCGGCACCTTTAGGCGCGCTGGGCTTTGCAGCCGGCGGCGGGGTCGCCGGAGGCGGGGACGGATGCGGCAGAGCGAGAAGAGCGTCGAGCAGCTTTGTGTTGGTGACCAGCTCCGATGTCAGGCGGCCACGTGTCAGCGGGGTTTTGAGGTTGTCGATATTGACGCGGTAACCGGCAAACACGCGACCGACGGCCTCGGAGAATTCGGGCTTTTTCAGCAGCGTCAGCAGCGCCGCCGGAGTTTGGGCGCGCACCAAATCGGCGGCTTCCTTGATCGTAATTTTCAGATCGGCTGAGGCTTCGCCATCGGGCTGGATACCGCCCGCGGCAGCGTCTGGAGAAGTTTCGGGAGAAAGAACTTGAGCTTGGCCTTGAGCATCGACAGCATTGTGGCTATCGACGTCGGCGGCTGGCGCGCTCATACCGTCACGCCGCTTTCGGCGATGGGGTGGATTTCCGGCGCGAGCATCGCGAGTGGAATCGCTTCGGTACCGCTTATTCGCGTGGGCTTGTACGCTTGCGTCACGAGCTGCCCGCAGGCGGCGGCGATCTCGTGGCCGCGCTCCTTGCGCTGGGTGACGCGCAGTCCTGCTTGGGCGAGAATCGAGCGGAACTCGCGGATGCGGGCAGCGGCGGGACGTTGGAACGGCTCGGTGACCGCTGTCGCGTTGTAGGGGATCAAGTTGACCGTATACGACGGAAAACCGCGCAGCAAAGCGACCAGCTCACGCGCCTGGGTGGCCGAATCGTTCACGCCGCCCAGCAGAATGTACTCGAACGTGATTTCGCGCCCGGTCTGCCGAAAATAATCGCGGCAAACGTCGATCAATTCCCCTAGATCTTTATGGCGCGGGACGATGCTGCGGCGCAGAGTGTCGTTGGGCGCGTGCAGGGACAAGGCCAGGTTGATCGGCAGATCGGCTTCGGCCAGCTTGCGCATGGCGGGAACGACTCCCACGGTCGAGACCGTAATGTGCCGCATCGACAAGCCGATTTCATCGTGCAAAATATGAATGGCTTTGAGCACCGCCGGTAAGTTCAGTAGCGGCTCGCCCTGCCCCATGAAGACCACGTGCGTAATCGGGCGCGGCGATAAGGATTGCAGCAGCAGAAACTGGCCGATAATCTCGCTGGCTGTCAAGTTCCGCGCCAGCCCCTGGGT
>CAXSEA010000265.1:0-4735 GCA_964235675.1 uncultured Armatimonadales bacterium | reverse complement strand
AAGATGCCGATCGAAAGCGCCGCGAGCGAGGCTGAGTTCACCAGCGCCGCAAGAATCGCGACCCGGTGGTAGCCGAACGTCTTGCGGGAGTTCGCCGGTTTCCGCGCCACCCAGACAGCATAGGCCGACAAGCCCAGCGAAAGGGCGTCGCTGAAGTTATGCCCAGCGTCGGACATCAGCGCCAAGCTGTGCGCCAAATACCCCGCCACCGCTTCCCCCGCCACAAAAATCACGGTCACGATCAACGACGCGATCAGCGCGGGGCCGTGCTGATTCGTGTGAGAATGGGAATGGCCGCCGCAGGACGAGTGGTCACCGCCATGATTGTGGCCGTCATGGACGCTGTTGAATTCCGATGATCGAGTCTCGGCTGGCGTCTCTGGAGTTTGCTGGCTATCGCTGAACATATTAAAATTATACCAACATGAAGCCCGCGCGTTCTCATCAAGAGATGGCAATAGCCTCGCGCCGCTTTCGGCTTCTCCGGCGATGTGCCGGCTAGCAGCAATAACGCCGTAATCGTCATAGGAAGTTTTCGGCGACGTTCGGCATAATACCGATGAGCTGGAAAATCGAGCCGCGCTGAACCGCTGCGAGACCAAGCTCTAATCCTTCGATACCCACGCGCATTTTATGAACGACTTTCTTCAAGCGCTGCCGTGGCGTCTGGCGGCTCTCGCCGGACTGGTCATCGGCATCGTCAGCTTTATAGGCGCGCAGGTTGACTTCTGGATGGGCGTCGAGCGGGTCGCCGTCGCATTCGCCTTGTTTTTCGTTCTCGGCTGCGTGGCGCGTACGCTTTTGATCGTCGCCACGCCGGGAGCAATACCACGGGAAAGTTCTCGGCCTAACTCAGAGTCGTCCGAGCGCGTTGAGCGCGGATAATCGGACGCTGGAAAATCCATCATTCAGACATTTCTGATTTATCGAACCCTATGACACTCACACCGAAAGAAGTTGCCTTATTCTGGTCCAAGCTAAAGATCACGCGTGACATCAAAGCGCGCGACGCTCTGATCAACCATTACTCGTACCTGGTCAAGATCACCTCCGGACGCGTGGTGACAAACCTGCCGCCCAATTTGGAGCGCGACGACCTGATTAGCGTCGGGGTCGTCGGCTTGATTAAAGCGGTCGATCAATTCGACCCGAACCGTCAGGTAAAGTTCGAGACCTACGCTATCGCCCTGATTCGCGGCGCGATGCTGGAGATGCTGCGCGAAGAAGATTGGGTCCCGCGCAGTATTCGCGACAACGTCAAGAGCCTGGAGCGCACCTACCATGCGCTCGAAGTGAGGATTGGCCGTCCGGCCACCGAGCAGGAAGTCGCCGATGAAATGAGCATCACCATCGACGAGCTCCAGCAGATTCTCTCAAATACCAGCCGGGCCAGCGTTCTCTCGCTCGAAGACGCGTTGAGCGGCGGCGGTGGGGGCGGTGGAGACTCGTCCGAAGCCCTGCAACTCGCCGACGTGCTCAAGGATGAGAGCGCGAATATCACGCATCAAGTGGAGCGGGGCGAGCGCAAGAAAATGCTGGGCGTCGGAATCGACCGGCTGCCGGACCGCGAAAAGCTGGTCATTTCACTTTACTATTACGACGGCCTCACCTTCAAAGAAATCGGCAAAGTGCTCAGTGTCTCCGAATCGCGGGTATACCAACTGCATACCCAGGCCGTGCTCAGGCTGCGGGGCTATTTGCAAAGGGACGCGCCTCTTTTCCAGGCAAGCTACAGCTAGCTCACTCGCCCGTATCGCGAGTTGTGAGTCGCCGGCATACTGGAATGAAAAGCGCGATCAACGTATCAGCGACTTTTATGACAGCAGGCCAGCAAAACAATCGACAGGCGGCGACTCAAACCGAGACCCGGCGCGCCGTCAGCGATGAGGACCGGCGCTCTTGCATCGCCATCCGCTTGGAAGTCTTCGTGGATGAGCAGCGCGTCCCGGTCGAAGATGAAATCGACAACATCGACGACCAATGCCTCCACTACTTGACGCGCGATCTCGCCTCGAACCATCCGATTGCGACCGCGAGGCTTATTCCCAAGGGGAATGTCGCTAAAATCGGACGAGTTGCGGTAGTGCGTAGCGACAGGGGTAAAGGCGTCGGCCTGGGATTGATGCTCTTCATCATCGGTGAAGCGCAGCAGATGGGATTTATCGAATCCGTTCTCGATTCACAAACTTACGCCATTCCGTTTTACCAGCGTCTTGGCTATGTCGTGGAAGGCGAGGAATTCTTGGACGGCGGCATTCCTCACTATAAGATGCGCCGGAGCCTATTACTGAACGGTCACGGTGCGGCTTATTGAAGCTGCAAGGCCGCGTCTATCGCGGAAGCAGCGGCAACTACTGGGTGCAGGTGCCCGGATACGCGCGAGACTATGTCGTCCGTCTTCGTGGCACATTAAAAAAAGAGCTGGTCTACTCCCAAAGCGGCAGCAACCCAAGGCGAGTCATCTCCGCCCGGAAGCGGCGCTTGACCGATCCCGTCACTGTCGGCGATCTCGTCACGTTCGACACCGAGACAAAAACCATTGAATCGGTAGCCGAGCGTATCTCCGAGCTGTCCCGCAAAAGCCCCTCGTCGCGCGAGCAGCACGTTCTGGTTGCCAACTTATCGACTCTCTTCTGCGTCGTCTCCGCCGCCGATCCACCACCCAATCTCTGGATACTTGACAAGTTTATCGTCGTCGCCGAAAACCAAGAGCTTGCCGTCGAGATTATCGTCAACAAGATCGACCTCGCTACGGACAACCAGGATGACGCTCTTCACTCGCAGTTCGCGCCCTACGAGCGCATCGGCTACCCCGTCCACTACGTCAGCGCCAGGCAAGGCCTGGGAATCGACGAGCTGAAACTGCGCCTGACCGGCATCATCGCCGCCGTTGCGGGTAACTCGGGCGTGGGAAAATCAAGCCTGCTGAACGCCGTTCAGCCAGGGCTGAAGCTCAAGACGGGCGAAGTTAGCTTGATTACGCACAAAGGCAAGCACACCACCACGCAGGCCGAGCTAATCCCGCTGTTCGACGACGGCGAATCCTGGCTCGCCGACACGCCCGGCCTACAGCACCTCGACTTCTGGGAGATCGACCCCGAGGAAGTGGAGTACGGATTCCGGGAAGTGCAGGAACTGGCCCCATCGTGCCAGTTCAACAACTGCACCCACCGCACCGAGCCCGGCTGCGCCGTCCGCGAAGCGGTCCGCCTGGGCACGGTAGACGAGCGCCGCCTCACCAGCTACGGCGAACTCTACAACGAGGCTGTCGAACGCTCCAAAAACACGTAATGGGCTTGATCTTCTCCCCTCCTTTTCCAAGGAGGGGTTGGAGGAGGTCCGCCCAAGAACCCATCCGGCCTTTCAGGCCACCTTCCCTGTAGGGAAGGAAAAGTCTACAGCTAGTTACTAATTCGCCTGAGACAAAACGCCATCCTTTATTTCCTTCCCTAAAGAAGATTTAGAAGAAGTCCATGGCAAGCGCTGACTAGTTTCCCCTCCTTATCTTAGGAGTGGATTAAGGGGAGGTTCGCCCAGCACAAACCCTGCCTCCAGTCCAAACTCCGATCCCCATCCTCGTCCAAGCAGAAGAGAGGATAAGCCTTCTCCAAACCCTTTATAGACAAAGACAAGTTAAGGCACTCCGCTAACTTGATCTAAATCCTTCCCTTCAGGGAAGGTGGCACGCTTCCGAGCGTGACGGATAGGCGGGAAGGTGGCCTGAAAGGCCGGATGGGTTCTCTAGCGCACCTTTTCAGACTGCGGATCATCCTGTGGCGCAGGTTCGTCCCCTGATGATTCCAGCCCGATAGGAGTTCCGTTGCCACTGCCGTTGCCGTTAGCATATTCGGCGGCTGGGTAGCGCGGAACGCGTCGGTCGAAATCGACAATCCGCGGAACCGAGCTGCGCGACACAAACGTCGCTTCCCGGAACGATCGGGTGATGACGAAATTGGAGTAGAACATTCGGCATCGCGCGGCGAAGTTGGTGAAGTTGTCGAACAGCAGGTACGCGCACGGAATCACGATAGGCGTCACCAGAAGAGACAGCGTTACGCCGCCGATCACCGCGATTCCCAGCGACTGCCTGAATCCCGCGCCGCGTCCGAGGGCAAGCGCCGTCGGGATGGACGAAACGACAATCGCCAGCGTGGTCATCACAATCGGCCGCATTCGAGTCGGCCCCGCCTCCAGCAGCGCATCGACGCGCTTATAGCCTCGGGCGCGCAGCGTGTTCGTGTAGTCCACGAGCAGAATGGCGTTCTTATTTACAATGCCGTTCAGCAGGATAATGCCGATCATCGAGATCAGGCTCATCGGCTGGTGCGCGATCAGAAGAGCGACCAGTGCGCCCGCCCAAGCCTGCGGCAGCGACAGCATAATGCTGAGAGGGTAGAGCAGGTTGTTGAACAGCGCCGCCATCAGCATGTAAGACAGGATAATGCCCAGGAACACCGCTGTGCCTAGATAGACGCCTTCACGCCCGATATCCTGCGCCTCGCCGCCAAACGAGTAGCTGACTTCAGGAAAACTCGTCTTCTTAAGCTCGCCCGCGAGCTTCTGGCTGACATTGCCGACCTGTACCCCAGGCACTAAAAACGCCGTCACGTCGATTTCGCGCTCTCGGTTCAAGCGGTTGATAACCACCGGCCCCGCACCGAGCGTCAGATTAGCCACCTGATCGAGATAAATCGGCGTCGTTCCCGACATGCTGCCGTCGGTATTGTACGAGCCG
>CAXSEA010000264.1:0-4743 GCA_964235675.1 uncultured Armatimonadales bacterium | reverse complement strand
CGCTCGTGCTGGGCGGACCTCCCCTTAATCCCCTCCTTGGAAAAGGAGGGGAAACCATAGGACGCTCACTTTTAGGAGTTGGAGCGGTGAGGCTCGAAAATGCTGTAGCGCACCGGGCTGCGCTTGCCTTTTACTATTTTCGAGCGGCGGTCGGTGAGTGACTGCGGCAGCTCTTCGGAGAGAGGGTGCTTTACGACTACTCTTCGGGTGATAATTTCGATGGCTTTGATGACGGATTCGGTATCGAGAGGGTGGGGGTTTCCGAAGCGAAGCAGTGGGTTGATGTTGATCGCGGAGCCTTCGACTCTGGACTCGAAGAACGGATCGAAGCAGATGACATCGTACGCGCCCGGAAGTGTGGACTGGAGATAGTTCCTGTAATCGGCGTTCACGACTTCTATTCTGCGGACGGCTTCCATAAGTGACTTTTGAGCCAGTGAGCGCTCGCGCATGCCGATGGCGGTCACCAGCGCTAGCTCGGGCACGCTTTCCAGGCCGACGACTTGGCCGGAGCCGCCGACGAGCATCGCGGCGATAAGCGCTTCGCTGCCGAAGCCCAGAGTGCAGTCGAGTACGCGGTCGCCTGGCGCAAGCTGGGTCGCTTCCGCGAAGATGTCGGCTTGGCCTCGGAGTAAGTTAAGAGCGCGGACGAAGCCGAGATTGGGGTGCCATCGGAACACGGTGCCGTCGCGGTGGGCGATGGCGAGGCCGTACTCTTCCACGATCACGGCCCGGTCGGCTCCGGAATCGTCCAGCATGCCGAACAAGCCGCCGCCGCCGTTTCGTCGCGGCAGGCAGAGCGCGTTTAGCTGCTCCGCGATTTGCCGGGAGCGCTGCACGGATTGAGCGCGGGCAGTGGTTCCGGTGGTGACAATCAGCGGGCGTATTGAAGCGGCGAGTTGCGAGTCGGTGATGTAGATATTCTCGGAGAGCATAATGGCGGCGGCGAGGCTCGGGTCGGCGCTTGCTTTCGGCGGGAGCAGTGTGCTATACTAATCCCGCTTCCACGTTGAATCGCCACTCCATTTATTGGGCGGTCAGATTTAATATATGCCGCGTATGGTGCGGGTGGCAGTATGGTCGTCGGGGTGTGGCTCAGCTTGGTAGAGCGCACGGTTCGGGTCCGTGAGGTCGGAGGTTCGAATCCTCTCACCCCGACCATTTTTATACAGGCGAAGCCCTTTCGCCTGTGACGAGAACGAGATCGTCGCGGTGGATTACTTCGCCGCCGGATAACTCTCCTATCGCTTGAGCGATCTGCTCGCTGCGCATTCCCTTGATTTGCTGAAGCCGCTCATGGCTGAAGCTTGCTACCCCCTGAGCAAATGTCCGGCCGTTTTTCTCGTTGAGACAAACGAGCTCGCCGGCGCGGAAGCTGCCGAGCACGTCGAGCACGCCTGCCGCCAGTAAGCTTTTTCCATGACGCGTCACCTGCTGGACAGCCTCGGGATGGACGATCAGCACTCCCACGGGATTTTTAGCTCCAGCCAGCCAGCGTTTCCGGGCGCTCAGACGTTGCTCGTGGGCTTGAAATAAAGTGCCCGCGCCGCCATCAATGGCGCTGTGCAGGACGCCCGCGCTTTTGCCGTGGGCAATGACCATGGGGATGCCGCAGCGGGTCGCCATTCGCGCGGCTTCTATTTTCGTCCTCATTCCGCCTGTACCGTATGCGCCCCGAGAAGTTGTTCCCGCTAGGGCAACCGTGTCGATGTTGTCGACGCGGCTAATGAGCGTCGCATGCGGGTCGATGCTGGGATCGGCGGTGTAGAGGCCGTCGATGTCGGAGAGCAGTATCAAGAGATCGGCGTCGATCATGGCGGCTACTTGCGCCGCCAGGGTGTCGTTGTCGCCTACTTTAATTTCGTCGACGGCGACGGTGTCATTCTCGTTGACGATGGGCACCACGGCGAGGCGCAGGAGAGCGCGAAGCGTGTTGGCGGCGTGGATGTAGCGGCGGCGGACGTGGAAATCGTCGCGGGTGAGCAAAACCTGGGCTACTTCCATGCCGAGCGGGGTGAACGCCTGGGCATAGAGGTGCATCAGGTGACTTTGGCCGACGGCGGCGGCGGCCTGCTTGATGGGGATCGACTTGGGCAGGTGCGGGAGTGTTAAGCGGTCGAGACCGGCCCGGATTGCCCCGGACGAGACGATGACGGCTTCGACGCCTTGCGCGCGCAACTGGTCCACTTGGGCTGCCAGCGAGGCGATGAAGGTGGGGTCGGGCGATCCGGCGGCGTCGCACACGGTGCTGGTGCCGATTTTTACGACGATTCTTTTGATGGGCGCTGGAGGCTGGTCGAGGGAAAGAGTTGTCGGAACCGAAGCTGCCATGCTTTAGTCCTCGTCCGCGTCGTATTCGTCGTCATCTTCCAAGCGGTCGAGCGCGTCCTCGTCGATGTAGTCGAACTCCACTTCGCCGATTCGCACGGTGTCGCCTTCCTGCGCGCCCTGATCACGCAGGCGCGTGTAGACGCCGGAGCGCTCCAGAACGCGCTGCAGGCGTTGGACGGCATGCTGGTTGTCCATGGGGGTGATGGAGACGACTCGCTCCATGCCTTCTCCCTGAATGACGAATACGCCGTTCTCGTCCTTGACGATGGAGAATTTACGCTGGGCGGCGCGGCGCGCGCCGGGACGGGCGGCGGCCATGGATTGCGGAGTGATGCGGACGATGCCGTCGGGGCCTTCCTCGCCGAGGGATGGGCCGGTGGGCTTTTGCTGCTCGGAGAGCCTGATCTGCTCATTCTCACGGGCCAAAGCGTAAATAAGGGGCGCGGTGCCTTCCTGGGTGGCGGCTGAGACGCGGTAGATGATGCCTTCGACGCCTTGCTCGCGCAGGCCGGCTTCGATTTCGTCGATTTGCTCCGGGGCAGCCAGGTCGATTTTGTTGAGGACGATGGTTTGCGGCAGACTCGCCAGGCGCTCGGAGTATTTCGCCAGTTCTTGGTTGATGGCAAGGTAATCGGCGACAGGGTCTCGTCCGGAGAAGCCGCCGGCGTCGATCACGTGGACTAATAGGCGGGTCCGCTCGATGTGGCGAAGGAACTGGTGACCGAGGCCGAGGCCCTCGTGCGCGCCTTCGATGAGGCCGGGAATATCGGCCATGACGAAGGTATGGGCCGGGTTGTCATCGACTTTGACCACGCCCAGGTTAGGGATGAGGGTCGTGAAGGGGTAGTCGGCGATTTTAGGACGGACGGCGGAGACGGCGGCGATGAGGCTGGATTTGCCGACGTTGGGAAAGCCAATAATGCCGACATCGGCGAGGAGCTTCAGTTCGAGCTTGACGCGCGCGGTTTCGCCGGGGTCGCCGTTTTCCGCAAAGCGGGGAGCCTGGTGGGTGGAGGTGGCGAAGTGCGCGTTGCCGCGGCCGCCTTTGCCGCCGCGAGCAATGATAGCCTGCTGGCCGTGGCGGGTGAGGTCGGCGAGCACCCGGCCGGTGTAGGTATCGGTGGCAACGGTGCCGATGGGCGCTTTCAGGATGAGATCGGCTGAGTGCTTGCCGTACATGTCCTTGGACGCGCCGTCGCCGCCGCGCTCGGCTGAGTATTTATGCTGGAACTGGAAATCGAGCAGGGTGGAGAGGTTGGAGTCGGCTTCAAGGACGACGTCGCCGCCTTTGCCGCCGTCGCCGCCGGAGGGGCCTCCGTGCGGGACGTATTTTTCCTTGCGGAACGAGACGGCACCGCGACCGCCGGTGCCCGCCGCGATATCGATAGAGACTTCATCAACAAAAATCATGGGGTTCTTCCACGCATCAATGGATGCGAACAGGTTAGTTTACCCCAGTGATGCTCCGACCACGAGGCTCACCTCGCTGCCCGTGGGCGTCTTGAACACTTCGATACGGTTCGGGAAGGCGTCCTTGATTTCCTCGACGTGGGTGATGACGATAATTTGAGCGAAGTCGGCCTGCACGGCCATGATGGAATCGACGAGCTTTTCGCGGCCACGGGCGTCCTGCGTGCCGAAGCCTTCGTCGATGATGAGCGTTTGCAACTGCGCGCCCGCGTGGCGCGCCAGCAGCTTTGAAAGGGCGATTCTAAGGGCGAAAGAGATGCGAAACGCCTCGCCGCCGGAGTACATTTCAAGGGGGCGGCTGCCCAAGGAATCGCTGATGACGATGTCTAGGGTTTCGATGGGGGCGTCGGCGGTTTTCGCTTTGGCGACGCGAGTGGTTTGCAGCGTGAGCGACATTTGACCGTCGGTGAGGCGTTGCAGGAGATCGTTGGCGTCGAGTTCCAGCTCTGGCAGGGCGTTTTCGATGATGAGGGCTTGCACGCCGCGCTTGCCGAACGCGCCGGACAAAAGGGTGTAGAGATCCTCGTCGTTGCGGGCGGCTTGGAGGGCGGCGGTGCGCTCGATGCGTTGCTGCTGAAGGTATGCGGCGCGCTCGAGGACGTGCTGCAGCCGTCCGCGCTCGCGCTCGGCTTGCTGGAGATGCGCGGCAAGAGCGGCGGCCTCGGACGATTTCTGCTCGCGCTCAAAGCGGTTTTGCGCGAGTTGGCGGTCGATTTCGGGCGCGTCGGCGGATAAAGCGCGGAGTTGGGCGATTTGCGCTTCGGCGTCCGCCGCGTGGGCTTTCGCGGAGCTTTGGCGAGTTTGAGCGGCTTGCAGATCGCGCTCGGCGCTCTGGAGGCGCTCCATGGCGGCTTCCGCCGTGCGCAGGGGGCGTAGCTGCTGCTGCGTCTTGGTGACGTCGGCTTCCACGCCGATGAGCTTAGCGTGCTCGGGGAGAAGGGC
>CAXSEA010000263.1:0-4799 GCA_964235675.1 uncultured Armatimonadales bacterium | reverse complement strand
ACTAATTTGAGAATGATGAATGAGGATCGATTTTCGCTATTGGTGACCGCCGAGTATTGAAATAGCCGGCTGCCGGGTGAATGCAGTTGGCGCAATCTGTTACAATACGATTGTTCTGAGTACGCGCACGCTATGTCTTCAGGTTCTCTAGCACGCCGCAGACGCATCGACGACCATATGATTCTCGTCAAGGACGAGGTCGTGCAAGGCCGTCACGCTTATACCGTCGACCGTTTGGTCGGCGCGGGCGCTTATGCGGCTGTTTACCGCGTCAAGGACGAGCTTGGGCGCGTGGTGGCGCTGAAAGAGTATTTCCCCGCGCCGCATCCCCGCGACGCCGCGCAACTCCGCAAATTGTGGGAGCGCGAGAAGTACGTGCTCAGCCAGGTGAGCCCCCACCCTCTGATGCCGACGCTTTACGAGGCATTCGAGTACAACCGCCAGCTTTATATCGCCCAAGAGTTTGTCGAGGGCAGCACGCTGGCCGATCTGATTCAGCGGTACAAAAAGCTAGACCGGGAGTGGATGCTGAAGTGGGCGGTGAATTTGTGCGACTCGCTGACATTTTTGCACGAGCGCAGCATTGTTCACCACGACTTGAAACCGGCGAATCTGAAGATTACGCCGGAAGGACATCTGTTTATTCTGGACTATGGGGCGGCGCAGTATTTCGGCGAGCCGCGCAGCGATGTCCCTGAGGTGTTCACCAGCGAGACCGAGCTTTACGGCACGGAAGGGTATTTGCCGCCGGAGCTGGAGGAGCATTTTGTCGCAAACGTGCAGACCGATATTTTCGCGCTGGGCTGCATCCTGTATGAGATGGTGATGGGCGTGCCGCCGGAGCAGCAGCGGATTAAAGAGCGCAATATGGCGGTGACGACGCCGCTGACGCAGCGGCGGGACGTGGATTTGGATTACGTGCGGATCGTCTCCACGGCGCTGTCGTTTAACATGGAGTACCGGTACGCCACGGCGCAGGTGTTTTTGCAGGAGCTTCGCAAGATCGCGCCGCCGGTGCCGATGGTGTCGCGCAAGAGCCTTTATTTCGGCACGCGCGAGTACGCCGACGGCGATGCGACTCAGGAGTTCTTGATTTACAACTCCGGCCCGCAAGTGGAGCTGAACGGCGAAATGGCGGCGAAAGTGCCGTGGCTGAAGATCGAGCAGTCGAAGTTCCGGGGCAAGCGTCGCAAGGTGATGGTGTCGCTGGTGCCGTCGAAGGTAACGGCGTTTAATAAGCCGCTGAAGGGCGAGATCGATATCCTGGTGAACGAGCAGCGGGATACCGACGGCAACATCGTGGTGCGGGCCGACCGCTGGACGGTGGTTTGCTACGCGTATGTCCGCGCCCGTGAGGCGGCGCTGCGGCTGGCGACGGCGACCGCTGCCGCAACAAGCGCGGGAAGCGTCGAGGCCGGAGAAGCGCCGGTCGTGCGCGGTACGCGAGGCGTGGCGGGTAAAGCGCGAGTTGGGGTGGTGAACTGCGGAGAGGTGTCCGCGGATTTCACGCTGGAACCGGCGGATAAATCGCTCGGGTTGACCGTTAGCCCGGCGCAGGTTCATCTGGGCCGCGACGGGCAGGCGATGATCGAGCTGCAGTACAAGCCCGGCACGGCAACCGGAAGCGCGCCGGTGCGCACGATGATAGTCGCAAAGATACGCGGCGAGCAGGTCTCGTCGTTTCCAGTCGTGCTGGAGACGATTTCGGCGATTGATTTCGCAAAGGCGGCGCTGGGCTTCGGACGGTAGGCTTATGCCGAAGCATCGGCGCGGTTACTTCAAGCCAGATCTCAGTTCAAAACGCTCTGCTCGGCTACCCTATCCGGCGTAACGACCACCTTCCCTGAAAGGGAAGGAAAGTTGCCATAGCTTTTGCGCATTAGCAAACCCATCGTGCAGAGTTTGTTGAAATCAGCTCTCAGGTTAGGTAAGGAAGCAATTCATGTGGATCTGCCCGCGCTGTCAAACGTCCAACAAAGACAGCACCAACTTCTGCAAGCGCTGCGGCGAGTATGTCGCCGACGAGGCCAAGCAGCAAGACAAATCGTCCGAGCAAGCACCCCAAGCTCCTCCCGCTCCTCCGCAACGCGCTCAATCCGGCCCAGCGCCCACGCCAACGAGGCCGCCGCAGCCGCAGCCTAGGCCTCAGACAACGGTGCCACCGGTGGTGGCGGCTCCTATCTCGAAGCCGATCAACCGCCCTGCCCAGAGTCAGCCGCAAAGCGCCGCGATTCCACCAGCGCCGCCGGTTTTGGAGCCGGCAGCCACATCGCCTGTCGCTCCGCCCGCAGCCGCGCCGAAGCGCCCGATTATTAACAAGAAGCTGCTGAAAGCCGCGCAGGACCAGGCGCTGGAGAACGGCGAGACAGGCGATACGGAAGAGCTGATCGACTGGACTTCGGCGGCGACTATCGCGGGGGCGATGCGAACGCAGATCAAGGAGCGGCGCAGTGCCGGGGGGGCGGTGCCGACCGACCTGCGTGACGAATTGTTCGGCGAGGACGACGGCAAGCAGGCCGGCGGGGATTTGCCGCCGGTCGCCATGGACGAATCGTTTTTAACACGAGTGGAAAGCGCGATCAGCAAGCGGGTGCTGCTGGCGGTTTCGGCTGTCAGTCTGGTGGCTTTGATCGGCACGGTAATCGGCAGCAATTCGGTAATCAATTCATTCGACGAAGGAGTCACGCCGACGATGCCGGCGATGTCCGCGCTGCGCATTTCGACGCTGTCCGGGGTGTGGCTGGGAATCGACCGGTCGCAAGGCTCGCCGGGGGTGCCGGTGACTTACCTGTTTACCCGCCCCAACTGGCTGATCGTCACCGAGCCGGCTGCTTCAACGTCAAGTACAGGCGCAAGCGGCTTGCCGTCGGTGGTTGCCGAGGCGAACTACGGATTGAGCGGCGGCACTTTGTCGATGCAGCCGATTGCGGCATCCATTCCGCAGCTGATTCCGGCGACAGCAGCGGCCTCGGTAAAGGGCGATTCCGTGACGATCACGGATTCGTCGGGCGCGGGTTCCGGCGCGATGGTGCTGGTGCGTCCGGCGGCGATTGCCGGGACTTGGCAGGCGAGTGTCGGCGGGAAGTACGAGTTCGGCAGCAACGGCGTGCTGACGGTGACGACGCCCGGCGCGAAGCCGCAGACGAGCGCTTATACCGTGGCCGGAAGCGCGTTGCGGGTGACGCCAAGCGCCGGTTCAACGGGCGCGGGTACGGCGCAGACCTGGTACTTCACGTTTGACGGCAAAAATCTTTTGCTTTATATCCCGGACCCCGGCAATCCGTCCGGGGGCGTCAACTTTGGCGCTCCGATGATTTTGAGCCATGGTTGAGGGGAACCTATCCGCCCTCTCGGGCACCTTCCCTAAAGGGAAGGAAATTTAATCGGCGTTGGGGCGAGCTATGGATGAATGAGAGGCTTTGCTATTGTTTGGTTTGGTGATCGTGGAGAGAAATTGCTGATGATAGCAGTAAAAGTTTCGGGGTGGGATTCGGAGCGTATTGGCAGGGCGGCGGGTGATATTATGCCGATATGAACTACTTCGTATCTTCTATGACGACATCCGGCGGCTCGCAGTTCGAGGATGATGGGCAGCTTTGGCAAGCGGTGTTGAGGCGGGAGCGTGGGGCGGCGGCGAAGGCGTTTGTCTATGCCGTGAAATCCACGGGAGTGTATTGCCGCGCGTACTGCCCGTCGAGGCGTCCTCGTCGCGATCAAGTTTTGTTTTTCCGCGCTCCCGCCGAAGCCGAGGCGGCGGGGTTTCGGGCTTGCTTGCGCTGCCGTCCAGCGGACGATTTAGCGAAGGCTTCGCGTGCCGAGCAGGCGGTGGCGCGCGCTTGCGAGCTGCTAGACGTCCGGTTTGACGAGGAGCCGACGCTGCCGGAGCTGGCGCACGAGGTGGGATTGAGCCCGAATTACTTGCAGCGGAGCTTTCGGCGCGCGGTTGGAGTTTCGCCGCATCAGTATGCCGCAGCGCGTCGCATGGAGCGTTTTCGGGGCGGCCTGCAGGAGGGCGAGGCGGTCGGGCAGGCTATGGCGGAGGCGGGGTTTGGCTCGACGAGCCGGATATACGAAGGTAGGAAAGCGGAAGCGCAACTGGGCGCGACGCCGGGCGTTTACGGGAAGGCGAGGCTGACCATGCGGGTACGGTATTTGACGGCCGAATGCGCGCATGGCCTGGTGCTGATTGCCGCGACGGAGTGCGGGATCTGCTCGGTGGCGCTTGGAAGCGACGCCGGAGAGCTGGCTGAATCGCTGCGGCGGGAGTACCCGCTCGCCATGCCGCTGGAGGCGGGGGATGCGGAGTTTGATTCTCTGAATTCGGCCGTGACGGCGATTTTGCGGCATTTGAGTGGGCTGGAGCCGAATGTCCGCCTACCGCTCGACGTGCGTGCCACGGCGTTTCAGAGCCAGGTATGGCAGGCGCTGCAGGCGATTCCGTGCGGCGAGACGCGCTCGTATAGCGAAGTGGCCGAGTCGCTGGGGCGGCCAAGCGCGTCGCGGGCCGTCGCGCGGGCGTGCGCGTCAAATCCGGTGGCGCTGGTAGTGCCGTGCCACCGCGTGGTGCGGGCCGGCGGCGAGTTGAGCGGGTATCGGTGGGGCGTGGAGCGGAAGGCGGCGCTGCTGGCAGCGGAGCGGGAGAACCCATCCGTCACTTCGTGACACCTTCCCGGTAGGGAAGGAAATATAAGATAGCGCTTCGTGTTAGCCTAATTTGGCAATGGTTCAGATACAACTGAGACCGGCTTGGCAACTACTTAGATGCTGCTCTGTCGATGCAGTGTTTCGTGCTCGAATTG
>CAXSEA010000262.1:0-4826 GCA_964235675.1 uncultured Armatimonadales bacterium | reverse complement strand
ACCGCTAAAAGAGGGCTGCCATCCGGCGCATCGCCAGTAGCCGCTAAATCCAAGCAGGGCAGACACGCCGAAGCCGCCAGCGGCGGGCGCGGCGGTGAATCTGATCTGTTTGGCGGCGGATTTTTGCATCTGTTGGCTGTATTAAACCATGGATGACGGGCGGTGTCAAGGGAGTTAATGCATTAGGCTGTGGCCAAGATGTCATCAAGAACTTTGTCGATGCCTAAATAGGTGTTATTGAGAACTTTGTACAAGCTTCTTAATACAGAAAACCTTTCTACTTCATCTAATGACTCACCTACTGAAGAAAAATCCACATTCGGATCGTTGGCAAGTTCTTCAAGCGATTTAGACCAATTAGGATATATGTATAGCCAATAATCTTCAGCAATACGTAATGCTGAAAAGAAATGACCTTTATAAATGAAATAAATTTCTCGTTCGCGCTTGTAAATAGAAGAAATTAACTCCGGATGGTCGAGCATCTGTTGAATGACTGCTACCATTTTTTCGTTCATTCTTTGCTCTCCAGTATTGCCTTGGATGCGGCTTATAGGCTGTTATCTATAATTCCATCAATCTCGTATACAATTTGCCTCTTTTTAGCTTCAGATAACATGTTTGTATAGCTGATTCAGTATTTCCAGCTTTTCGTAGCTCAACTTTAGGCTGTCTTGATCGCCCTGTGGCGTGATTTGATCGCTTAATTGTCCGAGCAAAGCAATTACTTCACGCTTATGATCTCTTCTTTCATAATCTAGGCTATTGAGCTTGTTAATTGTTTCTCGTATACGCCGGTTCCGCTCCTGCAGTTGGGTGGATGCGAATACAGCCAGGAATGCTCCTAAAGCTTTTCGGTGCGTCAAAATGCCATATAGAGCAATACCGCATATGGCTATTGTGAACAGGTTCGCCAGAAAGCTGACAACGGCGACCACCACTTGTATAATCTCGTGGATTATTTGCATGGTCGCTCATCGCGAAGTTTGATACCGCAGACCAGCTGTAGTTCCTACCATCTATTATATATCGTGCTGACCACCTATCCTTATGGGGTGGGGATTGGGATAGGGTTATAGATATCCTGTGGGTCAGGGCCTTGGCCGTTCATGGAGCGGGCGAAATCGTGCATTCCGCGCTGCTGCATCTGGAGGTTGTAGCCCAGCATATTGGTGTCGAAGCGCTGCATGCGGCGGTCCATCATGGTTTTGTAGGCCATCAGGCGCGGGTCGAGGGCGTAGGGGTAGTTGCCGAACTGCTCCTGGGTGATCACCAGAGCGGTGACGGCAAGTTGCGACTGCACTCGGTTTTCTCCCGCCCGCTTTACGGAAGCGACCTTGGGATTGAGCGATGCCGCGCGCTGCGCCGCCGTCAGATGAGGCCAAACTAGCTGTAGGGCCGCCCAGTTCCGCTCCATATTAGCGGCGTCCGAGGAGACTTTTGGACCCATCGTAGAGGGATCTTTCGATATTTGGGTGAACTGACCAATTAAGCTGTTCGGCGGCGGGACATGCGATTGCTGCGCCATGAAGCGAGTCGCAGCCGCCCATGCCGCAATGTCTGGGCCGGTAATCACCGTATTCGATGCCTGGTCGGTGCCGATCACGGGAACATAGCGCCCGATCATCTCGCGCAGCCGGTCGGCGTCCTCGGAGCTGATATGCAGCTTTTCCGGCGTGCAGAAGACATCCACAATATTCTCCTGGCGAATCTCGGCCTTGACCACTGAGTCCGCACGCTCCAGGCGCGGCAATGCCTTGTGAATTTTGGCGATGTTCTGCGTGAACCAGGCAGGGGCGTTGTGAAACGTATCGACATCGGCGCTAGCGACGGTTTGCCGGTCGGCGGGGGCAAGCGGGCGTCCGGCCACCATCTGCCAGACGGCGAGATCGTCGTTGACCATGCCTTGAGTGAGCCGGTACTGGCCCGACGTGGCCAGTGTCGCCGTGGGAGCCGTGGCGGCGAAAGCGGAAAGAGAGAGGCCGGCTTGCGTCAAGAGCAGAGCGGCGCAGACAGCGGTACGGAAGCGAGTCTTCATTGCGGAATTTCCTCACCTAAATAAGCTGGAGACACTCATTTTATCATAAGGCGCGAGAGCGCGCCAGGATATTCAAAGCAGCAATGGACTGCTGGCGTGTTCGATTCAGCTTCTAGGCGGCAATATTGTTTGCACGAAATATTCGCCGGGTAAACCTCACAGTCACCACCTGCAGCAAGGACGCCGCGCGGCTGGCAAGTTTCCAAAAATTGTCTGGAGAAGTATCGTATGAAAGCTCTTGTTTATAAAGGCGCGTATAAAGTCGCCGTTGAGGAAGTGGAAGATCCGCGCATCGAAGATCCCACCGATGTGATCGTAAAGATGACGTCTACCTGTATCTGTGGCTCCGACCTGCACATGTACGACGGCCGCACCGATGTCAAGCCGGGCCAGGTGCTCGGGCACGAGCCGATGGGC
Organism: uncultured Armatimonadales bacterium; assembly: GCA_964235675.1. Lineage (GTDB taxonomy): Bacteria > Armatimonadota > Armatimonadia > Armatimonadales > Capsulimonadaceae > CAXSEA01. The sequence goes on along the minus strand of CAXSEA010000262.1, from coordinate 2,371 downwards.
ATTGTCAGCAAGGTTGGCGACGCCATTTCGCAGCTCAAAGTTGGCGACCGCGTGTCGATTCCGTTCAACATCGGCTGCGGCGATTGCTTCAACTGCGTCCGCGGCTACACCAACGCCTGTTTGATCGCCAACCCCGACGGTGTCGGCGCGGGCTATGGCTACGCGGGGCTCGGACCGTTTCGCGGCGGTCAAGCGGAGCTGCTGCGCGTGCCATATGCCGACTTCAACTGCTTGAAGCTGCCAAGCATGGACAGCGGCAAGCAGGAAGACGATTTCGCGATGCTGGCCGACATCTTCCCAACCGCGTACCATTCCGCCGTACTGGCAAAGGTTGGCTTGGGCAAGACTGTCGCTATCTATGGCGCTGGGCCAGTCGGCTTGCTGGCAATTACTTCGTCGCAGCTGATGGGCGCTGCCGAAATCTATGTCGTAGATCAAGTTCCGGAGCGTCTTGAATTGGTCAAGCAGCTTGGCGGTATCCCGATCAACTTCTCCGAAGGCGACCCGGTCGAGCAGATTAAGGCGATGCGACTCAGCAGCAACCGCCACAACTTGGCTCTGCGCAAGGGCGAGGAAAAAATGTCCGGCGTGATGTGCGGCATCGACGCCGTCGGCTTCCAGTGCCATAACGAGCGCGACACTAAGGACGAGCTTTATACTCAGGTGAACGACGATTTAGCGAAGCTGGTCAACCCGACCGGTGCTATCGGCTCGATCGGCGTCTACTTCCCGCAAGATCCCGGCGCGCCCAAGGGCTCGATGCAAGCCAAAGGCGTCGTGCCGATGGCCTTTGGCGAGATGTGGAATAAGGGCATCAGCTTGAACACGGGGCAAGCTCCCGTAAAGCAGTACAACGAGCAGCTTCGCGACCTGATCATCGCGGGTAAAGCTAACCCGAGCGTGATCGTCAGCCATCACATTCCGCTGGAAGAAGCGCCCGACGCCTACGCCAAGTTCGACAAGCGCGTAGACGGCTATACCAAGGTGATTATCAACCCGAACGGGCCAGTCGCATAACATAATGCTTTAATCAGCACATTTATGGCGCCCTTGAACTGCATAATTTCGAGGGCGCTTTGTTGTCGGAGGCACGTCGATCTAGAAAGATGTTGCTGAACAGTTTGCATCTAAGCTATCATATTGAGTAACGATGCCTCTTATTCAAGCAGAACTGGAACTGGCTTAACTCCTTGGCTTTCTGATTGCCGCCTGTGAGCTTCTAAAAGCGGTTGCTGATAAAACTTTGCTGCTAGAGAAGGCAGCGATATACGGCTTTGCAAGCTAGCCAGGAGCACGCATTATCTTCTCGTTGAACGCGTTTGCATAGTTCTGCTGTACGGGGAGGCAAAGCAATGCGTTGAAGAAGTACAAGCCGAAACGCAGCAACTGGGTTGCCGCGCATTCGTCAGCGAAAAGCAGCCAAATTCAGGTAGAACCAGCACTTGAATACTATTTGCCATGAAAATCACCAGCGACCGCGATATCATTCGTTCTATTGGTACTCGCGCACCTAACTATGACCTGACTACGCAAGACATTATTGACCGCCTCGATTTGTGGACGACGCAAGGTGGTAAGTTCATAGTTGTCGGTGCAGGGCGAGATTGGATCGAGTTTGATATTGAGGCAGTGCCAGGAGATAATATTTGCGCGTTCGCTGTACAAGTCTTTCTTTTTTGTCCTGACAGTCTCGATCAGGGCGTAGGCTCTACGCGCGAAGAAAATGCGCCTGAGTTTTTTGCGGCTGCACGGACATTATGTCCAGGCGAGCCGCCTGGGCTGCGCCAAGCGACTGCCGGGTGGTGGGACAGCGACCCCGAAGACGGCTGGATAGTTACTGACGAGTATATTAAAGAGGCTTATTTAGAGACTGAAATGGGCGTGAAGCTAATTGCTCAATACTTGAGTGACACTCGCCCAACTCACCTTTGGTGGGATTAAGCCAAGGCTAATACCCTCGCGCCACATCCACCACGTTTTCCAAAGCCTCGCCCCCCGCGAACCGCCGCAGGTTCTCCGCGAAGATGGCGATCTGCCGCGCTCTGAGACCGTCGGTCCAGCCGCCGGAGTTGTGCGGCGAGATCAGGACGTTCGGCATGGTCCAGAGCGGGCTGCTTTCCGGCAGCGGTTCCTGGGCGAAGACGTCCAGCGCCGCGCCTTCGATTCCGCCGGATTGAAGCGCCGCGATTAGCGCCGCCTCGTCCACCATCGCGCCACGCGCGATATTAATCAGCCAAGCGTTGCGCTTCATTTGGGCTATCTGCTTCGCGGAGATAAGATACCGGGTTTCGCCGGTCAGAGCGGCGGCGAGGACGAGATAGTCGCTTTCGCCGATCAGCCTGTCGAGACCGTCCGGGCCGGTCAGCACTTC
>CAXSEA010000261.1:0-4833 GCA_964235675.1 uncultured Armatimonadales bacterium | reverse complement strand
CACGTCGGTTTCGCCGCCCGACAGCCCGCCTCCCAGCACCTGCACCGGAGGGCAGCCAGTCTCAGCGATGTCTTTCACCGACCCGCCAATCGGCGCGAGCGCGTCGATCAAATCCTGGATAGGACGCTGGCGCATTCGCTCAATCCCGTCGATCTGGCACGATGCGCCGGTGGGTAAATGCACGCAAGCCGCCGTCAAGAACCGCACCGACGTGCCCGAGTTGCCGATAAACAGCGCGTCTTTCGGCTCTTGCAGCCGCCCGCCGATGCCCTTGACCAGCAAATCGCCGCCTGCCTGATCGTCGATTCGCACTCCTAAAGCGCGCAGCGCGGCGATCATGTAAAGCGTATCGTCGGAGAAAAGCGGGGCGCGCAAAAGCGTGTCGCCCTCAGCCAGCGCGGCGATCAGCAGGGCGCGGTTGGTGATACTCTTGGAGCCTGGAACCGCGACGCTCGCCCGCGCGGGAGCGCTCACCGAATTAAGAAGCACGTTCTTCGGGTATTGGCGCTCCAGGGGAGCGGGAGCCGACAATTCGAGAGAAGAAGTGGATATAGTTTCGGCTTGAATCACGCTGAGATTGTACCGCCGAGCCCGGCAGTCATTCCGGCTCGAACGCATTCTGGTGCAGCGCGAGCATCGGGCAGGGAAGGGCGGGATCGTTCCAGACTGAGACCACGTCGAAGCGGCACTCCTCCGGCTCCAGTTTGTTCACCGATAAATATGCCTCCGCCAGCATCACGATTTGCCGACGCTTACCCGGCGTCACACCCAAATCCGGCGGCAGCGCCCGCGTGCGGCGGGTTTTCACCTCGATAAAGCAGAGCACCTCGCCGTCCCACGCCACGATATCGATTTCGCCGCGCGCGAGTCCCGGCAGCGGACGCACATTTCGGATAACTTGGGTATAGCCCCGCGCCGCCAGCAGCTCGGCGGCCTGCGCCTCGCCGTCGTTTCCCGCCTGCTTGCGGGAGTCCGTGGAAGACTTTCCTGTGCTGTTGCCCGCCGCGGCGGCGACCGGCGCGAACGAGTGGCGGTGAATCGGGCAGGGGCCAAGCGCGCGCAAAGCCTCTAAATGGGTTGCGGAGCCGTAGCCTTTGTGCCCCGCGAAGCCGTAGCCGGGGTAAAGCGCGTCATACTCCTTCATCATGCGGTCGCGGGTCACTTTGGCGATAATCGAAGCGGCGGCAATCGACGCCACGCGGGCGTCGCCGCCGACAATCGCCTCCTGGGGGTGCGCGCTCAGGCCCTTGATCGGCAGGCCGTCCACGAGAATGCGCTCGATAGGCGACGTAATCCGTGCCAATGCCAGACGCATGGCGCTGTGCGTGGCGCGGAGAATGTTTTCAGAGTCGATCTGGGCGGCGTCTACAATCCCGACACCGATAGTCACCAATGGGTCGGCTGTCAGACGCGCGAACTGAACTTCCCGCTGCCGCTCGGTGAGTTTTTTGGAATCGTTGATCCCCTGGCTGTCGAACTCATTCGGGTTGGGGAGAATCACGCACGCCGCGACGACCGGCCCGGCCAGCGGGCCGCGTCCGGCCTCGTCGATCCCGCACACGCTCCGCAGTCCCTCGCTCCATAGCTCACGCTCACGAGCGAGTAGATCAATGGTAGGGCTTTTCGGCGCGGGCGACCTTGGCATACGGCACCGTTAGCGGACTGCGTGCATTCGGTTGACCGGCCAGAAAATAGCGCTGGCGCGACCGACCAGCCGCTTCGCCTCAAGCGGTCCCCAGTAAGTGCTGTCGTTGCTGTCGTTGCGGTTATCGCCCATCACAAAGACATCGCCGGCGGGAACAGGGCCGGGTTTTGCGTTCACGTACTGCGCCGCCTGCGCGGAGGTCGGCTCCTGGCCGTCGATGCGGGTCAGGCGGATATCGTCGAAGCGTACGGAATGGCCATTGACGACCTTTAAATCGTACTCCGGATCTTCCGCCGTAAATGGCTCACTCAGCGGCTGACCGTTTCGGAATGTGATGCCGGGGTGGAACGCCACGCTTTTACCTGGCTCATCGAACTGCGCGGCGACTTGATCCGCCGTGTAGCGCTTCCACGAGATGTCGTAGATGAGCAGGTCGTTGGCTTCGATCTTGACGTGCTGCTTGTCCTGGTCGAGAACCCCAAATTTTTGGCGGATATCCTCATGCGAGTACTGCTCCCCGTTGATTTCGATATAGCCGTGCGACGCTGTAATGATTTCCCCGGCTCGTCCGATCAGGCGCTTGATATAGTAAGTCGGCCCGCCGTCCGACGGCCCTGTGTCCGGCGACTCCTCCAACGCTTGAGGCGGCGCGACAAACACGACGACGTCGTCGTCGTGCGGAGGGTGGAGGCGAAAGCCCAGCTTATCGACAACAATGTGGTCGTCGTCGATCAGGGTAGGGAGCATCGAGCCAGACGGAATGTAGAAAGTCTTCATCACGAACGGCTGGATAATCATGAAAACCAGCACGACCGCAATCAAAGCCGCTTCCAGCACCTCGGAAAACGCGCGGGCCGCTGCCGCGGGAATCCTCACGAGCGCGAGGCGAATCAGCGTGAGAATGATCGCGAAGGTAGCGATATCCCGCATGGGAAGATCGGCAAGCACCTGGGGGAGGTTAGATAATTGCATACGCCAGAATACGGCAAAAAATGAGAGAAAGTTGCAACTATCCGCCCTTTCAGGCCACCTTTCCCTTTAGAGAGGGTGGCCTGAAAGGGCGGATAGTTCGAATTACGCTTGAGTCTTTTTGCTGCCGGCGGCAGTATGAAAGTCTCTCTTCTCCTTGATACGGGCTGCCTTGCCGACCTTGGTGCGCAGATAGTACAGCTTGGCGCGACGCACGTCGCCTCGGCGGGTAACATCGATCTTGTCGATGCGCGGCGAGTTGAGCAAAAACACGCGCTCGACCCCGATGCCGTTGGTGACGCGGCGCACGGTAAACGAATCACGCGCGTCGTTGCCCTGCTTGGTGGCGATGACGACGCCCTCGAACACCTGGACGCGCTCTTTGCCGCCCTCCACGACTTTAGCGTGGACGCGGACCGTATCGCCCGCGTCGAACTGTGGGACATTCTCTTTGCGCTGGGCGCGCTCGATCTCCGCGATAATTGGATGCATAACTGTCCTATCCTTCCCGCCGGCGGGCTGGCTCACTGAATTTCGTCCGGCGGCATGGAAAACGTGTCCCCATGCGCCGCGCTGGCCTCGGCATTGTCCGTATTTGTTGTATTTTGCCGCGTATTCCGCAGCAATTCTTCATCACGCTCGCGCCGCTGGGCGCGCTTCGATATCGCCGGTTCCGGCGGCTTGGAGCGCAGATAGCGCTCCCAAAGATCAGGCCGACGCTCCCGCGTCCGCTGCTCCTGCTCCGCGAGCCGCCACTTGGCGACTTCGACGTGATGCCCGGAGACAAGCGCTCCCGGCACGCTCCACCCGCGAAACTCAGGCGGTCGCGTGTACTGCGGATACTCCAGCAGATCGCCTTCAAACGACTCGCCCGCCGCTGACTGTTCGTTTCCCAGCACGCCCGGCAGCAAGCGCGCGACCGCGTCCGTGACGACCAAGGCCGCCAGCTCTCCGCCAGTCAGCACATAATCGCCGATGCTGATTTCTTCATCAGCGAGATGCTCACGAATTCGCTCGTCAAATCCCTCGTAATGACCGCAAATCAAAAGCAGGTGGCGCTCGTCCGATGCCAGCCGACGCGCAACGCTCTGTTCAAACGGCCTGCCCTGCGGCGTCATCAGTATAACACGCGCCCCGCCGCTTTCCACTTCTTCGCCCTCGTTGCCACGGCTCCGCAGCGCTTCCACGGCTTCAAACACCGGCTCCGGCTTCATCACCATCCCGGCCCCACCGCCGTAGGGAGCATCATCGACTGTGCGCCGCTTGTCATGTGTCCAGTCGCGTAGATCATGCGCGTCCACCGTAATCAACCCCGCCGCTCGCGCCCGCTTCAAGATACTATGATCGACAGCGGCTCTAATCAACTCCGGAAACAGCGTCAATATATCGATGCGCATAGCAGAGGTTGCCGCTGCTCGGCGCTACTGGATATCGCCTTCGCCCACTAAAACAGTTTCTGTAATTCCACCGCGCTCTTCACCGTCCGAGCGCACTTCCTCGGCTTCTTCGGGACGCAGCCCCGGCACTTCGTAGACAGTAACCGTTCCCGCCGCCACGTCGATTTTGCTGACAAAAGCCTTCACCGCCGGAATCAGCGCGCCTTGATCCGTCTCGTAGACATCGTTTGCGGGCTGCGCGTGGACAGCCGTGATTTTCCCGTACTGCTGCCCACGATCCCCGATTACGCTGAGGCCGATCAGCTCGTCAGTAAAATACTCGTCCTCTTGCAACGGAGCTCGGCGCGTACTCGGCGCGAAAATTGACATCCCTACCAGTTTTTCGGCTTGGGTGCGGTCGCGGACGTTGCCGGCGCGAGCGATATAAACGCTGCTGCCGGGAGTGGTTTCCTTCAGCTGAACAATGGTCGTCATGATCGACGTCACGGTTTGACCATTCTCGACACTGCCTTCCCGCTCGAGCCGAACATCGGCGGGACGTCTTGAGACTCCCTCGCCAGGCGAAATCAAACTGACGGCGGTCTTGGTTGCCACCCGTACTTTCAGCGCGCCCTGCACCCCATGTGCCGCAATAATAAAGCCCGCGAGAACGTCGAAGCTTTGCTCGTTAGATTTGCTGCTGTCAGTCATAAATCAACATTACGCCGCGAGCGCATTGAATTTGGCCGCGCTGATTTAACAAAGGTCAAGCCCGCCGCTTATGAACTGCGGTTTTTGGCCTCAGTTCAGAAGCGGCGGGCTTATGATAAATTATCTGGAGAC
>CAXSEA010000260.1:0-4839 GCA_964235675.1 uncultured Armatimonadales bacterium | reverse complement strand
TAAACGTAGTTGATGTCGAAGCGGTGAGTCAGCAGCAGCGTCAAGTGGACCGCCGCAATGCCGAACACGCACGCCGCCGCCGCGATAAACGCGCCGCGCCCGACAAGCTGGGCCTTCGGGCGGCCGATGGTTCCGTCAGCGGCAACGGCGCTGGCTTGCTTCAGCGCAAGCAAATATCCGCCAATTGCGACGATAACTCCCGCAAGAGCAAGCCAGACAAGCAGCGTTCCAATAATCGGCAGTGACATGACGTTCTAAAAATTTCTATCGAGTGCATGATGCGCCGGAAACGATCCGGGCTATGCTTTTGCCGCGTATTGGCGATTTTGCGCGGCGGAGGGATCGCCCGCATATTTTGACGGACATTTGACCAGCAAATTGTCGGCGTCGAACTCTTTGCTGGCGGGGTCGTAATGCCCGACCGCCGTGACCCGGATAGCTTCGTCGAAGTTGTCCGGCTTGGGACTTTTGAACACCACCGGCATCAGCTGCCCGGTGGACGGCTCACGCAGAGTAAAGTCCAGCGCATTGACGCCGGTATCGAAGCTGGTAGCGCCTTTAACCGGCGCGCCCATAATTTGCACCGTGCTGCCCGAGCCGCTTGCGGCCATGGCCTCTTGAAAAGACAAATAGGAGATCAAGCTGCTTTTGAACGAAACAAAGCCGAAACTCAAGGCTCCGGCAATGACGACGACAGCTGCAATTGGTCCAGGTTTAATCGACATCTCTTTACAAGCTAACTACGCCGTCACCGGCGCTCAGGCGAAGCTAGGCAACCTTCTCGCGGCTCGTCTTTTCGCTCTCTCGAGCAATTTGCATCGACTCCTCGCGCAGTTCCGCTTCCAGAATGCGGACTCGGGCGTCCATTCGCCACAAGTACACGAACGCGCCGCCAAAAACGATCAGAGCCACGATCAAAAGCGGGGCGTCCTGCATGTTCAAGGTCACTGCGCCGACTCCAGCACGGAAAACCGGATATCGGCGGCGCGTACTATTTGAGCGATTCTCACTTGAAGATTATACATCCAAGCCGCCAGCCCGCAGAACGCCGCCACCGACGACCAGAACACCAGCTTGTACGCCGAATCCATGCCGCCGCTCGTATTGATTACGTTCTTCGGGTGCAGCGTCTCCGGCGTCGCGTTTGGCAGGATATACGTCAAGAACGGCACGGTAGCCGCCGCGAACAAAATATAGGCAGCCGCGACAGTCGCCTGCTTCCCAGGGTCGGCGATACCGGAGCGCAGCGCGAAGTAAGCGAGATACAGCAGCAGCAAAACAAAAATCGACGACTGCTTCGGATCCCAGCTCCAGTAGAGTCCCCACTCGGCTTTCGCGAAAACTGCGCCGGTAATCGTCGTCAGCAGCCAAAACAGCATCGCAATCGAGGCCAGCGAGCGTGAGCGGACATCGTCGATCCAGCGCCGCGCGATCAGGTAGCGTAGCGCGAACCACGCCGACAGCGCGCTCAATATGGAGGCGACAATTGGGTTTGGGACATGCAGCACGATCAGTCGCGCTAGAGACTCGTTGCGAAACGATTGCGCCGGCGGAAGATAAAGAAACGCTCCTACCAACACAAAAACAAACAAGATGCCAAGCGTAATTTTTGCCGCGGTCGCCGGCAAGCTGCCGCCGGTATTCCGGCGAATCGGCGCGGAATCGTTCCTAGCAGGCTCCGCGCCATGCTCCAACAGCGCCCCGCCACCCGTAGTTTGACGAGAACTTTGTTCTACTCGTTCCATACCGCCCCTATCAATCCAAGCGACGCCGCCGTGACGACGACGTCATACGCTACCAGCAACACCAGACAGTTCGCGCCTGTTCCAGCCGGTGAGGCAATCGGCGCGAACGCCGCCAAGGTGCCCTCCACCGCCGGGCGAAGCAGCGGCAGCAGAACAGGAAACGCCGCGATAAAAAACAACGCGCCGCGCCCGCCGCCGTCGCCTGCCGGAGCGATTAAAGCCGCGATAAACGTCGCTCCGGCGGCCAAGCCGTACCCGCCGAGAACCGCCGTTTCCACAAACAGCCGCAGGTCTATCGACTGTGCGTCTGTTTGAGACTGAGGCAAAGCCACAAAAAACAGTACGGTAGAAGAAATCTGAACCGCTCCCAAAAGCAGCAGATTAAAGCACAACTTTCCGGTATGGACAGCCGTCGCTGGGGCGGCCAGCCGGAGCGCGTCCGCCGTGCCGATCTCCTCCTCGCGCACATAAACGCGCGCGAGGCCTGTCACCGCCGTAAAAAGCATGAGCACCCAGTACAGGGCTGCCCGCACGTCGGCGGAGACGCTTTTCTGCGCGAGTACAAAGGCGAGTGCCGCCAGCATGCCGACGGCAAATAGCAGTGTGGTGCCTAGTGAAGCGCGCGTGCGCCATTCGCTACGCGCTTCCCGCCCAAAGATGACATATGTGCTACGCGCCCAGCGCGAGAGCGGTCCAGCCAAGCTGCTCGAAACGGGCGCACTGGCCGGGATCGTTGCTGGCGATGATTGTTGCGGCGGGATAAATTTTGCGGACGGCGCGCTCGGCGACAATCTGTTCGACAAGTGTTACTCCGGCAGCGTCGAGGCCGATCGTTGGCTCATCCAGTAGCAGCAGCGGCGGGTCATGCGCCAATGCGCACGCGAGGCGCAGCCGCTGGGTCATGCCGGTCGAATAAACCGAAGCTGGCTTCGACGCCGCGCGTTCGATATCGACCTGTGCCAGCAGCGCGAGAGCGGCATCTCGATCAAGCGGGCGTCCACGCAGTTCGGCGTAGAACACCAGGTTTTCCAAGCCGGTGAGTTCTCCGTATAGGAAAAGATGCGGCGCGGCGTACCCGATTGCGTTGCGATCATCCGGACGCGTGATGGAACCGGTATCCGGCCTGACCAGCCCTGCCAAAGTCTTGAGAAACGTACTTTTGCCGCTGCCGTTTATACCGGTAACGACCATCCCCTCACCCGGAGAAATATGCCCGGACAAATCCGCAAAAAGTCGCCTGCGCCCGTATACCTTGCCGATATGATTCCAACTTAGCACTGTGACAAATTATACCCGTAGGCATTCCACAGCTCTCAGCACGACACAACCCCGCAGCATAAGAGCAGCGGGGTTGTGTAAGATTAAAGATATCACGGAGGCGAATTATGCAGCCGCCGACAAGCCGCCATACTGGTCAAGGCCGGGGTTGCCGGTGATCTGGCGAAATGCTGCCCGGATTTCGTCATGCGCGATTCCTAGCGCGTCATCGGCATTTCGGCAGACGCCTCCGATCTCGTAAAAACCAGCTTCGCCGTCGCGGAGATGCTTTAGGTACGATACGTCGCGCCTCCAGCCGACATTGGCAATGACATTGTCGAACTGATACCGCTTGGTTTGGCGGTCTACTTGCAAAGTGACTAAAAACTTCTTCAATTCGAGCGAGTAGCGCAGCTCTTCCACTTGTGTCTTGGGGCTATAAACTAAATAAGGCTTTGCCGATTTCACGAGCAAATTCGCCTTGCTCATCAGCAGAGCGCGTCGCGGAGAAAGGCTTGGCCCTAGCGTGGCGCTTGAACCGCTCGCGGGATTTTTTTCGGTGACGCAAGGAAGTTCCCTACCGACCGCGACTGCCCAGAAAAAGGAGGTCTCAGGATTCACATCCGCAAGACTCGCCAGCATTGTGGCGGAAGCGGCCGCTGAGGAGCCGTCGCCGATGAGCAGGGTTTTACGATTGCTGAACTCGCCGCGGTTGCTGCCAGTGATATCCGGAGTGTGCCGCCATATCTTATGAGTGCAGCCCATCTCGCCCAGCGCCGGCAGACCTCCGCAACCAATCCATGCCGGCACTCGCCCGCCGGATGTGCAGTCGATCACATGCTCCGCGCTCCAGGCACGCTCCTCGCCGGTAGCCGTGTTGCGCGTCATAATGCGGAACGGGCGATGCGCCCGCTGATCCAGCGATTCAGTAGCCTCGTCAGGCATCGTGTAAGCACGGGTGATACCGACGACTCGGTGCTGAAGCCATAAGCTCTTAGCCGGAAGCGCTGCCGCGAGAGGAACCAGATAGTTGTCCAGCAGTTCGCCGGCCGTGGGATGAAGACTCTCCGATTGTAGTTTGTAGCCCCGAGCTTCGACAATGCTCGCCCCGAGCGGAGATCGCAGCGTTGCCCAAGACGAAAACATCGCGATATGCCGCCAAGAGTGCATATACGCGGCGACTTGGTCGGACGAATCGAAAACTCGCACCGTGTAGCCGCACTTCAATGCATAATGGGCACATTCCAGTCCAACCGGTCCGGCTCCAATGATAGCCACGCGAGGCGCGGGCACCAACTTGTCGTTTGCCATGGTTCCGTTTCTTGGCAAATCGCGCGCGTTATCTTGTATCAAGTGGGGAGAATGATTATTGCTGCACATTACCTGCCATCTTTCCAGTACAACTATCAGCCTAATTAAATCCTACCATGTTATTGAAGAACGCGCCCTAATTTTTTAATTAGCGGCCGCCGGTAACGCACGAGCTGGTTAAACATGGCCGCGCTATTTGCAACAGACCCTTTCTTTTTCATTCTTACGGACTCTAGCGTTAAATACCGGCGGCAATATAAAGTACAAATAACTCTTGAAACAGCCTGCACGCTATTTCGCAAAGCGCTTGCGCTTTCCGGCAATCTTGCACCGGTGGCGAAGCCGATGGGCTACCGGTCGACTGTTGCGGCCGCCCAAGGCAGTTGTCACGGAAGGTATCTTTGAGACAATGCCGGCTGCCCTCGCGGCGACTACCGTGGTGTTCTTTGCAGTCGCGGCAATTTTTATCTGCCTCTACATCGCGACTCGGACCAGCGACTACTCCAGCGACGCACTCGAAATCGCG
>CAXSEA010000259.1:0-4964 GCA_964235675.1 uncultured Armatimonadales bacterium | reverse complement strand
TTGTCCTTGCTGGCCGATGACCGTTATTCCTACAGTGGCCGAAAATTCATCACGACCTGGCGCGAGGACGGTGTCGTGCTGGCTTCGGCGATGCTGTTCCGGCACATGCCGCCGGCGATGGATTCAACCACTTATACCGCGCCGAGCAGCGCGCGGGGACGCGTGATTCTTGAGCATCGGCGCAGCCGGCAGCTCTGGACTTTTATCCCGCAGCGCAACGTAATCGTCCACAGCGTTCAAACGAAAACCGCGCCGTCGAAATCGACTCAACCCGCTGCCTTGGCGGCGCTGATAAAAAATTATGCCTTGACCGTGGACCCGGCGCCGGTTTCCATCGCCGGACGGAAAACGTACGCCGTCACCGTGCGCTCCAAGCAGCCGAACAAGCCGTACAACCGATTGTGGATCGACCCCTACACCGGCATCATTTTGCGCCGCGAAATTTACCACTCCGACGCGACGCTCTCATCCGTCGCTTATTTCAGCGACATCAAGCTGACGCCGACATTCCCCACTTCCGAGTTCTCGCCGTGGCAGTGGTCGGCCCGCCGGCCCCGCCTCGTGGAAGCGCATTCCGCCGGCGACCTCGCCGAGACCGGGACGGATTTAGAGCACTTGCCGCGAGGCTACGCCGGCAAAGCGCTCGTGCCGAAAGCGCTGGACGGGTATTTCTTGCAAAGCTCGACCGTACTCCACGGGAAGACGCAGTCGGCGCTTCATCTGCTTTACACGGACGGTTTGAACCAGGTCTCCGTTTACGAGTCTTTGAGCGCGGCGCTTGCGGACGAGAAGGAGCAGCGGGAGCAGATCGTTCAGTTGAACGCCGTTCAGAATGCGCGGGTTCAGCATGCCTACTCGTACACGGTGCTGACCTGGAGCGCGAACGGCATGCAATACACCGTCATGGCCGACCTCAGCTTGGAAACTCTCAAGCATTTCGCCGCCGCGCTGCTCCAGACGCGCACCAGCTAGACCTTCGGCGCTTTCTAATCGCATTGCAGCTTTGCCCGAGAGATACGCTTGCCCAGTCGGTTGTGGCGTCGTATCGCAGCTGCTTCAAATAACGCGGCGGAACCTTGAAGCGGCGTTCCTGCGTTTTCCTGAGTATGCTGAAATATTTTGCCGCCGCCATAGCGCTGATCGCCGTTATCCTTTGCGGAGCCTCTTTTCTGGCCGGGCGTGGGATGAGCACCCTGGATCAAGCGGTCTACGCCGCCGCGCCGACCGCTCCCGAGCTGATTGGGAAACCGTCCGTCTGGATTAACACGGGCGGCAAAGCGCTCAACCTTTACGGTTCCCAAAGCATACTCCAGCACGACCCCTACGCACCGGGCAAAAAGGCAGTGGTGCTGACTGATTTTTGGGAGTATACGTGCGTGAATTGTATCCGCACTCTTCCCTATGTTAAGGAGTGGGCGGCGCGGTACAAAAGCAGCGGGCTGGTCGTGATCGGCGTCCATACGCCGGAGTTCGCGTTCGCGCACGATCAAGCGAACGTCGTGGCGGCGACCCGCCGGTTCGGCATCACGTATCCGGTTCTGGTGGACAGCGGCTACGAGAATTGGAATGCGTTCAACAACGATTCCTGGCCGATGAAATACGTAATCGATCCGCGCGGCAAGATTGTCTATACGCATGCCGGCGAGGGCGGCTACGGCGAAACCGAGCAGCGCCTCCGCGAGCTTCTCCTGAAAGCCAACCCCGGCGAGACTTTGCCGCCACCCTACGGCGACCATGAAGTCGCCTCCGACTCATACGATATGACCGCCGAGCTTTACGGCGGAGCATCGCGTACCCGGCTGCAGAACCCGGAAGGCATCAGGAGCGACGTTGCGGTAAGCTACGCCCCGATTGCGCCCAGCCAGTGGCAGGACGGCCAGTTGGTTCTCTCGGGAAGCTGGACTTTTGCCGACGAGTTCGCCCAGCCTTCCGGCGTAGCCGGCTCGACCGCAGGCGTTCGCTACCATGCCCTGGATTCCGTCGCGGTGATTCGGCCCGCCACGACAGCCGATTTTAAAGTGTATGTCACGCAGGATGGCCAGCCGGTTCAACGGGGCTATGCCGGCAGCGACTTAAAGTACGAGCCCGATGGCCGCTCCTACCTGCTGATCGACGCGCCCCGCGAGTACCAGATCACCCACAACAAGCAGTTTGGCGAGCACACGCTGTTGCTCAGTCCGACAAGCGCGAGCTTCAGGCTTTACGAGCTGGATTTCTCGGCGACGTAGCCGAACGCTTAATTGTTGAGAGCCGCGCCATAATAGTGAAGTGACTACAAACGTATTGACGGCACGTCTCGCGGAGCTGCTCGGCTCCGGCGCGGTGCTTTCCGGGGCGAGCGAGCGTCTGGCGTATCAGTCCGACGCATACACGCTTGAAAAGGGCGCGCCGCTCTGTACGGTCCTTCCGGCCAGCACCGAGGAAGTGGCGGCGGTGGTGCGTCTTTGCCGCGAAGCCGGAATCGCCTACGCGCCGCGCGGAGCGGGAACCGGCAAATCCGGCGGTACGCTTCTGCCCGGCGGCGTGCTTATCGGACTCGCCAGGATGAACCGCATTCTCAGCGTAGACGTCCGCAACCGCCGGCTGACGGCGCAGGCGGGCGTGCCGAATATCGCCCTCAGCAAAGCGGTCGTCGGCTATCAGCTGCATTACGCGCCCGACCCTTCGTCGCAAGGCGTCTCCACGCTGGGCGGCAATATCGCCAACAACGCCGGGGGGCCGCACACGCTGAAATACGGCGTCACGGCCAATCACCTGCTCGAAATCGTCGTGGTCATGCCGGATGGCGAGGTGGTGCGGTTCGGCGGCCCAACGGAAGATTGCGGCGGCTACGACATGGCGGGGCTGTTCTGCGGCGCGGAAGGCACGCTGGGCATTGTCACCGAGGCCACCGTCCGCCTGACTCCACTCCCTGAAAGCGTTCGGACTCTGCTCGCCGTGTATTCATCCGTGCGCGCCGCCAGCGAGAGCGTCGGGGCGATCATGGGGCAGGGGATTACTCCGGCGGCGTTGGAGCTAATGGACGCGGCCACTATCTCCGCCGTGGAAGAAGCGTTTAAAATCGGGCTGCCGCTCGATGCCGCCGCGGTGCTCATCATCGAAATCGACGGAGTGGAAGACGGCCTGGACGCTCAAGTCGTGCAGATCAGCGCGCTCTGCCGCGAATCTGGCGCAAGCGAAGTGCGCAGCGCGACCACGGCGCTGGAGCGGGCAAGGCTCTGGGAGTCGCGCAAGAAAGCCGTGGCCGCTCTCGGGCGGATCAAGCCCGCCGTGGTCACTCAGGACGGAGTCATCCCCCGCTCGAGGCTCTCGGAAGTGCTGGAAGAAATCACCGCTATCGCGAGCCGCTACCATTTGCGCATCGCCAACGTCTTTCACGCCGGCGACGGCAACCTGCATCCGGTGATCTGCTACGACGAGCGCGACGACGACGAGGTCCGCCGGGTGATCGCGGCGAACGGCGACATTCTTCGCCTTTGCATCGAAGTCGGCGGCTCGATCAGCGGCGAGCATGGTATCGGCGTTGAAAAGCGCGACTTCATGCCGATGCTGTTTCCCGCCGACACGCTCGACCTGATGCGCTTTCTCCGCACCGCGTTCAATCCGGATGGCTTATGCAACCCGGACAAAGTTCTGCCGTCGTCGCACGGCTGCTCATACGAGCTGCTGCCGCTCGGACGCGGCGCGCTGTCTGTATAACCAATTGACTCAGCTGCGATCCTGGCCGTAGTAGTCGCAGTTCGGGTTCTCGCAGACGAACGCGCTCTCGGGGTCGTCTTCGTCCACGGCGACCATGGTCACGCCGCAGGCGCAGATCGGCGGGCGCTCGTCGCGCTCGCGCAGCCCGGAGGGTATATCGTCGATCAAATCCGCGCAGTCGTCGCAGATGTTTTCCATCGGCTCGCCGTCTTCGTCGTAGAGCCTTCCGTACCAGGGCTCATAGCAGGCGTCGCAAAAATCGTTCTTTACTCGCGTTGGCATACCGCTATGGTATCCCGATGGACGGGCGAATGTAACGGCTTGACAGGCGCAGCTCCGGCGGGTAAAATCTAGGCGCGTTTGGGGCTGTGGCTCAGTTGGTAGAGCGTATCATTCGCATTGATAAGGTCAGGGGTTCGATTCCCCTCAGCTCCACATTTTTCTCTGGCAATCGCGCAAAATGCCGGTTTTGCGCGAATTCGGCAGTATTTTTCTGCCTTTGAGTCGCGCTCGGCTGCTTCGTCCAAGGATGAAGGAGCCTGATATGCGAAAAACAGCGAATCAGCTGCAACCGAGAGTACTTCGAAAAGCAGCCCCCAGCCCAACTAATTTCCTTACTTTGAGCCATCAGGCTCATAACCGCGAGCCGCGCACCACGCTTCCGGCTAAGCAATTTCGGCGCGCCTGCGCCGATTGGCTCGACGATAACGAGATGCGCCAGCTCGCCATAACCACGCGAACCACCCGGCGCTACCTAGTCGAGCGTGTCGCTGAATTTTTCGAGGGGGAGGGCGCAATCGAAATCGGGGCGCTGGAAATGCGCCGGTTCTTTGCGCATCTTTCCGCAACCCCCGGCGCGTCTCACGGCCACGGCACGGACAAGATCAAGCCGGCCAGCGTAAAAACGTACATGGACCATCTGCGGCCGATGTGGAAGTTCGCCGTCTCGGAAGGCTACCTGGACGTCTCGCCGATGGAGCGGATCGCGCCTCCCATCGTGCGGCAGGGGGCCGTCCAGCCTTTCACCGACGAGCAGATCGACCGCTTGGTGGAAGCCTCCCGCAATACGGCGAACCCGGCGCGCGACGAAGCCATCGTCAAGTTCCTGATCGATACGGGCGTCCGGGAAGCCGAGCTTTGCGCGATTCGCTTGCGCGACATCGACCGCGCCTCTTATAGCGTTCGCATCGTCAGCGGCAAGGGGGGCAAGGATCGAACGGTGCATTACGGCAAGAATACTAGCCGGCTGATTTGGCGATACCTCC
>CAXSEA010000258.1:0-5027 GCA_964235675.1 uncultured Armatimonadales bacterium | reverse complement strand
GGAGTCTCGCTGCTGCGCGCTGTCGCCGTTTTGGTAATTGCCTGTCCCTGCGCTCTCGGGTTGGCGATACCGACCGCTATTATAGTCGCCACGGGAGAAGGAGCTCGCCAAGGCATCTTAATCCGCAGCGGCGCGGCGCTTGAGGAGCTGGCAAACGTTCGCCTGATCGTCTTCGATAAAACGGGAACTCTCACCGAAGGCCAAATGCGTGTCACCGATGTGAGTATGCTTGGCCGCCTGGACGCGGACGCAATTCTAAAAAACGCGGCGGCCGCCGAGATGAGGTCGGAGCACGTCATCGGCGCTGCTATTATCGCCGAGTTGGAGCGCCGCAGACTTGGTTTTCCGCAGCCTACCGAGTTCGTGTCGTTTCCTGGCGAAGGAATCCACGCGGTTGTGTCCGGCGTTCCCGTGCTGGTCGGCAACTCCCGGTTGATGCAGCGGTATGGCATCGAAGCCGGTATGGCTCACAAGGCTGCCGAGCAGCTCCGCGCTCAGGGTAAAACCGCCGTGCTCGTCGTTGTCGACGGCACGCTCGAAGGCATCATCGCGGCGTCCGATACACTGCGGGGGGACGCTCGCGCCGCTGTTCAGTCTCTGCGCTCGGAGCAAGTCGAAATCGCGATGCTGAGTGGCGACCACGTTGAAGTCGCCGCGACAATCGCCGCGACTCTCGGCATCGGCACCGTTGTCGGCGGCGTACTTCCGGGCGGGAAGCTTGAGCAGATTAAGCAGTGGCAACAGGGGAGCGCCGGCAAGCTCGTGCGTGTCGCGATGGTCGGCGACGGCGTCAACGACGCTGCCGCTCTGGCGCAGGCCGATGTCGGCATCGCCATGGGGAAAGCGACCGATATCGCGGCGCAAGCGGCTGAGATCGTCTTGCTGGGCGCGGGCATCGACGGCGTGCCTAGCGCGGTGCGGCTCGCCCGCAGGACTATGGCGGTGATTCGCCAAAACCTATTTTGGGCGTTTGCGTTTAACGCGATAGGAATACCGCTCGCCGCCGCCGGTTATTTGAACCCGATGATCGCGGCTCTCGCCATGGCTTTTAGCAGCGTTACCGTGGTATCGAACTCTCTGCGTCTCAAGACGCGTTAAAGCCTGTGATTGCGGAGCGACCTGTCTTACGTCGGCAATTTTCGCCCGCAAGCGTATGCTTCGTCGTCCTTTTCGTCGCAGAATAGCTTTACCGACTGTGGCCTCGCTAGCCCCTGCTTGTGAATACGCCGTGAACGCGCAAAGTACGTCTGATCGAGTCGTTGAACGCGGAACTCTTTGCGTTTGAATATCGGTTCAAAAGCGTAGCGCACTCGGAATGCGGTAGTTTCGGAGTGCCGTGATAGCGACGACCTTCGACCCCGAGCACACTAGAACCGATAAACTTTGACATTCACCGTAATTGAGTCGATCGCGACATCGAACCCCGCCTTCTCCATCTGCCAGCCCGATGCCGCGCGCAACATGCAGCGAGTAGAAGAGCTCTCGCCCGCTCTCAGAAAGCGCGTGCCGAAGATCTACCAGTTAAGCGGCATCGACCGGCGGTATACCTGCGTGCCGGATTATGTCCGCGACCCCGACCTGCCGGAGTTCGAGCCGCGTGATTGGGCGGTATCGCATCTCTCTTCCACCGGCGAGCGGAACGAGTTTTACCGGGCTAACGTCACTCCGCTGGCGGTTGAAGCGTCGAGGGCGGCGATCTCGGACGCCGGAATCGAAGCTGGCGAGATTACGCACGTCGTGGCGGTCAGCTGCACGGGCTTTTTCGCGCCGGGGCTGGACATCCACCTGGTGAAATCACTGGGGCTTTCCCCCGAGACGCAGCGGACGATGATCGGTTTTATGGGGTGCTACGCGGCGTTCAACGCGCTTCGGTTAGCGAACGCGTTCTGCCAGGCGGACGCGCGCGCCTGCGTCTTGGTGGTGTGCGCCGAGCTTTGCTCCCTGCATTTCCAGACGCAAAATACGCTGGAAAGCGTTGTCGTCAACGCTCTCTTCGCTGATGGCTGCGCCGCCGCTATTGTGCGCTCCCGCACTGAGATCGAGCTTGCGGCGGACTCTGGGGAAAAGAAACTCGTCTACGAGCGGGGATTGTGCCGGCTGGACGACGATTCGATGGACCATATGAGCTGGGCGATCAGCGACAAGGGGTTTCTGATGGGCTTGTCGTCGGACGTGCCCAATGTTCTTGCCAAGCAGCTGCCGGGCTATATCAATGATTTACTCGGCTGCGCCGGGTTGACGCGAGACGAGGTCGGATTTTGGGCGGTTCATCCGGGTGGCCGCCAAATCGTCGAGCGGGCGCAACAAGCCCTTGCTCTTGCCGACAACGAAGTGAGTGATTCGCTGGCCATTCTGCGTGAGTACGGCAATATGAGTTCGCCCACGATCTTGTTTGTCCTCAAACGCATGATGGAATCCGGGGCAGCTTCCAGCGGCGGGCATGGCGTTGCGTTGGCATTCGGTCCCGGCTTGACGATTGAAGGCTGCCTCCTGCGCTGCATCGGCGGTTCAGCGAACTCGCTCTGCTAGACTATCGCTATGGCTACCATTGTTTTAGGAGTGACGGGAAGTATCGCGGCGTACCGCGCCGCTGAGCTGGCGAGCCTTCTCGTGAAAGACGAGCATACCGTTTATCCGCTTTTAAGCGCTGGCGCGGCTCAGTTTATCGCTCCGGCCACCTTCGCCGCGCTGACCGGCCAGCCGTGTCCGGTCGGCCTGTGGGAAGAGCCTTTTCCCGGCGAGATTGCGCATATTCAATACGGGCGAATCGCGGATTTGTTCGTCGTCGCGCCGGCGTCGATGAATTTCCTGGCGCGTCTGGCGAATGGAATGGCCGACGACATGATAACGGCGTCGATCTCAGCTACATCGGCTCCGGTGCTTTTAGCGCCTTCGATGAATACTCTCATGTGGAGCAATCCGGCGACGCGCCGCAACGTCGCCCTGCTGCGCGAGTTTGGCTACCACTTTATCGATCCTGTTTCGGGGCGGCTGGCGTGCAAGGCCGAAGGCGCGGGAAAGCTCGCCGACGTCGCAGATATCCACGCTGCGATTCAAGAGCGCTTGTCGGCGAAATCCAATCAGTGGCAGGGCAAGCATGTGCTTGTGACCGCCGGCCCGACACGCGAGGCGATCGACCCGGTCCGCTATATTTCCAACCGGTCCTCGGGCAAAATGGGCTTTGCCATTGCCGCCGCCGCCGTTCGGCAGGGAGCGCGGGTGACACTTGTTTCAGGGCCGGTCACATTGGAAACGCCCCCCGGCGTGGAGCGGGTGAGCGTCGTCTCCGCGCAGGAGATGTGCAATGCCGCGATGAGCGCGTTTCAAGCGGCGGACGTTGTCTTTGCCGCCGCGGCGGTCGCCGACTACCGCCCCATGGAAGCGAGCGGCACGAAAATCAAAAAATCCGAGTCGGACCAAAGCATTCTGCTGACCCGCACCCCGGATATTCTCGCCATCATGGGGCATGAGAAGCGTTTGGGACAGATTGTGGTGGGATTCGCGGCGGAAACCGATGACTTGGAAGCGAACGCCGTGAAAAAATTAGTGGATAAGCGAGCCGACTTCGTGGTGGGCAACGATGTCTCTCAAGACCACGCCGGCTTTGACCACGATACTAATATCGTTTCCGTGTTCGCGCCGGACGAGCCGCGCCTTGACTTGCCGCTTTTAGCGAAATCCGAGGTGGCGGAGCGGCTACTGAGTATTGTGCTGCCAAAGTTGAACGCGGCGAGCTTTACCAAATCCGAGCTGAATCAGGCTTAAGCAGTCGCTCGACCAAGCGCCCGTTGACATGTGCGTCGATCAATTCAGCGACATCGCCCGGCGCGACGTGCGCGTACCAAATCCCCGCGGGATAGACCACGACGTTCGGGCCCACCTGGCAAGGAGTCAGGCATCCGGTCGCGGTGACTTTTAAGCCGGGTGGATTGCCGCGCCTCGCGATCTCCCGGACGAACATCTCGTGCACGGCTTTGCCGCCCAGACCGCACGAGGGTAGGGGCGCTCCGAACGGGCGGGCATTGATGCAGACGAAAAAGTGATGCACACCGCCAGACGCGCTCACTTGGCTTTCACCGCCTGCTCGATCACTCCAAAATCTTCGTCGCTGAGCACGTGGACATTGCCCTGAAATGCCAGAGTCCAGTGCTCGGCGGGCCAGCGCTTGGGATATTCCAGTGTCGGCACGAGATCGATCATCGGAACATAGTCGCCTGCATCGCGGATCGCCAGCGGCCGCACCGGAAAGCGGAACGGGTATTCCTCACCCTCCTTGCGGCTGTCCCAGATGTGAGAGTCGTCCTCGAAGTAGACGCCGGTGACCTCGGAAAGCCCACCTACCGATTTGACGCCCACCATGTAGTAGACCACGCGGTCGCCGGGGCGGACGCGCTCGGCCTTTTTTCGATGGCGAGACTTCATCCCCGCGATATCGAAGCCGCGCGCCCGCGACGTCTCGAAGTTTTCCGCCGAAGAGACGAGCAGCCAGTTAGTTCTCGCCTCATCCTTAGTGTTGCCAACCTCTGCCTTCCGCATGCATCTACTCTCCAAAATAAGGTGCCTCTAAATATTACTGCCTCTTGTCCAATAATTCAGTTTACCAGGCAAGCTAACAGTGAGGTCAGGCTTGGGAGTCGTCGCGGACGGATGGGAAAGACGCATGTTATCGTCGCCGCAATTCCGCTATCGCCAGTTGATCGAGTATTGCCGCCTCGCGGCCTGCTTTACGCTCCTGGCGGCGCTGCTCACGCAGAACGCCGCTGACGCGCAAACAATGCGCCCACCGCGTGCCGCCGCTTTGCCCGCGTTCGGAAACAAGCAGTTCCATCTTGCCTCCACACCCGCGCAGCGTGTTGTCGCCATACTCAGCGACAGCTACGAAATCCCCAACCTGCAAGCCCGGCAGTGGCTGATATACGCTCCGGACGCGCCGGATACCGACGATCAAACGGCGGCGTTCTCTACGCTGACGATAGGCGATGAGCAAGGCCACGCAACGACGTGGAGCGCGCTGAGTCCAGATAGCC
>CAXSEA010000257.1:0-5109 GCA_964235675.1 uncultured Armatimonadales bacterium | reverse complement strand
TACTCCGATAGTTTTCAACGACCGACGATTAGCTAATCTTAATTTACCGATGAGTTTGGAAATCGCAAGGCTCTATTTCCGAGATACTACGAGGGTGTAAAATTGCACCGGCGCTGCATCAATGGCACGGTTAAACTGCCACAAGAAAGCGGCCTTCCTAAATTAGAAAGGCCGCTTCGGAACGTGCGGTTAGTTTGACTTGTCGGATGCCGCGCGTCCGGCCTCTTCAAGCTTCTTGAAATCGTCGTCGCTGATCTCAATGGAAGCGGCGGCGGCGTTTTCCTCCAAATGCTTCACGCTGGAGGTACCAGGGATCGGCAGCATAACCGGCGAGCGCTTGAGCAACCACGCCAGGGCGAGCTGCGCGACGGTGGCGTCGTGCTCTTTGGCGATGGAATCGAGCACGCCGCCGGGACGAGCTAACTCTCCGGCCGCAACTGGGAACCACGGAATAAACCCAATATTGTTCTGTTCGCAGTAGTTCAGCACTTCCTCGGATTTGCGGTTGACGAGGTTGTACAGGTTTTGCACGCTCGCTACCTCAAAGAACTGCTGGGCGTGCTTGATCTCGTCCACGCTCACTTCGGATAAGCCGAGGAATCGGACTTTGCCTTCATCCTGGAACTTGCGCAGCTCGGTAAACTGCTCTTCGGCGGGCACTTTCGAGTCGATGCGGTGAAGCTGATACAGGTCGATGGTGTCGACTTTGAGGCGGCGCAGGCTCATTTCCAGGCACTCGCGCATGTATTCAGGACGGGCCACGGGAAGCCATTGATCCGGCCCCTGGCGGGTGAGCCCAACTTTAGTGGCGACCACCAGGCCGTTCGCGTAGGGCGCTAGAGTGTCGCCGATGAGCCGCTCGGAAACTTCGGGACCGTAGGAGTTGGCCGTATCGATGAAGTTGATGCCAAGCTCGGGGATGCGTCGCAGCACCCGGACGGCTTCTTCGGGGTTTTCTGGCTCGCCCCAGATTCCTTTGCCGGTGATGCGCATCGCGCCGTAGCCTAAGCGGTGGACGGGCAATTCGCCACCGATTTTGAACTCGCCCGAAGCGGATGCATCCGGTTTCGCCGCTGCCGGCGCAGTTGCTGCTGCCATAATTTGATTTCCTTTTTCTTCGATGCTCCGCCGCAGCCTGCGGCGGAGATCAATTCAGACTGGTTGCTAACGAGTTGCTACCCACTTTCTTGGGGCGATGCACACGCTCGATTGTTCTCATCAATGTTGGCACCGCATTTCACTGATTCTGAAGTTTTATATAAATCGTTATAGCGATATTCTCGCGCGGCAGTGTCGCAAGGTAAACTAAACGTCCACATATCCGCCTCGGCAACGATCTCGCCATTTTTGAATCGGACGACTCCGCTTCAATGAGCTTTTTGATCGAACGCAAAACGGCTCGCGCGAGGGCAGGAACAGCTCACGCGCCGCCGACACTTTGAAGGGTTTTATCATTGATTAACTACCGCGACAACGAAGAACATGACGCTTGCGCCATCGTCGCTTATGTCCGCAAGGACGGGCAGCCGTCCCACGCGACGCTGAAGCATGCCATCAATGGCCTGGAAAAGATGGGGCATCGCTCCGGCGGCGTGGAAGGGGAGGGCGACGGGTGCGGCGTGCAGACCGATATTCCGCGCTCGATCTGGGCGGAAAGCATCGGCGAGGAATCGAGGCACGATCCCGCGCTGGCGTATTCCCCGCGTTTTTATGTGGGCCACTTCTTTTTGCCGCGCCGGCTTGCGTCGCAGAGCGCCGAGCTGAAACACGCGGTGCGCTCCGTGCTGCTGCGCCATGGCATGGAGATTTTTGCCGAGGACACCGGCGACGTCCGCCACGACGCGCTGGGCAAGATCGCCCGCTCCAACGAGCCGGAGTTCTGGCAGGTGTGCGGCGTCGTGCCGGAATTCGACGCCGAAGCCGACCCGCTGGGCGGGGAGCGTTTTCTGTTCGAGGCGCAGCTGGCTATCGAGAACGAGACGCCGGTGCACGTGGTGTCTTTGTCCACTTACGCGGTCGTCTACAAGGTGCATGGCAACGCCGATATTCTCGACCACTATTATCCGCAGCTTGGCTCGCCGGCGTTCGTCACCAATTTCGCGCTGGGCCACTCACGCTACTCCACGAATACGCTTTCCAATTTCGAGCGCGTGCAGCCGTTCCCGCTGCTGGGGCACAACGGCGAGATCAATACGATTGACAAGCTGCGCCGCGAAGCGACGATGCTGGGGATTCCGATTACCCACGACGGCTCCGACAGCCAGGATTTGGACCGCGCTCTGCACGGGTTGATTGTTCGCCACGGCTTGTCGCTGATTGAGGCGATGGAGATTATTTTCCCGCCCATGGCCGACGAGGTCAATAAGATGACTCCGGATTTGCGCGCTCTGTACCGCTTTTACAGGTGGGTGCTCGGGCCGCTGGCGCAGGGGCCGGCGGGAATTATCGCGCGGTGCGGCGGCGAGGCGGTGTTCGGCGTGGACGCGCTCGGGCTTAGGCCATTATGGTTTTGTGAAAGCAGCACCGAGTACGTGTTCTCGTCGGAGCAGGGCGTTTTGCCGTTCTCGGTGATTAAAAGCGATCCGAAGCCGCTTGCGCCGGGCGAGAAGATTGCCGTGCAGATGAAGCGCGGCGCTCAGGCGGAGCTGCTGCCCTACCATAAGCTGCAGCAGGCCGCCTACGAGCGCTCGGTGCGGCGCTTCGACTTGTCGAAAATGAGCCGGTTGCAGGTGATCGGCGACGAAGCGCGGCCATCCTTTACCGATGCCGATTTAAGTACATTCAATTCGCTGCCGCAGGCGGTGGATCTGCCGCAGCCGGCGAACCGGCTGGCGGCGTTTCACTGGGCCAGCCAGGATGTCGATTACGTCGAGGCGCTTTGCAAGAGCGGCAACGAGCCGATTAACTCCCTAGGCTATGACGGGCCTCTCGCCGCGCTTTCGCCGGAAAAGCAGTCGCTGTCCGATTACTTCAAGGAAGCAGTCGCGGTGGTGACGAACCCGGCGATGGACCGCGAGCGCGAGGTGGAGCACTTTTCGACCAGCGCCATCCTGGGCGGACGGCCAAATTTGGCAGAGCAGGCCGACACGCTGCTGCGCTCGCTGGAGTTGGCGGTTCCGGTGATTCCCAGCGCGAGCGACCTCGCTCCGCTGCTGACGCGCGAGCAGGTGGAAACTGTCGCTGCCCAGCTGCGCACCGTGACACTGGAAAGCCTGGCCGCCTACTACGGGCCGAACGCGCTGTGCAGCTTGCCGCTGCGCTATGCCGTCGGGGCGAACACGCAGCAGGCTCTGAATGCGATTAAAGCGCAAGCGGTCGCCGGCGCGCGCTCCGGCTGCTCGATTCTTTTGCTGGACGACACCGACGCGTTCGCCGAAGGCTATGCCACTCTCGACCCGCATCTGGCGCTGATTGCCGTCGATCAGGCTCTTCGCGGCGAGACCGAAATTGCCGCGAGCGACAACTCGGAAGGCATCGGCGGCGGCACGCCGTCGCTGCGGCGCGCTTGCAGCCTGGTGCTGCGCTCGGGCGGGCTGCGCAATCTGCATGACGTTATCTTTGCGCTCGGCTCGGGCGCGGACGCGGTCGTCCCGACGTTGATGGTCAAGCAGGCGGTTGCCGGCGCGCCCGCCGACGTCACCGGCGAGGACGCCGCCGCGCGTCTGTACAACTTGATCTCCGCGCTGCAAAAAGGCCTGGAGAAAGTGATTTCGACGATGGGCACGCATGAGCTGCGCGGCTATGGGCGCATTTTCGCGTCTATCGGCCTCAGCTACGAGGTGGCGCGCCTTATCGAAATGAAGAACTTCTGCGGCTCCACCAGCTCCGGCCTGACGTTTGAGCGTTTCGACGAGCTGGCCGCTCGAAGGGTTGAGCTGGCGCGCGCCGAAACGCCGCACAAGAAGCGCGAGGACATGCGCTTCTATCCCAAAGTGTGGAAGCTCGCCGGGAGCGCGGCCAGCGGCAAGGGCACCTATGAGGAGTATGCCAACCGCGTCAAGGAAGTGGAGACGGCGACGCCGATTTCGCTGCGGCACTTGATGGATTTCCAGTTCGGCAAGCGCGCTCCGGTGGAATTGAA
Source organism: uncultured Armatimonadales bacterium (assembly GCA_964235675.1). Lineage (GTDB taxonomy): Bacteria > Armatimonadota > Armatimonadia > Armatimonadales > Capsulimonadaceae > CAXSEA01. The sequence goes on along the minus strand of CAXSEA010000257.1, from coordinate 1,028 downwards.
TTTGGTGAGCACGAAAGTGGGGCGCCACGACTATCCGATTGAGCTGTCGTCGATGTCGTTCGGGTCGCAGGGCGAGACCGCGTTCCGGGCGTACGCCGAAGCGGCGCGGCGGATGAACATCGTCTGCTTGAACGGCGAGGGCGGCGAGATCTTCGACATGTACGGCAAGTACCGTCACAACCGGGGCCAGCAGGTGGCGTCGGGGCGGTTCGGGGTCAGCATCGAAATGCTGAACGCGTCGGATTATATCGAGATCAAAATCGGCCAGGGCGCGAAACCGGGCGAGGGCGGACACCTGCCGGGCAAAAAGGTGTCGGCGAAGGTGGCGGCGGCCCGGCATGCGACGCCTGGGGTGGATTTGATTTCGCCGTCCAACAATCACGATATTTACTCGATTGAGGATTTGGCGCAGATTATCGAGGAGCTGCACACGGCGAATCCCAATGCCAAGGTGTCGGTTAAAGTGCCCGTGGTGCCGAATATCGGCACGATTGCGCTTGGGGTTGCCAAGGCCGGGGCGGATATTATCACGCTGTCCGGCTACGACGGCGGAACTGGCGCGGCGCGGTCTCACGCGCTGAAGTTTGTCGGCCTGCCGGTGGAAATCGGCGTGAAAGAGGCGCATCGGGCGCTGACCCAGGCGGGAGTGCGCGACGAGATCGAGATCTGGTGCGACGGCGGCATGAAGACGGGAACGGATGTCGTCAAAATGATTCTGCTCGGCGCGAATCGCTGCGGCTTCGGCACGCTGACCATGGTGGCTACGGGCTGCACCGTTTGCCATGGCTGCCAGCTGGATACCTGCCACGTGGGAATCGCGACGCAGATCGAGACGATTGAGGAAGCGACTGCGCACGGCTTGAAGCGGTTTGTCCCGCGCGACCCGGACAGCGCCGTGGACGCATTGTGCCGCTTGTACGGCGCTATCGGCGACGAGGTGCGGCAGATTACCGCGCAGCTTGGCTTCTTGAATACGCAGGAGATGGTGGGGCAGTCCGACCTTCTGACGCAGACGCGCGGCAAGGAAT
>CAXSEA010000256.1:0-5132 GCA_964235675.1 uncultured Armatimonadales bacterium | reverse complement strand
TCCGGCAAAACACTAGTCCGCAGCGGCGAAATATGCACCACCACAAACAGCGATGCGGGTAAATCTTTCGGCAAGAACGACAGTAGCTTGCCCAACGCCTCGATACCGCCCGCCGAAGCGCCTATGACTACGATGTCTCGTGATTGCATAATGAATTATTTTTGGGTGCAGACACTTCTGAAAATTGTTGAATTTCTCACTATTATCCAGATAGTTTTGTGCAATCGCGAACAAGCGCGCCCAGTCTCGATTCTCAAACGTATCTATTCTCTTACCCATATATGATGACACAAAATGCGTCCACCGCTAACCAAGAGCCGTACTCAGCGGTCAACCGGCCCGCAGAGCGCCGGAATGCCCCCCGTAAGACGCTCCGGCGTCTTCGTCCACGCCTCGATGCCTTTACTCTGATTGAGCTTCTGGTGGTCATCGCCATCATCGGCGTCCTGGCGGCGATCCTCTTTCCCGTGTTCAGCCAGGCCCGCGCCAAAGCTCGCCAAATCACGTGCACCAGCAACCTCCGGCAAATCGGCCTAGGACTGAACCTGTACATCGAGGACAGCGACGAAGCCATGCCCTGCTCCTACTACGGCTCGTTTTCCGCCCCTTCGGACGCCGCCGCCAACTACAAGTGGATGGACGCTATCTATCCCTACGTGAAATCCGCCCAAATCTTCGACTGCCCCGACGATCCCTATAGCAAGCCCTACCAATACCGCTCCGGCACGAACTATGGCAGCTACGGCCAAAACGGCGCGTACAAAACCGAAGGCGACGCCGAAACCCCGCCCCGCTCCACCGCCACGCATCTGGTGAAGCTCTCCGAGATCGCCGCGCCGTCGGAGACGGTCTGGGCCGCCGACTGCAACAACGGCGACCAGACCCAGCCCGGCGGCTCGTCCGGCGGCGCGTTCGGCTTCACCTGGCCCGACCCGCTGAACAACCCGGTGATCGTCAAAGTCGGCAACGCCGTCCAGCTGGAGCAAGCCGGTCATGGCGGCGGCATCGCCTTCCGGCACCCCGGCAATTCAGCCAATGTCCTGTTCTGCGACGGCCACGTGAAATCCATGCGCCCCGCCGACTTAACCGCCACGCACAGCGTCTACGATCCGTTCTACGGCACGACAGTCAACGTCATGTACCGTTTTACCATCGAAGATGATTGAGCGAATTGGCGACGAAACAAGGTAAATATTCGTATCCGATACAATGATTCGGAGGCAAATCCCGCAATGACGCGTGCCTCCGGCTCAAGTGGCACCCGCCCGGAAAGGCAAGGCGGCCGCATCCGCGGCGAGGGCCGCTTCATGATCAATGGAGATCGACTATGACAACCATGCTTACTCTTGACCCACAAAGCGAACACGAAAGCGAAAGCCTGAACGCCTTCGCCATCGCCCAGCAGCAGCTCGACGCCGTCGCAAAGCTGATCGAGCTCGACCCAGGCATTCACCGGGTATTGCGCGTCCCCCGACGCGAGCTGACCGTCAATTTCCCCGTCCAGATGGACAGCGGCGATACCAAAGTGTTCACCGGCTACCGCGTCCAGCACAACCTCTCGCGCGGCCCCGCCAAAGGCGGTATCCGCTACCACCCCGAGACCGACATCGACGAAGTCCGCGCACTCGCCATGTGGATGACCTGGAAATGCGCCCTGGTCAATATCCCCTACGGCGGCGCGAAAGGCGGCGTGGTCTGCGACCCCGCGACGCTATCCATCAACGAATTGCAGCACCTCACCCGCCGCTACGCCACCGAAATCAACGCCATCATCGGCCCCGAAAGCGATATCCCCGCGCCGGACATGGGCACCAACCCGCAAATTATGGCCTGGATCATGGACACCTATTCCATGCACGCCGGCCATACGGTTTCAGCCGTGGTCACCGGCAAGCCGCTCGCCATCGGCGGCTCGGAAGGCCGCATGGACGCCACCGGCCTCGGAGTAAACATCATCGCCGCGCAAGCCGCGCGTCGCATGGGGTTCCAGCTGGGAAGATCGCGCGTGGTCGTGCAGGGCTTTGGCAATGTCGGCGCGGCCACCGCCAAGTTCATGCACCGCGACGGAGCCAAAGTGATCGCCGTTTCCGACGCCTGGGGAGCCATCCACAACGACGGCGGCCTCGACATCCCGGCGCTGCTGGAGCACACCCGCCGCTACGGACGAGTGGAAGCCTTTCCCGGAGCCGAGCAAATCACCAACAGCCAGCTCTTGGAGCTGCCCTGCGACATCCTGGTGCCCGCCGCCCTGCAAAACCAGATCACCGCCAAAAACGCGCGGCAGATCAACGCCAAGCTGATCGTGGAAGGAGCCAACGGCCCCACCACCCCCGACGCCGACGCAATCCTTGCCGACAGAGGCATCACCGTCGTGCCGGACATTCTCGCCAACGCCGGCGGCGTGATCGTCTCCTACTTCGAGTGGGTCCAAGACCTCCAAGCCTTCTTCTGGAGCGAGGAAGAAGTCAACGACAAGCTGGAAACCATCCTCACCCGCGCCTTCAAGCAAGTCGCCAGCGCCTCCACCCGCCTCAACACCAACCTCCGCATGGCTGCCTACTCCCTCGGAGTCGGACGAGTCGCCGAAGCAACCAAGACGCGCGGCATATATCCGTAGAACTCAGCAAAAATCTATTGGCCGCTAACCAGCAGTCGACTATCGGCCAACAAAACGGTTATTGAGCGTTCTTTGGGTGTAATTTGTAAACTTCCAGCAGCATCTGGCGGTACTGCGCAAGCGGCACCAACCCCATCGAAGCCCGGCGCTGATCGACATGCGCCGGGTCTTCCAGCGGCTTTGGCTCGGCGTCGCCCGTCGGGCCGCCCCACGTGAACTGGGTGCCGTAAACCTGCTTTTTGCCCTGCGCGAGCCGGACACGGTCGGTCAGGAGAGCGATGTCCGGCTTCATCGCGTCTCCACGTTCGGCGGCTGACTTTTCCAGCGGCAGGCAGTAAGCTTGGAAAGTCGGATCGAGATCGGCATGCTGCACGAGCAAGGCCGCGACTTCTTCGCCATCCAGCCCGACCATGTGGAATGTCGGCCAGCCGTACTGCGCCACAATCTGCCGCATCCGCGCGGTATCACGTGCATCAACGCCGTTCATCTCGGCAATCACGGCGGGATCGGTGTGGTTCGCAATCATCTTTTGCCGTACCGCTTGGTCCCGCTGTGCCATAGCAAGTAGCTCGTCGCGGAGCGCCGGGCTAGTCGGCGAAGGAAGATTGGCGGGTAGCGAGGCTATATAGGAGGGAGAGTCTTGAGCGAAGGCATTCGTGGAAATAGCGATCAGGCTACTAACGATCATCAAACACTGTGTCAAACGGTTCATGGCGCGGCATTCTCCTCTTCATCGGTTATTGAAGTTCTAGACACATCGATTCGATAAGAGTTGCAGTATGCTCGGCGACGCGTTTTCAGCCCTCCTGCCACTGCCCCACGATCTCCTGCTCCACACCCAGATTTTGCAGCACCCGCGCCACTACCGTATCCACCACGTCCTCAACCGACTGCGGGTTGTGGTAGAACGCCGGAACGGCAGGCAGCACCGTCGCTCCCGCTTCCGTGACAGCTACCATATTGCGCAAGTGGATCAAACTCAGCGGCGTTTCCCGCGCGACTAAAATCAGCTTGCGGCGCTCTTTCAAGCAGACGTCGGCGGCGCGGGTGGTGAGATCGTCCGAGACGCCTGACGCGATCCGGCCCAGCGTTCCCATCGAGCAGGGGATGACTACCATGCCGTCGTGCCGGTACGAGCCGCTGGCGGGCGGGGTGTAGTAGTCCTTGGGACTCAAGAAACGGACGCTCGGGAACGCCTCGCCGAGATACTGCTCCGAGGTATACGGGCGGGTCAGCGTCACTCCGGTTTCGGTGGCGAGAACGCCCGGCGCGTTCTCTGATAATATGATGTCCACCCGCTCGGCCCGCGCGGCAAGCTGGCGGAGCAATCGCACGGCATAGATCGCGCCGCTCGCGCCGGTGACCGCGACGACGAAGCGCGGCAGACGCGCAGGCGCGGAATTTTGCATGGAAATTGGATTGGTCATGGAAAGCCGGTCATGCGCCCTGTCGAGCGATGCATACCAGAGTTTACCTGCGCTACCACGCTCGGGGTTTTCCACCACGAACATCCCGCCGTATGTCTCCGACGTTCGCGGGGGTGTATAATTGCTTACCGACCCGCAAAAAATCGACAGCATCGCTGCAAGCCGGCGGCACACTTCCATGGCGATTTCCGAACTTCAGCACTCCACCCGGCCCGAAACTCAGCCCCACCCCACCGTCTCGCTGGTCTTTCCCGTCTACAACGAGCAGGAGACCCTGCCCACCCTGTTCGCGCGCGTCGAAACAGTGATTGCGGAGCTGGGCGAAACTTGCGAGGTGGTCTTCATCAACGACGGCTCCCGCGACGCTTCCCTGCTGATGCTGCGCGAGGCGGCGGCGAAATATCCCTGGGTGCGCGTCATCTCGTTTTCGCGCAACTTCGGCCACCAGCTCGCCGTGTCGGCGGGCATGGCGCATACCGTCGGCGACGCAGTCATTATTATGGACGCCGACTTGCAGGACCCGCCGGAGTTGCTGCCGGAGATGCTCAAGCTCTGGCGAGCGGGCAATGAGGTGGTGTACTGCGTCCGCAAAAAACGCAAGGAGAGCTGGATCAAGCGCGTCTGCTACTCCGGGTTCTATCGCCTGCTGCAGTCCATGTCCGACGTCGACATTCCCCTCGACTCCGGCGATTTCTGCCTTATGGACCGCAAAGTAGTCGATATCGTCTGCGCCCTGCCCGAGCGCAACCGCTTTATCCGGGGCCTGCGCGCCTGGGTCGGCTTTCGCCAGACCGCGCTGGAGTACGAGCGCGCCGCGCGCTTCGCCGGCGAGACCAACTACACCTTCAAGCGCCTGCTCAAACTCGCCACCGACGGCATCTTCTCGTTTTCCTACTCGCCCTTGAAGCTGTCGGGCACGATCGGCATCGTGGTCGCCGCCATCGCCGTACTGTACGCGATCAAAGTGCTGATCTGGCGCATTTTCATGCACGACGACGTTCCCGGCTTCGCCACGCTCGCTATCGCCAGGCTCCTGCTCGGCAGCATCGAATTGATCTCGCTTTATTTCATCGGTGAGTACCTCGGAG
>CAXSEA010000255.1:0-5134 GCA_964235675.1 uncultured Armatimonadales bacterium | reverse complement strand
AAGCTGTCGCTGTACGAGTATGTCTGGTTGCTCGCTCTCGGATATGTAGTCGGGTTCGAGTCGTTCGAGTTGACTATGTTGGAAGTGGAGCTGCTGAACAAGCTTGTCGGCGTCGCCAGGTAGGCATTCTCCAGAAAGCCCTGATGGACCCCGGCATTTAGGACTAGCAGCTCCGTGAAGCTGGAATTGAGAGTTTCCGTATAATCCACCGAAAGCGGATAAGACAAGGTCACGTCCTCGATCTTGCTCGATGATCCGGAGGTAGTCGTCGTCAGCGAGTCCACGCTGGTATTCTGCGTGATATTCTGAATAAAGCTGGTGTTGCCGCTCGCATCCACCAAGACTGGATCGACCTGCGCGTTGCTGAACTTGACAGTCTCGACGTTCTTCGTGGTCACGGCGCCCTTGGACGTATTCACTACACCCATAGTCGTGAACTGACGCACCGAGGTCGTATTGATCTCCCCGATCACGCCGCTGTCGCCAAGATTAGCTACTGTCTCGCTGACACTAGGACTGGGCGCGGCTGCAATCGTGTCCTGGAGCAGGCTACCGGTCACTTGAGCCAAATATGGATCGCGGTAAAGCAGCAGCGAGCCGGTCACCGAGAAGTAGTTGTCGTCGTTGTAGACATTCACCGCGACCGTATGCGGCATGCCGTTGTCGAGCAGAGCGGCAAACGGAGTCAAATCAACGCGGTACGGCTTGAAATTCAGCGTCTGCACCCCAGGAATCGGCAGCCACAAGTTGGGATCGATGCCTCCGGTGAAAATCCAGGGGTAAACCGGAGCGACGCCCGCCGGCTTGTCGTCGACGGTAATCTCCGCCTCGCGGAAAGACGTGCCGCCGTACTCGTCCAGGGTATCGACCAGATCGTCAGGCACGTTGCCGTACCAGAATTCGTCGCTGCCTTGAGGCTGAGTAATCAAATCAAGATACGCGGCGGTGACATTAGTCGGGAAAGTGACCGTCTGGTAAAGCGTATCCGTCGGGTCGTCCAGGTAAGCCGGATTGTTGCCGGTGGTGCCGATTCCGCCGCCGGTGTCGGTCGTGTTCAGCGGAACCACCATGTCAGGCACGGTCGCCGCCGGAACGGTCTTGCTGGAGGGATAGAACTCCAGGTAGGCGCTGCCGACGGGAAGGCCGTTGTATGTGCTGTTGTAGATATTGAAAAGGTCCACTGCGCCGGGCTGCGCCGTCGCGAGCAGCGAGGAATAGTCCGTGACGTCGCGCTCGACATGCCACGTCGGGCCTAGTGTGGAAGTCGGCTCGGGAGTGGTTCCGAAATAGATATTGGCCCCGCCCACTGAAATGGTGCAGGTACGGTCGTACTGGTTTCCGGCATTTTCCGTGAAATCGGCCACGAGCACAATCTTCGACCACGGCCCTGTGCTTTTCGGCGGCGTGTACTGAAAAGGCATCGGACCGTAAGTGCTGAAAGCATCGTTCGTATACAACGGAACGATAATGGGCGTCGTGCTGGGCCGAGAAACCGGCGGGTCGGCGGTCACGGCGTTTTCCAGCTTGCCCGTATCCGCGTGAGCGGACAAGGGCGCAAGCAGTCCGAGCGCCAGCAGCAGAGCCGGCGCGGTCGCGCCGAGTAGATAGGAACGTTTCATAAGCATCTCTCCGTGAAGCTGATTTGTGCTACGGAACATCCTCGTTCCTCGACACGCATTGTACTTAACGCAAGCGGCTGAACAGATGGTTCACCGTAAATATCAGCTGCAAACCTTCCTGTCAGCTTGATTTTTGCCGAAAGACGGCAAAAATCAAGGCCGCACCTTCCAAGCAAAGCTTTTCGACTCCGCCTCATCGCAGCAAAAGGCAGCTCCCGTCAAAATCCAGCCATCCCCAAAAGGCGGATGCACTTCACACCTCCCAACGCGATGTACCAGTTTTTTATCTGGCTGCTAAATTATTTGCTATATCAAAATATGTAATCGAATTTACATGGGACGCTCATTGCTCCATCGAAAATTACCCTTTTTGGCTAAATTCTCTAGTGACACAGGTGAATGAGGGCTATATCGACATAAATTTTATGTTAATTTCGCGCGTTTACTCGGAATTACTGAGCGATTGCCTACTTGCGCAATTTCATAGAATAATGTAGCATCGTATTGCTCCGGCCAAATGATCGGCCTGACTACTTCGACAGGTGACGGTGACTTCAACATCTTCTGGATGAACGCTGTTGACGGTGCATCGCATCCCCGACGAAGCAGAGTTGCCGCACCACTTTGCTGATTGCTCGCCCCGCGCTGTGTTGATAAGGCGCATCAGCGACCGCCAAGAGTTTTGCTGGTGTCCGGCGAACTCTGAGGGCAAATGTGGGCGCAAGTGCCGCATGCAGTCTCTCTCTTAACTCATACGGCAAGCGACCGACGCCAGGGAAGGCGTTCGTCCAGCTGCCATTCTACTACCTCGTTTACTGGAGCTTCAGAACATCTATGGGAACGCCTACCTATTCCAAATTCAAAAACCCTAGAGCGCTGCTGACCAAATCCGTCCTGACCGTCGCCGGCTGCGCGATTGCGGCAGCCTCGCTCGGCCTCGCCGCCGATCTCACCGCAACCCGCGCCGCCGCCGCTGCCGTCGCTCCGCCAGTCGCGCTCGCCATCGGCCATCTTCCGCCCGCGGTCTACTCCTCACCGGCGCGTGGCATCACCGACCCACTCAAATCGCTGCAAATAGAGCTGGCCCTGAAGCCGCGCAACTCCGGCGAGCTTCAAGATCTGCTCGGGCGGCTCAAAGATCCCAAAGACCCCGCCTACGGCCGGTATATCACGCCGGAGCAGTACCGCGCCGAATTTGGACGCACCCCGAGTGAGCTGAGCCTGATCTCCGCCTACGCCAAGCGCCACAACTTATCGGTCATCGAAGTCAAGAACAACAACCTTTTTGTCCGGCTCTCCGGCAGCGTCTCCGAGATCAATCAGACATTCGGCATCACGCTGAAAAACTATTCGTCCACTCACCCGCTCACGCTCGGACGCATCTTCCACGCTCCGGACCGCGAGCCCACCGTCGATAGCGACGTCGCCCCACTGATCGGAGGCATTCTCGGCCTCGACAACGCGGCCGTCGCGCAGAGCGGCCTAAAGATATCCGGCGCTCCTGTTCCTTCCGTTGCGCCGACTTACAAGAAGCTTCTGGAAATGCGCGCAGCCGGAATCACCATGTCTCCCGCCACGGCGCAAAGCGGAGCGCAGAGCTTCGGCTACAACGGCAACGCGGGCCTGACCCCTTACGACACGCTGAATATCTACAATCTCTTAAACAACGAGATCAGCGGCACCGTTGTCGATGGCGCCGGCCAGGTGATCGCCTGCGCCGAGGAAGGCACCTTCACCCCGGACGACATCTCCGAGTACGAGCAGTACTACAACATCGGCGGCGGCACCGTCCCGCCCATCAACGTCTACTCGGTCAACGGCTACGACACGGATCCGAACGACAACACCCCCGGCGGCGCGGCGGGCGAGACCGAGCTCGACATTGACATGCTCCTGACGGATGCCTACGGGGCGTCCCAGATACAGATTTACGAATCGAACGATCAGGCAAGCTCGTTGAACGCGCAAGTCGTCGATTTCACCGACGCGTTCGCCGACATGGCGAACGCCTCCACCCGCCCCAACATCGTCAGCGTCTCCTACGGCTTCGCCGAAGATCAAGAATCTCAGGCCGATCAGTACGCCGAAGGCGAGGCTCTCGACCAGCTCGCGCTCCAGGGACAAACCGTGCTCGTTTCGTCGGGAGACTCCGGCGCCGACGCGGACGAGAACAACACCTCCCCGAATGTTCTCGATCCCGGCTCGCAGCCAACCGTCGTTTGCGTCGGCGGCACTCTGCTCAACGACAAAGAGGAGACCGACAGCAACGGCGACGAAATCGAAGCGTATTCGAGCGAAAGCTCCTGGTTCGATTCCGATGACACGCAGCGAGGCCCGGTAGGAACCGGCAGCGGCGGCGGCATCAGCGCGTTTTGGGATCTGCCCTTCTTCCAGGAAGACTCCTTTAGCACCAGCGTCAACAAGCAGGGTTCCACCACCATGCGCAACACGCCGGACGTTTCCCTCTTCGGCGACTTCGACGACGGCGGCTACGACGTTTACTTCACCGACTACGCCAAGGAAACCCAGGGCTGGGTAGGCTCCAACGGCACCAGCGCCGCCACGCCGCTCTGGGCGGGAATCCTCTCCGACGTCAACCAGCTTCGCAAAAAAGCCGGCGTTCCGCTCCTCGGCGAAGCCGACCCGGATATCTATACCGTCGCCGAATCCAGCAGCTACGGCACCGACTTCCACGACATCAAAGACGGCTCCACCAACGGCTACTTCAAAGCGGTCACAGGCTACGACAATGCCACGGGCTGGGGAACTCCGAACGACACGCTGCATCTCATTCAAGACCTCGCCAACGCGCCCACCTACATCGAGTGGACCCTATCCGCGTCGGCCACGTCCGTTACCTCGGGCAAGACGCTCACCGGAACGATCACCATTCCGCTGCCTGCCTCCAAAAACCAGACCTACACCTTGACGAGCAGCAACACCAGCGCGTTCACCGTGCCGAGCAGCGTCACCATCTCCAAGGGCAACAGCAGCGCCACTTTTACAATCACCGCTAAGACCGTCACCACAGCCACAAAGGCTACGTTGAAGGCGAGCTACTACGGCTATTCGGAATCCGGCACCATCACGGTGAACCCGGCCGCGTCGTCCGGTCCGGTACTGAAATCGGTGCTCATCAGCCCGGCCAGCACCGTCGGCGGCTCTGCGGCTACCACGGCGAACCGGGTCTACCTCACCGCCGACGCGACGGCGAACACGACTGTATCGCTGAAAAGCAGCAATACCAGCGTCGCCACCGTCCCCTCGACTCTAACCATCGATTCCGGCTCCAGCTCCCATACGTTCACGATCACGACGAAAGCCGTCACTTCCTCCACCAGCGTCACTATCACGGCGACCTCCGGCGGCGTCAGCAAAACCGCCACGTTGACCGTAACCCCGGCTTCGACTGCGGTAGCGGTCTCCAAGGTCTCGCTCAGCCCAAGCTCGGTGACCGGCGGCGACAACTCCACCGGTACGGTGACACTCACCGCCAAAGCGCCCAGCGGCGGAAC
>CAXSEA010000254.1:0-5163 GCA_964235675.1 uncultured Armatimonadales bacterium | reverse complement strand
GCGTTCGCGGGGATAAGAATTGGATACAGCGTTCAGTGGCAATGCTCATTGAAAGAACCTGTAACGGACAGCTAGGCAGCGCCGATGCTGATGCGGGAACTGATTTTACTGTGCTGAACGTTTCCGCCGGTGAACGCGCGCCTGCCTGCGCGCGCTGCCGTTATTTTGTCGAAGCTTCAAAGCTGGAAAGCAGTAAAATTGATGTCCCCTTTTCTCAGTAACCCCGCCCACTCCCTTCCCGAGTACCTGGTCTTTTGGAGCCTGGTCACCGCCATGCTCTCCCTGGGCGGCTTCTTCGTCTATTTCCTCGCGCAAAAAGACGAGATCATCCCTAAATACCGGGGATCCGTAGTCACCTCCGCCATGATCTGCGGCATCGCCGCCGTCGCGTACTATTTCATTTGGAACAACTATGAGCCTAACCAGCCCTTTCCGACCATCCTGCGCTACATCGACTGGACCATTACCACGCCGCTGCTACTCCTTAAGTACAACGATTTGCTGAAGGTGCGCGGCTACCAGTTCGCCGCGACATTGATCGTGGCCGATCTCTTCATGATTGTCACGGGCCTGATCGGTGAGCTGCAAGGCCATACCGTGATGGGACATTGGGTGCCCAACAACGGCGACGATTCCATCAAGAGCCACTGGATCTGGGGCACTATTTCCACATTCGGCTATTTGGTCATCATTTGGCAGCTCTTCACCACGGCTCCGCGCCTGGCGAAAGCAGCCGAACTGCCCGACGCTATCCAAAGCGGCATCAAGTCCTTGAACTGGTATATCGTCTCGCTGTGGGGCGTCTATCCGGTCGTTTATATTCTGGAGGGGCTGTCGGCTCACTCATCCTCCATCAATCTCGACTGGTGCCAAGTCGCCTCGTCGGTGGCCGACGTTCTGAACAAAGTCCTCTTCGGCGTTTCGGCCTACCTCATCGTCAAAGCCCTCAGCGGCGACGACCAGAACAGCGCCGGGCGCGTCTCGCTGAACGCGGCATAGGCCGCTTCCTTTCGACGAAAGCCCGCCTGTTTCCAATTGGATTCCCGAACAAGGAATTCGAGCGGAGGCAGGCGGCTTTTTTCTTGTGAAATATTCTCAAGTCGTAATGCCCATCAGCCGACAATTATTTCGTTCTTACCGCCCACGTTTTCTGCTCCGATGGCAATGAAGCCAGATATGACGCGAGACTGATCGTCGGCGGGCGGCGGAGCAAGTGAATATTCAGCGGCTTGACGGACTTCTAATTGGTGGGGTGGAACCAGGGGAGCATTGCGCGTCAGCTACAACGCTGTCTGCCGAGCATAAACTTGTATCTATGACTTCAGACGAAACACGCGGGGTGGTTGTACGCGGATTGATTTTCATCGCCGCCTACAATGCCGTCTATCTGCTCTGGCTGCTGCTGCGATTCAGCAATCACCAGATCTATACGGCTGGGGACGACCTCCTGCAAATCACCGGCGGCTTGCTGTCCGCCGCGCTGTGCTTTGTCGGCAAGTCGCCGCGAACCTGGAGCCACTTCAGCCTGCGCGATCAGCCCCGCTCCGAGTGGATGGCGATGTTCTCCGCCCTCAGCATGCTCTCCTTCGGCATCGGCCAGATCATCTGGATGACCTACCAGTTCGCCTGCCACACCGAGCCGCTGGTCGGCTGGGACGACGCCCTCTACATCCTTGCGTATCCTTTGCTTCTGCTCGGCTTCCTGGCCTCGCCCTCGAAGCCTTTGCCGGACTCCGCCAGGGCGCGCATCGGCCTCGACGGCCTAATTGTCATGGCCTCCGCCGTGACGTTCAGCTGGTATTTCATTCTGGGCCCGATGTTGCATCAGGGCCATATCACCACGCTGGAAAAAGCGGTCATGACCGCTTATCCCATCGGCGACCTTGTTCTGGTCGTCTGCGTTTTGCTGATCGGAGCGCGCGCCTCCAGCCGGGAGCAGCACTACATCGTGCGCCTGCTCTGCATCGGCATGCTGATCGCGGTCGGAGCCGATTCCTACAATGACTGGCGCGCGCTGCACGGCATCGCCGTAACCGGCACCTGGCTAGACGACAGCCTTATCCTTGGCTACATGCTGACTGGCCTCGCCGTCGGCTGGTCCCGCCTCAGCGCCGAGCGTATCAGCAAAGCGTCCGATGCGAACGCCGGAGTGGACGCGGCGCTGGTCCAGCCTTCGGCGGCGTCCAGCGTATGGCTGACGCTCACCCCTTACGCGCTCCTGCCCTGCGTCGGCCTTCTAGCTCTTTACGCCGGGTTGCAAGGCCATACGGGGCGTCAGTATGCGGTCGGCGTCTATATCGGCGCTGCCGGCGTGCTGGCCCTGGTCATTGTGCGCCAGCTTCTGGCAATCGCCGAAACCCGAGATTTGAACCGGCAGCTCGCCAGCACCCAGGGAGAGCTGACCAGCAACCTCGATGCCCTCCGCTGCGCCAACGAGCGGCTGCAGTCCATGGCGACCACCGACCTGCTCACCGAGATGCCCAACCACCGCGCCCTGGTCTCGGCCATCGACTCGGAACTAGAGCGCTCCACCCGCACCGGGCGCGCCTGCTCGGTGCTGTTTTTAGACATCGACCACTTCAAGTTCGTCAACGATACCTTCGGCCACGCCTCCGGCGACCTCGCCCTGCGGGAGTTCGCCGCGGTGATTCGCCGCAACCTGCGCGGCATCGACCTCCTCGGACGCTGGGGCGGCGAGGAGTTTGTCGCGCTTCTGCCCGAGGCTGACTCCCGTGAAGCCTACAAAATCGCCGAGCGAGTCCGCGCGGCGGTAGCGAGCCACTCGTTCAATGTTGCCGGAGGCCTGCTTCTGACCTGCTCTATCGGCGCGGGCACCTTCCCCGACGACGCCTTCAACCGCGACGCGCTCATGCACGCCGCCGACCGCGCGATGTATGCCGCCAAGCGATGCGGGCGCAACCAGGTGCGGACGGCGGCGGACGTCAACACGGCTCTGACCGAGTCCGAATCCGAAGCCCTGCTGGCCCGCGACGCCCGTGACGAGGCTGCCTTGCTCGGCATGGTGGAAGCGCTCACCGCCTTGGTGGAAGTCCGCGATCATTACACCGGCGATCACACCGCCGACGTGGAAAGCCTAGCGCGCGACGTCGCCTTGGAGCTCGGCATGAGCCACTCCGAAGCCCGGATGGTCGGCATCGCCGGACGCTTGCACGATATCGGCAAAGTCGCTATTCCCGACGCTGTCCTGCACAAGCCGGCCCGCCTCACCGAGGAGGAATGGGTCGTGATGCGCTCGCACGCGTCCATCGGCGGCGACGTTGTCGCGCGGATTCCGGCGCTGCGCGCCCTCGCGCCCATCGTCCGCGGCCACCACGAGAGCTGGAACGGCGACGGCTATCCCGACCGGCTCGCGGGCGAGGCTATCCCGCTCGCCTCCCGCATCATCACCGTATCCGACGCCTACTGCGCGATGGTCACCGACCGCCCTTACCGCGCCCGCTGCAGCTCCGATGACGCTCTAGCGGAGCTATGGCGCTGCGCCGGCACCCAGTTCGACCCGTCGGTAGTGAAAAGTTTAGTCACCGTAATTACCCTCCGAGAAACCGAATCCGGCGACCAGCGTCCTCTGCTCGCAGCGTAGAGTCTCGACCGCGCGATACGCCTCTCAAATCCCCGACTGCATCGCTATACGGCATGCAGCCGGGATTTTTATTGACGGTGAGCCGAGTGCTTAGGCCTAGGCGTCGCAAACAGCCCGATTTGCCGCTTTCCCTGCCAGAACCGCCCGACAGTCCGATGCTGACTGAACTGCTTCCCTCCAGCAAGCTCGCCAACCACTTTTCTCTCGAAATATAAAGCCCCACTCTGCAACGTATCTTCAGCTTCCGCGCCGCGCTTTCCGCCGCCGCATTCAACATCCCCGCTTTCCTGCTCGGCACCACCGCATACCAATTCAAGAAAGATGGGTGCTAGGTACTGGTACCAGGGTTCCGCGTGAAGCCTTGTCCGCGAATCAAATCTGTAGTAAACTCTTTTCAGCTATTTTCTTCTAAAAGCTAGCCCTATTTCACTAGATAAGAGGATTCTCTTCATGCTTCCGCCCATCAAACTCCGCGCTGCGATCATCGCGTCTGCTCTTGTTTTACCTTTGGCATGCTTCACCGGCGCTGCCGCGCACGCCGCCGTCACTGAAACCCTCCTGCATAGTTTTACGGGCCAGCCCTACGATGGCGCACAGCCGTCCGAGGTAGTCGCCGGCACCGACGGAACCCTTTACGGCACCACCAACGCGGGCGGAATCGATAACGTAGGCGTCATCTACAAGCTCTCTCCCACCGGGCAAGAAACTATCATCCACACCTTTGCCGGAGGGTCTGCCGACGGCAGCCAGCCTTACCAGGGGGTGACCATCGGCCCCACCGGCACGCTTTATGGAACGACCACATACGGCGGCACCAACAGTGACGGCATCATTTACAGCGTCAACCCGGACGGCACCGACTATACGATCCTTCACACATTTGGAAGCGGCGCTGATGGAACTGAGCCTATCGGCGGCGCTCTGACGTTTGGCACCGATGGCAAGCTTTACGGCACGACCGACGGTGGCGACGGCACTATTTTCAGCATCAATCCCGATGGCACCAACTACGCCGTGGAGCATAATTTTGCCGGCTACGATGGCGAAGGCCCCGAATGCACTCTGGTGCAGCAGCCCGGCTCCCTCACCAATACATTCTACGGATTCACCAACTACGGAGGCAGCAGTCAGGAGGGCGTAGTATTCACCTTTACCCCCGGTGCATTCCCTGGGGCCGGCACTCTGAGAGTGTTGTACGACTTCAGCGGTTCAACCAGCGGCGAAAATCCCGAATTCGGACATCTCCAGATTGACAGCGCGGGCAATATTTACGGCGTTACTGAATCAGGAGGAAACGACGACAACGACGGCATCATCTTCCGTCTCGCTCCTGACAGCAATGGCGATGGCGGCTACACCGAAACGGTGCTGCACACCTTCTCCGACGGCAGCGTCCCCTATGACGGCTATCAGCCGACCGGAGGACTCTTGCTTGCCAGCGACGGCAATCTCTACGGAGTTGCCCGCGACGGAGGAGCCACCGGCTCGGGCATTGTATTCAGTATCGCGCCCGACGGCTCCCATTACACTATCGTCAATGATTTTGGAAACAACTTCGACAA
>CAXSEA010000253.1:0-5208 GCA_964235675.1 uncultured Armatimonadales bacterium | reverse complement strand
TCCTCTTCGACAATCGGGATAACCGTGCCATCGGCGACAGTGTTGGCACCGACGTTCGTGTTGTAGCCAGTCGTTGTAGCTGCGGGAGTGGTGGCGTACGTGTTGTCCGTAGCGTAGGTGTCACTGCCCTTGTAAGCGGCTGAAGCGGGAGCGGAAGGAACCGTGTCGCTATTGTTGCCGATAAACGAAGCGGAGGTACCGGTGCCGGTTGCAGTTGTGTCCGCGGGGCTGCCGTCATGATCGTGGCGATCTACCGCCGCGACACCCGCCGCGCTGGCCGCGCCGCCGGCGATTGCGCCGATCACCGCGCCGACAGGCCCGCCCGCAAGCGCTCCGACTATGGCACCGCCGATTGCGCCGCCGATGCCGCCCTTGGTGGCGTCATGGTCGTTATTGCCGTCGATGCCATGATTCGGAGCCGCATTATGCGCCCCCGTGTTGGTTGTAGTTGTATCGTCGTTGTATGTATCGCGGTCAGCCATGATTTTAGTTCTCCCTGAGTGAATTTTGTCCGTCTTGGTAGACAGAACATTACCCACTCACAGCGCGGAGCAAAACTCCACGAGGATAATATTTTAGAGGATGCGAATACGAATGCACGTGAATGAAGCAAAAATCTTGCATTATTGCCAGGAGGCTTTGCGCGAAAACAATCTCTAGAGAAGCGCCGACGACGAACTTCCTGATGCTCTATTCAAGTCTCCCTCAGCTGATGAGCGGCAGGACCATCACCGGCGGCTCGATCACGTGGTCTTGGCTGATTTCCTCCACGGCGGTGCCAATGGCGAAGAACTCGATTACGTGCGCGCCCCAGGCGTGGGTGCGCTCGTGGATGTTCGCGCCGACGATGCCCTTCGCGCCCAGATCCTCGGCTTCTTTCTGCATGCGCTCCATCGCCAGCTCACGGCTGTCGTAGAGCGCCTGGGTGTACTGAGTCAGCTCGGTGTTCTGGTTGAAGTTTTTCATGAAGTTGCCGAAGTTCTGCGTGGCGACATGGTAGACGCAGTTGCCCATGACCATCCCGAGTGGGCGGTAGCCGGAGCGCAGCAGGATATAGAAATCCTGGCCGGACAAATCCGAGGTGAACGGGCGGTTGTGCTTGTTGCGGAAGCGGCTGGGATCGTTGCGGTGGACGACAGCCGTGCCGATGGCGACGAACTCGGCGATGTTGTGGCCCCATTCTTTATGGTTCACTTCCAGCCGGACGCCGACGATGCCGTCCGCGCCAAGCTCGTGGGCTTCTTCCTCCATGCGGTCCATCGCCAGCTCGCGGGCGCGGTACATCGCCTGGGAAAGGACGGTCATCTCCTGGTTCTGCATGAACGCCGACTGCTGAAAGCCGACATGATAGATCGACGACCCGACCACCAGGCCGACCGGATCGAACCCGGCCTCTTTCACCAGCAAAAACTCGCTGGTGGACAGATCGCTGGTGAATAATCGCTGCGACTCGTTCTTGCCCCGCATCTCGACCAAGCGCTCCGTGGCATGGCCGGGAAGCTGAGCGTACTGCGCGTCTTCGCTGGGGTTGGTGGTGTTAGTTGGGTTCATGGTGTTAGATTCCTGATTAAGAACGTACTGTATCTTAGTGCACTATCGAATACCAATATCTCCTGATAGTGGTGGCCAGTGTATAAAATTTTGCTCTACTTTGACGTAAAATGACCATATGAAACTACTAGCGATTGCAATACTACTCATACCTACTCTGTCTGTCGCGTCTGGTGCAACGGTTGGCAGGCTAACGCAGACTGATGTAACTAGCAGGCTGCCAATGAACTTCGACCTTGAGGCTGCACATCCAGTGAATGGAGTGTCTCGCAGGATGGGAATGTCTGGAAACCACCTTAATGATCTTGAGCTTATTGGTTCACCATTAAACCTGCGTCAAATTACTCTTTCAATGTCTGTCACTGATGATGATGCAGACCTAAAACAAAGCATTGCGTGTCAAATGATACTTCTTCGAGTTTGCGACCCATACTGGACAGGAAGCACTAGATGGCTTGACACGAATATTCCTCTTGTCTTAGGCAGGGGCGGCACGTCAGAAGTGCGGATTGTTAGAGATGGATTATCTATTGCAGTAGAGAACAACGGTGCATTGCAAGCCATGGGTATCCATGGTGAATTGTTGGTAATCAAGCGTCTAAATCGTTCTTAAAAGTGCATATTGTCATTAAAAGAATAATCCAACATGCATATCATTCACTTCAATTACGTAATCTCTAGTTTATCCAAGCGTACTTCACAGCTTTGGGCGAGATGGACGAGCTAGCTTAAACTGATTTGCAGCGGAATTCTTACGATAACACAAGGAAGTAATTAAAATGTTCTCGGCAGCGCATATATCAGCTTTGCGTGTCCAGCTATAAGCTAAGCAATTGAACTTTCCACCGTGCTGCTACGGGAGAGATCGACTTAGCTTGTAAAGGAACTACCGATCAGAATTGCGATTTAATCGTCACTTGGATTATCGGCACGCTTTGCCTCAATAATCACAGTTGTTAAAGTATCGCGATACGTTACTGTATATCGAATAATGCCATGCGCTTTTGATGCTATAAGTGTATTTGGATTATCTTGTGCACGTTTGGTAGCATCAATCAACCATTGGGTCCCACCCGGCCACTGAGGCGTAATATTATGCATAAACAGGAGCGTCAGGGCACCATTTGCGATTGTGCTTGTGCTGGGATCATTATCATCATTTGTTAAAGCACTTTGAACCACTGTGACGCTGGCTTGCCAAACATTATCGTGATCGCCAATAACTTGGATAAGAGAACCATGATCGCCATATTGTCCAGCTGTATTTCTGCGGCCATTTACAGGATCACCATCCGATAAATCCATCTTGTCAGATATTCCTGCCGTTACCTGATCATATGACAAACCAATCCCTTTTGCCTCCTCTTGTCTCTTTGCTTCGGCAGCAGCCTGCTGAACGCGCTTTTGCGACAAAACGGCCTCACGCTGCTGTTCTTGTTGCACCTTAAGCGCGGCGGCTTTTTCCTTTGCAGCAGTCGCTTTCGCCTGAGCAATTTGCGCAGGCGTTGGAGCTGCTGCTTTAACTTGTGGAACAGAGACAAGTGAGGACGAGGAATTCACGGCAACTTTAGCTGAACATCCAGAGATGAAAGCTGCACAAATTGTCAAGACGAAGCAGTTGATTGCAGCGATCGAGAGCTTCCATTTGATTTTGATGAGCATAGCAATCCCTTCGTTCGTGTTAAGCCGTCGTAGGACAAGTTACCGCCATCACCTAAGTCAAGTGAATACACCATTTCTTAAAACAAGTTGCAATTTCACTCCACCGCCACATCCTTCTCCTTGATCGCAATCGGTGAAAGGCGCCCATCCCTCAGCGAAAGCATCTGCACGGTGGGCCGGACGCTGGTGGGGGCGTTGGGGACTGGGCGGATGGCGGTGCCGAGGATGCTGACGACCAGGTTGTGATGCTCGCGCTCGTAAACGCCGCCTTCGCCGCCGGTGAGGCGGACTTCGTCCAAGCGGCGCTCCACCGCTACCCCGGCGACTCCGGACGCGCCGTGGCGGGTGGCTTGGGCTTTTACTTTGTTCAGGGCGATGTGGCGGGCTTTGCTGAGGGCGTTGCTCCAGTGCGACATCTCGACGTTGCTCCAGGAGCGGACGTTCCATTCGTCGGCCTGCGTGGTCAGGATGAACCAGGTGGCGTGGCCCCAAACTAAACCGGCGGGGGCGTAGCCGGCGCGGTGGAGGGCGTACCACTCCTGACCGGAGAGGTCGCAGAGCCAGGGGTCTTTCGGCGGCGCGCCGGGGCCTTCCACGGCGGTGCCGATTACCTGCACTTCGATGGTCTTGTCCGCCCACTCATGGCGCACCAGCGACAGGCGCACGCCGACCACTCCGTGACCGTTGATATGGGCCAGCTCCTGGCGCATTCTATCCACGGCGAGCTGGGTGGCGGCGTTGTAGGCGTCGGAGAGGACGGTGACCTCGCAGTCGCCGGTGGCGGAGGCATAGGCCTGGCCGACGTGGTACATCGCGCTGCCGGTGACCATTCCCAGGGCGCGGTAGCCTTCGCGTCGCAGGAGGCCGGATTCCTCGGGCGTGAGGTCGCTGGTGAAGATTCCGCCTTCCTGGTCGCCGATCTCTTTCAGTCGCTCCACGGCCTGGATGGGGATGCCGCCCCGCGCCAGCTCGCGCAGATCCTGCTGCTGGCGCTGCTGCTCGGCGGCCAGGTTTTGCTGGACACGCTGCTGCAATTCCTGACGCTGGCGGGCTTCCTGCTCGCGGTGCGCCTGCTCCTCGGGCGAGCCGCTGACATGCAGCCAGGGCAGCTTGATGCCGAAGAGGGATGCGCCGCCTGTCTGCGGCGTGGGGGGAGTGGCGGCGGTGGAAAAACTGGAAGGCGGCAGCGGGCTTGCCGGGGGCGGCGCGGCGACTGCCGTCGATTTCGGCATCGGGACAGGGATGGTGAACTGCACCTGCCGCGCGTTAATATCCATGTAGCGGATCGCCAGGGGCAGATCGCCGTTCGGATGGTGCGCGGCCAGCTCGCAGCCGAGGACGGCATGGCGTGGCAGAAAGCCGATGCGCGCCGATGAGCCGTGCCAGGAGCGTCGAGTGGAGGAATCCACACAGCGGGAGACCAGATTGTCCGGCTCGGTGATTTGGGCGCTTTCCGCGAGACCCACCAGAGCGCCGAGGGAGCCGAACGCGGCATCGCGCGAGACGCCGACGTAGGCTTTGTCCATTTCGTCCAGGATGGTGTTGTGGCTGTGGCTGAGATGGGCGTGGTGGTGCTGGGTGACCAGCGGCGCGCCCTGCCCCGACGCGGCCCGCTCCAACTGCTCCAGGAACTCGCGGTCTACTTCGTGGCCGGCTCCGATGAAGTGCAGGCGGAAGGCGTAGGGGTTTTCGGGGGTGAGCTTCGGCAGAAGCTGCTGGACGATGTAGTTCTGCACCTGCATCTTGTCGGCGAACTCGCCGTCGGTGATGACGATGATGTACATCCCGCGATGGTCTTGGTAGCGCTGGACGGAGCTTGCCAGCGCTTCAGCGGCATAGGTGCCGAGGCCTCTGGGGAAGTTGCCGTAGACGGCGTTGCGCGCTTCCGACAAGCTGCCGACGAACCCGGCGTGGGTGGTGTACTGGTCGTAGAAGGCCATGTTGAACCCGTGCGGCCCACCGGTGTTCGCCCAAATGTAGTTGTAAAGCGTCGTC
>CAXSEA010000252.1:0-5342 GCA_964235675.1 uncultured Armatimonadales bacterium | reverse complement strand
GTCATCGGCTTAATCGTGGAAAGCGCCGGTCCCGCCGCCCACATCGGAGAGATTTGCCTGATCCGCGCCAACCGAACCAAGCCCCCCCTGCCGGCGGAAGTGGTCGGGTTCAAATCCAACCGCGTTCTGCTGATGCCCCTCGGCGACATGTCCGGCGTGCGCGCCGGCGCCGAAGTCATCGGCACCGGGCGCAACCAGGAAATTCTAGTCGGCGACCACCTTCTCGGACGCGTCCTCGACGGCCTCGGCAATCCCATGGACGGCGCAAGCTTAACCGCGTCCGCCATGCCGAACGCGCGCCACTATCCCGTGAACGCCGACCCTCCCGACGCGCTCAAGCGTAAAAGAATCACCGAGCCGCTGGAAGTCGGCGTCCGCGCCATCGACGGCTTGCTGACTATCGGCAAAGGCCAGCGCGTCGGCATCTTCGCCGGCTCCGGCGTCGGCAAATCCACCCTGCTCGGTATGATCGCCCGCAATACGGAAGCCGATATCAACGTCATCTGCCTCACCGGCGAGCGCGGACGCGAGGTGCGGGAGTTCATCGAGGAAGATCTAGGCGAGGAAGGCCTGCGCCGCAGCGTGGTCGTGGTCGCCACCTCCGACAAACCGCCGCTGGTGCGCCTCAAAGCCGCTCTAGTCGGCACCTGCATCGCCGAGTATTTCCGCGACCAAGGCAAGGACGTCATGCTGATGATGGACTCGGTCACCCGCCTGGCGATGGCGCAGCGCGAAGTCGGCCTGGCCGTCGGAGAGCCCCCCGCCACGCGCGGCTATACGCCGTCGGTATTCGCGCTCCTGCCGCGCGTCCTGGAGCGCTCCGGCACCGGCGAGCGCGGCACGATCACCGCCCTCTACACGGTTTTGGTGGACGGCGACGATATGAACGAGCCGATCGCCGATACGGTTCGCGGCATCCTGGACGGACATATCGTTCTCAGCCGCGCCCTCGCGGCGAAGAACCATTATCCGGCCATCGACATCGCCGCGTCCGTCTCCCGTGTTATGGACCAGATCACCCCGCCGGAGCAGTTGGCGGCGGCGGGCGAGGCGCGCAACATCATGGCGACATACAAAGAAATGGAAGCGATGATCAACATCGGCGCTTATGTCGCCGGAACCAACCCCGCCGTGGACCGCTCCCGGCGGCTCATGCCTGGAGTCAGCGATTTTCTGCGCCAGCGCGAGCACGAGCCAAGCGCGGCGGCCGACACACGGCAACAACTGCGGAGGATAGTCACGGATGAAGCGGTTTAAGTTTGAATTGCAAGCCGTTCTCGAGCAGCGCGAGCGGTTCGAGAAGCAAGTCCAGCAAAGCTATTCGGAAGCCTTGCAGGAGCACGCGTCGGTGCGGGCCATCCTGACCGAGTTAGAAATGCTCAAGGTGGAGATGCTGGACAATCTCAACACGCTCCGGATGGAAGGCGGCATCGACCCGCACGAGCAAGTGGCGTATCAGCGCTACCTGCAGCAGGTAGTTCACGACATCGTCGCCCAGGAGCACGTGCTGACCGAAATGGAGCGCAGCGTCGAGAAATGCCGGCTCCTCCTGGTCGATGCCAGCCAGGACACCGAAGCCGTAATCACCCTCCGTGACAACGCCCTGCGCGCGCACATGCTGGAAGCCGAGCGCGTCACACAAAACGAGGTCGACGAGCTGGCGACCCTCCGGCACCAGTTCCGAGCAGTACAAGCCAAAGCGGCGTAAATTCGCGCCACGACCCAAATTTCACCAAAGCCCATGAACATCCCGATCAGCGGTATAGAAGCACGAATCGACGCCATCCAGCAGCGCATCGCCACACTGACAGGCGAGCAGTCACAACCGGCGATTGCCCCCGCGCCGGGCACGGCGCAAAACAACGGCGCTTTTTCCGAAGCCCTCGCCGGAGCGTCGTCCGTCGGCGGCGACAACCCGCCCGACGCTCCTCCCGTCTCCGCTTTCGGCGTCGGCCAGCTCGGCCCCGACGGCTCCCCGGTGCGTCCTTTGGACCCATCGGAGGCCACCGGCTCCAAAGTCGCCGACTTCGCCCCGCAAATCGGCGCGGCTGCCGCGAAGTACGGTGTCGATCCGAAAATCGTCTCCGCCGTGATGCAGGTGGAGTCCGGCGGCGACCCGAACGCCGTCTCCCGCGCCGGAGCGCAGGGCCTGATGCAGCTGATGCCGTCCACCGCCCGCGCCGCCGGCGTCAACGACCCGTTCGACCCGGCGCAAAGCATCGACGGCGGCACGCGGGAGATCGCCTCGCTGCTCAGCGAGTTCGGCGGCGACCTCGATCTTGCTCTGGCAGGCTACAACGCCGGCAGCGGCGCGGTCAAGCGCTTCGGCGGCATTCCACCCTATCCTGAAACTCAAAGCTATGTCCGCAAAATACGCGGCATTCTGGCAAACTCATGAAAATAGTCGGCATCTTTCTCGGAATCGTTTTGTGCCTCGTCGGGATTTTCGCGGGGCTGCTCTTCACGCATAAGATCCCCGCCGCCAAGCTGGCGAAAGCGTCGCCCGCCGCGGCCGGCATCTTGACCAAGCTCGGCCTGTACCATACGGCTAAGAGCGCGAAAGCGGCGGCGGCCTCCAAGCCGGACAGCTCCACGGCATCGGCATCCGCTCCGGCAATGAGCAAAGACGACGCCGACGAAAAGCAATCCCTGGACGCCGAGCGCCAGCAGATTGCCGCCGAGCGGGACGCGCTCGACAAATCCCGCAGCGCGTCTACCGCGACTCCGGCCCAGCCCACCACGCTCGCCCCGAAGCTGGCCGATATCTACGACACGATGAGCCCCGACGATCTCGCGCGCATCTTCGCCAAGCAGGGCGACAACCAGGTGGTTCTCGCTCTCAGCGCCATGGACGAGAAAAAGGCCGGCAAAGTCATGGCCGCCCTCCCCGCTGACCGCGCCGCCAAACTCGCGCTCTTGCTGAACCAACAGCCTCAGCCCCCCGCCGCAGCCGCCGCCTAGCCCATCCTTGTTTAATTTAATCCTGTTTCACAAAGAAGCCCTATTCAGCTCATTTACAAATGGAATAGGGCTTTTTGTATTGCTCTCGACTTTTTTGATGGGTTAGGAAATTAAGATGCGGGGCAAGCGAAATTGCCATTTGCCGCAAGTCGGGCAAACTGAACTGGAGAGTGGCATTTCCTAACGCCAACGAAATAGGAAAACTTTCAGAAGCAATAAAGTTAACGGTAGTTGGAGGCGTATGTAACTAAATTCAAAATGCACCGCTTTGCGCCTCATCCGCTGTTTGCCGTCAAGAATGCGCGAGATCTGTAAAGCAATTCACAAAAGCTATCTCCAAAGCCCGACACGCGTCGCACTCGCTCAAGCGCGGGGAGGGATGGGTATCGGAGCGAGGAGTGCCTGTCTGAGCGAAGCGAGTTCACCCCGCAGAGGAGCCACCCACCCATCCCTCCCCGCGCGCTCGAATTTCCATCGCCGACCTAAATAGGCAAAGCCAGTTGCTAAACCAGGTGCGGCCGTGAGATCACCATCAGCGAAAACAGCATATTGCCGAAAACAAAAGTGTTCTGATAAAAATGCGCAAACATTCCAGGCAAAAGCGACTTCTTGGTATAAGCCATCCACGCGAAAACGGCTCCCAGAGTCGCCAAGGCGCATTGCTCGGCAATCCCCACCGGATGCGCCAGCCCGAACGCCGCTCCGGTCAGCAGGATTGCGCCGGTCGTCCCGAGGCGCAGCCGGGCGGCGTTGAAAAACAAGCCCCGGAACATCGTCTCCTCGAAAAACGGAGCGAGAAACGCCGCCAGCACATACATCAGAAGCATCGGCAAGCCGTTCGGCGCGGACATCATCAAAGGAATAATCGGATTCGCCGGTTCGGGAGCGCCGTGGAACAGTTTCTGGCCCACTAAGCCGACTACAATACTCAGCGGCAGCGAAATCGACCAGCCCAAAAAACCAAACGCGGCGGTGCGTAGTAAGGATCGCCCTCCGAGATTCAATCCGATCTCAATCGCCAGGCTCGCCCCGCGCCTGCGCGCCAGCCAGATCATCGCGCCGAGCGTCAGCGCGCCGCAAAGAGCCGTCAGCGCGAATTCCAGCATGATAACCGCCGTCAGTTGCCGCTCGTAAGGCAGCCGCAGCACGGCGCGCCGGACTACGTCTCCCGGCGCGTTGCTGACCACGAAGGAAAGCACGGTCATCAGCCCCAGGTAGACCAGGAAGAGGTTGGCAAGATCGCCTGCGCCAAGGCGGCGGTCCTCGTCGAGAATCAACGGCGCCGCCGGCGCTAAAATCGAGCGGTCGCCGCCCTGCATGCTGCTACCGTGCGAGGAAGACCAGCGGACAAACAAAAGGAACAAGCAAATCAGGCCGATCAACGCCGCGCCGACCGCCATCAGCGTCACTACGGTCACCCCGGCGGAGGACGCAACCGCTTCGCTCTTGATCTGCTTCAGCGCGCGCGCCGCTCCAGCGGCGTCGCCCGCCCGCAGAGCCGCCTGATGCAACGCCAGTTTGCCCCACCAGCGCATCTGCGGTAGATCGCCGACTTGCCGCGCGATTTCCGCCTCCGATGCCCGGCTGATCGGCGCTTCGGTGGAAAACAGCTCTACCATAATTTGCCGCTCGGCCAAGCGAAGCCGCGCCCGCCCAACCGACTCCCCGGCAACGGGGTCGTAGGCCGCCAACGGATTCAGCGGCTTCGCGCCGGTCACATTGCCGGGACGAACCGTTTTCTTGTCCGAAGCGGTGTAGGCGGCAGCGGCTTTCGCCGGGAATAAGCCAGGCAGAGCAAGCGGGTTTAAGTCGCCCGTCTCGGCGCGGAGCAAAATTACGCTTCTCGCCAAAATCGTCTGATCGGGATACTTCGCCAGAAGAGCGGCAGCCTTGTTCAATGCGTCGCGGCGCGTTTCCAGCGGAGTTTTGCTCGCCAGCAGCCGCGAGAAAGCATCGGCTTTGCCATCCTTGGCCGGCTTAACGGGCGCAATCGCCGGTCTCGGCAAATCGAGGTAGGACTGCTTCGCCATCATGGCGATCTCCGGAATGCCGCTCGCCAACTCCGACGGCATATCGCCGGACATATGCGCGGCCACGGACACTGGCTTGTGCGGATGCAGCGCGCGCGTGACCACACCGGTTAAAGAGCTTTGCGCCACCCAGAATAAAACCAGCGCGATAATGACGATGGGCGAAACCGAGTCGTTGCGCTTGCGCCGCGGCGTTGGCAATTCCCCGCTTTCCGGGGGAGTGTCCAAATTGTGAGTGCTGACGGTCTCGACGCGTTGCGGAGAAGTCGGTGGGATGCTGTCGTACATAGAGGAAGTGCTAAGAGTCGCGCGTTGCTTGGGCGCTGACGAGGGGGGGGGAGGGGCGGTAGG
>CAXSEA010000251.1:0-5362 GCA_964235675.1 uncultured Armatimonadales bacterium | reverse complement strand
CACAAAGCTCTACAACCGCACCCAAACGCTCACCACTTCCCCACCCGCTCCATCGAAATCGAGGCGAGCCACGACCAGCCATACTCTTTAACGCGGCGCACTTCCCCGCACTTGCGACTCCGTCCCGCCGCTGCCATGCGCGCCGGACGAGCTGGCTTGAGCCGGCCCTCCCACTACTGAAGTCCCGCCACCCTTCGCATCAGGCGCATCTGCCGGAACCGCATTCGGCGAAACAGGCGCAACGGTAGGAGCGGGCGCAGCCACGTTAACATCCCCAGTGATGTTTTCCCCGTCCACCCGGACAAGAACCGTCCCGTGCCCGCTCCCGGTAATATGCAGTACGCCGTCCTGCGAGATAAACCCGCACGCTCCGACTGGCCCGCTCCAAAGCGCCCGCCTATCGCCCCCGGCAAGCACAACGCCTGCCCTCGCGACCGACAATCGGTAACTCTGCCCCAGCAGCGGATTTGTCGGAACGCCCTCAATCGAATACGAAGGCGATCCGCCCGCCGTCGTTAAAGACGAAGGCACAGGCGAACTCCTCATCCGCAGCGATCTCACCGCGACAATATCCGCCACGGGCCGCTCGAACGCCGCCCCGCTCGGATAATCCAGAGTCACCCCGCCCTGCGCCGCCATCGTGGTGGAGCCGCCGCCGTCTAGGTTTATCGCGTCCACCGCGCCCATCCGGCTCATCAGCGACGCGAGGTCAGCCAAACTCATCCCTCCGCTCAGCGCGCTGCCCGAGTCCACCGTAACAATCACGATTTTTCCATCCCGACGCTGTCCGATCGCGGTCCGCGCGTGCGGGGCCGTGCTGAACAAGCCGCCAAGATGCTCCGCCGTATCATCCAATACAATGCGCCCGTCCCGCACCAGTATCGGCCCCCCGCCGACCGCCGCGCGAACCCGGTTCCAGCTTCCGCCCAATGTTCCAATCGCGCTCGGAGTCGCGTCTAAAACATCGATGGAAAGCGTCGCCCTATCGCCGGCACGAAAATGCGCGGACGCCAGCGCCGCAAGCGGGCTGTTCACCGGCAGAGTCACCACAAAGCCGCCTTCCGGTACGGCAATCGGCGTCGCCGAGCCGCTCACCACCTGCTGCACCACGGTCGTAATCGGTTTTCCCGCCTGAATTGGAAAAGGCCGCGCTAATGAAAACGCGATCTCCGTTCCCAATCCGCGACCGCCGGAAGTTGGTCCAAATCGCGGCGTCACCAAGCAAACATCCGCGGGATCAGTCGTGGAAGTCAGACGATCAATCCCCGTAATCGGCAGCGACGTGCCGTCCGACGCCACGAGGCGCGCCTGCAATGCCGGAATCCCGACAATTACCCGTCCGCTTGGCAGCCACCCCATCGCCGCTCGCCCCGTGCCGTCATCCGCGCGGTATGGTTCCGAGTAAATTTCCCCGTCTGAAATGCCGAGACCCAGCGGATCGCCGGTATAAGGAAAGTAGTCGCCGTTCACGGCGGCAACGACGCCCGTGCGGCTCACAAAAGCCGCGACGCTCTCCCGCCCTTTATGAATATCGCCGGTGCCGTCGGTCAGCGAGCCGTTCGCCACCTCCGGCTCGACCGTAAGCCCTGAGCCGCTGGCGTCGACAACCAGAGCGTTGATAATAAGCGGCGGCGAAGATTGAATCGTTTGCGTCAGGACCACACCAGGCGCAAGCACCTTCGAGGTACTGCTCACAACTACAGGAGGCGGCGGAGCGACAATACTAGAGACACTAGCGGCGGCAAAAAGAAGAATGCAACGAGCAAGACTAAGCACGGCATCATTATAGTTCGCTAGCGAGATACCGCGCCCGCGTTATGTAACTAATTTCGAAGTGCACCGCTTCGAAATTACGAGCAAAGCTGTACACCGGCAAGAGTTTGGCGATCTTACTTATATATGCTGATGTAATTGGCTACTGCTGGTCTATGTATATGCTAATGTGAAGAAGACGTAGGGAAAAGTCGCGTCTTCTCCCCTCCTTTTCCACGGAGGGACTAGGGGGGGTCCGTTTTTTATCCAGCGCCACTCTTTACACGGACCGCCCCCGCCCCCTCTATGCGTAAGGAATTTTTCTAAACCCTCTTAAGAGTTTGCCCGTAATGCTGTCGCAGGTAAGATTCCAATTATGATCAGAGTTCTTTTCGTCTGCCTCGGCAACATCTGCCGCTCTCCAATGGCGGAAGCCGTATTCACGCACAAAGTGCGCGAGGCTAACCTGGAAAACCAAATCACCGCCGATTCCGCGGGCACTGGAAACTGGCACGTCGGCTCCGCCCCCCATCCCGGTACGGCAGGCCTCCTGCGAACCGAGCGCATCGACTACGAGCACGCGGCCCGAGCCTTGTCCCCCGACGACTTCACCCGCTTCGACATTATATGCACCATGGACGACGACAACTTCGCCGCCGTCGCTCAAGCCGCCAAAAAGTTAACCTCGCCTCCGACAGCCGTTACGCGCCGCTTCATGGAATTTGCCCCGCGCTCCGGATTCCAAGAAGTGCCCGATCCCTACTACGACGGTAATTTCGCCCAAACCTTTGACCTGGTCAGCGCCGCCTCCGACGGCCTGCTGGAATACATACGCGCCGAGTACAAGCTGTGAGCCAGCCCCTCGCCGGCACAATCGTTCAGCGTTTGCGCCAAGAT
The DNA here is from genome assembly GCA_964235675.1 of uncultured Armatimonadales bacterium. Taxonomy (GTDB): domain Bacteria; phylum Armatimonadota; class Armatimonadia; order Armatimonadales; family Capsulimonadaceae; genus CAXSEA01. Next base: position 2,713 of record CAXSEA010000251.1, on the reverse strand, counting down.
TTGGAGTTCGAGATCCAGTCCGCGAAGCTTCTCACCGGAGGCGACGTCAGCGGCGCGCTACTGGTAACCGCGACAAGTGGAAAGCAGCTGATCGTCAAGCAAAACGCCACGGCAAGCGCGGGCATGTTCGCTGCCGAAGCCGACGGTCTGCGCCGCCTCGGGGCAAGCGGCGATATCCAGGTACCCGAAGTCTACACCGTCCATGATACGTCGGAGGATGCGCCGCAAGACAGATTCATCGCGATGGAGTATCTACCGGCCGATGCCGAAGATTCCGCGTTCGGACGCACCGCACAATTCGGGCGCTCCTTCGGCGCGCAGCTCGCCGCCCTGCACCGCAACAACCCGTCGCCAAATAATCAATACGGCCTGGAACTCCCAAGCTTTCTCGGCAGAAGGCCGCTCAACAACAATTGGTCGCCAAGCTGGGCCGATTTCTACCGCGACCAACGCATCTATCCAGTTTTGCCGCAGTGCCGCGAACCCTTCGGCGACCAACTCTACCAGCGAGCGCAAAAGCTCTGCGGCGCCATCCCCGATCTACTTTCCGCCATCCCGCACACGCCCTGCCTGATTCACGGCGATTTATGGAGCGGCAACTATCTCGTCAGTGCCAAAGCGCCTGTTCTAATCGACCCAGCCGCCTACTACGGACATCCCGAGCACGAATGGGCCTATATGGAGCTTTTCGGCGGCTTCCCGCCCGCAATGCGTCGTGGCTACGATTCGATAGCTCCACTAGATCCCGGCTACGAGCAGCGACGCCCTCTCCTACAGCTATTTCACATTCTGGTTCACGTCGCCCATTTCGGACACCCCTATGTACCGGCCGTAGAGCACGTCTGCAGCGCCTATGGGTTCTGAAAACGCGCTCTCGCGACTACCCTCCCGGCAACTCTTCTCGATCACACTGCGCCAAATACAGATAAAGCAAAGCGCCAGTGATCGACTTTACCCTCAATTGCTTACCGAGCACATCTTGAAACTCCGCCCGAGTAAACCGAAAAAAGGGAATTCCGCCGTCGTGCCGCCCCTCCTTCGCGCCCATCAAAGGCGAATATTGGTACGCCGACACCACCACGCGCCCCCCGCCCCGCGCGACCCGCGCGAGCGACGCCACCGCCTCGTCCCGCGCCTCCGCGCCCGGAACATGCTCCAGCACCTGGCAGGAAAGCACCCGATGAAACTGCTCCGACTTAAGCGGCAAATGGCACAAGTCCGCCTGCGCCAGATGAACGTTGTTAATGCAGGCCGCCTTCAGCTTGCGTTGATTAGCAACGAGCGACGCAAACGAGAAATCGACGGCGACCACCTCCCGCGCCCGCATTGCAAGCGCCTGAGTCATCCGCCCTGTCCCGCACCCACCCTCCAACAGCAAATCGGACGATTCCAAGCCAAGCCGACGCAGCGTCAGCGGCATCTCCCAACGCCCAAATACGTTCAAAAAAGTATTAGCGTCATACTGCTCCACCTGCGCATCCCGCGCCGCAATCTCATCCCTCTGCGCGTCCAGCATCTCCGAAGGCAGCAGTCGCGGAATGCCGCTCTCAACCGGATACGAAAGCGAGCACCGGGTACACCGCAACTCGCCTAATTCAATACCGCCAGCATCCGCCTGCTCTTCCCGAGCGATCTCCAGCGGCGCGTCCGTGCACACCGGACACGAAAGCAGCGGCAACAAAGTTCGAAGCATACGTCAATATAGCACACCCGCCACATCAGCCTAAAAGCTATTATTTACTCCTAACCGCCAAACACCAGCCGACTGCTCCTGCGCTTCCGCCTTCAGCACCCACCCAAACAGAAAGCAATCTAATCCAGGCTATAAACTACTGCAAACAACAGTTTGATCAAGGCCAATTCCTAAACTCTCAGACGTTGCGCAGCGTGTCCTCGGTCTTCGCCACCGGCTGCTCCAGCCGCTTGCCCATCATCATCTCGTAAAGCGTAAGAAACCGGCTGTACCCCCCGGCATAAGCAGCCGCCGCGCTCTTATCCGGCAGGATAGGCCGAGACAATCGGTCCGGGCTGTTGCCGACGCTCTTCAGCAATCCCAGCCGCTCCGAAACCGCCAGGGCCGCTCCCCGTCCCGACGGCTCCGGGTCCAGCGATCTCCGGACGGGAGAATCAAACACGCTGGCTAGCAGCTGAGGCATATACCGCGAATGCTCCACCGCGCCCCCGGAGACGATCACCTGAGTCGCCGACGGGAACGTCTTGAGCAAATCCTCCCGCAGCGTCCGCAGCGAGTATCCAATCGCCTCCATCGACGCCTGAGAGATCTCCAGTGGCGTGGTGGACAGATTCAGCCCGACCATAGCCGCGCTCGCCACCGCGTGCCACCCAGGGCTTCGCTCGCCCGCCCAGAACGGTAGCACCGTCAAGCCATGGCTATCGGGCCTCGCCCGCAGCAACTCCCCCTCCAACCGGCTTCGGTCCGGCAGCCGCAGCGATTCGTTCAGCCAGGCGTAAGCATTTCCGCCGTTGGACACCGCCCCGCCGATGATCCACCGGTCTTGATCCATGCGGTATTGAAACAAGCCCTCCGGAACGTTCGCGCGCGGTGGCCCTGTCAGCACCCGAATCGCCCCCGACGTGCTGATATTCACCACGATCCGCGTCGTATCCACCCCGCCCGCGCCGATATTCGAGCAAGCGCCGTCGCCGTAGGCGGAATACCAAGGGATGCCGTCCAGCTCCCGCAAACCCACGG
>CAXSEA010000250.1:0-5373 GCA_964235675.1 uncultured Armatimonadales bacterium | reverse complement strand
TCTTATATTTCCTTCCCTACAGGGAAGGTGGCGCGAAGCGACGGATGGGTTCCGAGCGGATCTCCCCTCCCCCTCTAAGACAATGAGGCGGAAAGACAATAAAGGCCGCCTGTGACCATATCACGGGCGGCTTTTATTGTTTGTTCGGGGTGTCTACTTGGCTTGGTAGACGCGGACATAATCGACGTCGAGGTTTTGCGGGAAGGTGGTGGTGGCGTCGGGGTTGCCGGGGAAGTTGCCGCCGACGGCGAGATTCATAATAAAGAAGAAGGACGCGTCGTAGGGCCAGGGGTCGCCGGGGAGATCGGCGTAGGTGCGGGTCTCGAAGAGGTGGTTGTCCACGTAGAACGAGAGGCTGCCTTTTTTCCAGAGCATCTGGAAGAGATGGTAGCCGTCGTGGAAGGTTTCGCCGGCGGGCAGATAGTATTTGGCGTTCAGCGAATTGCCGGCGTAGCGGGCGGGGCTGTGAAGGCTGGATTGATTTGTGCCGTACCACTGGCTGTTGCCGATATTCTCCATGATGTCCATCTCGCCGCAGGCGGGCCAGGGGTCGGTGGCGTAGTCGGTGCCGAGCATCCAGAAGGCGGGCCAAATGCCTTGGCCGTAGGGCATTTTGACGCGGGCCTCGATATAGCCGTACTGGATGTTTTCTTTGCCGTTGGAGTTCAGGCGCGCCGACGAGTAAGCGCCGTTGCCGTCGGAAGTGGCCTCGATTTGCAGGGCGCGGCCATCGCTCGCGCTCGGGTCGGCGATGATATGCGCGTGGACGATGTTGGTGTCGTAGCTCTCCAACTCGTCGTTGACGAAGCCGGGGTAATGCACTTCGAGGGTCCACTTGGTGGAGTCGGGAGCGGAGCCGATGGCGCCGTTGAACTCATCCGACCAGACCAGATGGTAGCCGGGCGGCGGGGCGGCGACCGCGGACGGCGAGGATATGGCGGCGGCGGCGACGATGCCAGTCAGTGCCAGGGCGGCGGCAAGCGCGGTCCAGCCGAGATGAACGCGGCTGAAGCGAAATGGAGCTGTGATGTTCATACTGTTTGAATCCTTGGTCAGTACCGGCGACTTGCGAGTGGTGGGTTAAGCGGATAAGCTAGAGATTTTTGTTGGTGTAGATGGAGGCAAGAGTGAAGCTCGCCGTCTGCTTGATATCGCGGGAGGATGAGCCGATTTCCGCTTGGTACTGCCCCGCGTCGGCTTTCCATTGATTGCCCTGCTCGTCGAAGTAGGCCAGGGCTTGCGGGGCGATGGTGAGCGTGACGGTTTTGGTTTCGCCGGGCTGGAGGGTGACTTTGTCGAAGCCTTTGAGCTCGCGGACGGGGCGGTCTTCCTGCGGGCGCGGATCATGGAGGTACATCTCCACCACCTCGGCTCCGGGACGCTGGCCGGTGTTGGATATGTTCACCGTGGCCGTGATCGTGTCGTTTGGCGAAAGCCGGGCGCTGGAGAGCTTGAGGTTGCTATATTTGAACGTGGTGTACGACAGGCCGTAGCCGAATGGGAACAGTGGCGCGATTCCGGCTTTGTCGAAGTGGCGGTAGCCGACGTAGACACCTTCGGCGTAGTGGACGATTCCTTGCGCGTTGCCGGGGAAGTTGCCGTAATCGGGGTAATCCTCGCGTCGGGCGGCAAGCGTGGTGGGCAGTTTGCCGGAGGGGTTAATGTCGCCGAAGAGGATCGACGCCAATGCGTGGCCGCCTTCCTGGCCGGGGAGCCAGGCTTCCACAAGGCCAGGCACTTGACCCAGCCAGCCGGTCATGGTGACGGGGGTGCCGTTGTTGAGGACGACGATGGTATTTTTGTTGGCGGCGGCGACGGCTTTGATGAGGGCGTCCTGGTTGTTGGGCAGGTCCATGGACGGGCGATCGTTGCCCTCGCCTTCGGTGAAGCCAGTGTTCACGCAGACGATGGCGACGTCGGAGGCTTTCGCGGCGGCGACGGCGTCGTTGTAGGATTGGGAGTTGGGGGTGATCCAGCCGAGCTGCGCGATAGCCGAGCCGCCATCCTGGAAGTATTCGGCGCGGATGGGGTATTGCCGGCCTTGCACCATGTCGATGCCGTAGCTGCCGGTGGTGGTCGCGCCGTCCACCCAGTGGTCAACTACCAATTTATTATTGACGTAGAGGCGGTAGCCGTCGTCGCCGGACATGTTCAGGGTGAAGTGACCGGTTTCGGGGGCGACAATCTCGCCGGTCCATCGCACGCTAAAATGCTCGTGGCCGATGCCTTCTATCGGGCCGGCCTGCCAGTTGAAGTCAACATTTGGGTCGTTGCGAGTGGCGGTGGGCTGGCCTTCCAGATTCTGGTTGTTGAAGTATTCCGCTTTCAGGCCTGGTTGTCCGCCGGGTGTAACCGTCGCGGTGACGTCGCCGTAAGGTTTATCTGAGACAAGGGCCGAAGCCGGGATGGGTGTGCCGTTGACGGAGGCGGCGACGTAGTTGATTTTGACGCCTGCCCCGGCGCGTTTGGTGATGCCGTCGAGGGGGTCGATCTCGTAGGGGCCGCTAAGGGCGGGGCTGCCCTGGGCGTCGTACTGCATGTTAACGGCGGCGGGGCCGATGACGGCGATGGAGTGCAGCTTGGTGGAGTCGAGCGGCAGGATGCCGTTCCGGTTTTTCAGCAGGACGATACCTCCGGCGGCGGCCTGGTAGGTGAGCTGCTGGTGAGCGGGGGAGTTGACCACGCCTGGGTCGGGGGTGATGGGGCCGTTGAGCAGGCCGACCCGGATGACGGTGGTGAGAATGTGCCGCACGGCCAGGTCGATTTGGGACTGCTTGATTTCGCCGGATTGCAGGGCGGCTTGGAGCTTTTCGGGCGAGAGGTTCGCGCCGGTGGGCATTTCCAGGTCGTTGCCGGCGTTCACGACGCGGGCGGTTTCGTGGACGGCTCCCCAGTCGGAGATCATCGTGCCATCGAAGCGCCAGTTGCCCCTGGCGACATCGGTGAGGAGAAAGCGGTTAGCGGTGGAGTGGTAGCCGTTCACGACGTTGTATGACGGCATGATGGTCCAGACATGGGCTTCTTCGACGGCGGCTTTGAAGGCGGGGAGGTAGATTTCGCGGAGGGCGCGCCGGCTGACGTGGACGTCCACGGTCATGCGGTCCACTTCCTCGTTGTTGGCGGCGAAGTGCTTCACGCAGGCGGCGTCGCCGCTGCCTTGCAGGCCTTCGATGTAGGCGACGGCGAGGCGTGAGTTGAGATATGGGTCTTCGGTGAACTGCTCGCCGTCGCGCCCGCCGAGCGGGGAGCGCTGGATGTTGACGTCGGGGCCGAGCAGCACCTGAGCGCCGGTGCCCTTGTTGCGGGCCTCGTCGCCGATGGCGCGCCCCACCCGCCCGATCAGCGCGGGGTCCCAGGACGAGGCCATGGTCACGCCCGACGGAAACTGCGAAGCCGGCCCCTGAGTGGAATCCTGCCCGCCGCGAACGCCCTGCCCGGCGTCGTCCATCGCCATCGCGGGCACGCCGAGGCGCGGGATGGGCTGGGTGGTAAAGCCGGTGCCGCCAAGCAGGGAAAGCTTCTCCGCCTCGGTTAATCGGTTAAGTAAGTCGCTGACGCGCTGCTGGAGCGGGGCTTGGGGGTTCTTGTAAACGGGAGCGCTTTGCGCGCGGGCGGCGGTGCTAGCGAGTATCAGCGGCGATGCGGCGAGCAGAGATGCTAAGATGGCAACGGCAGGATGCGAACGGTGCATTCAAATCTTTCTTGGAGAGATTGCAAAAGTCAGAAGCATTTCGGTCGAATATGCCGCAATTTCAATATGATCATAACTGTAACTCTTCACAGATAGCGCAAGTGCCATGCTAAAGCTGTAACAAGTGAGACCGTTGCGCCTCTCCGAAATTCTGCTCAAACCGCTCACCAAGATCGTCGGCACCTGCGCGAGAATAGTTGCAAGAAAACTGACTTAACGCTTAGGTTGATCGTAGAGGCAGAATAACACACTGCCAAAGTCTTGTCAACTCTCTGTGATACAAGATTTTGGTACTTAAGGCATATCGGCGAATCTTCTCTATAACGGGATGAAGAGTAGACAATTGATTGGCCGAGCGTACTCCATGAATCAATTGTATTTTGAATAGTTTCTAAGAATAAAATGCGTAGAATTATTTCTTGACAAGCAATGTTTTACATACTCGCATATGGCATTATTGTGACAACAGATGATTAGCAAGATCATCTGCATCTGAAAGAACAGTATGGGGTCAAAAATGAGATTGACCAAACCACAAATCAGTATATGCAAACAAGTTGTAACGATTGCCAGTTTGATGGCGGCCTCGGTCACCGCTACATCGGTAGCATATGCCAGTGTCGTGACCATTACGAGTGGATCCGTGCAAAACGCTTGTGCCGGCAAAGCTGGAACACTAACAGTTAAGAATTTCAGCTGCAGCAAAGGCGATCTTGTCGTAGTTGTTGGATCGTCAGTCTTTGGTTCAGCGGATCCTGGGACAGATGCCATTGCCGCAGTTTCATCTTCCAGTACGGCGCTCAGTAATTGGAAGGAGCTAGTTCCCTACCTTAGCTACGACAATCCTCCAATTGATCCAGGCCAATACATTAATTCAACAGTAGACGCTTGGTATACCGTAGCATCTCAGGCAGTGTCCGGTCAAACAATAACCGCCGTATACTCCCAAGGAGCAGACAATATATCCCTTACGTCGACTGCTTACACAGGACTGGCTGCATCTTCACCACTCGATAAGTCTGGTTCAATTGTGAGCAGTTCCGGCTTTACCATCAGCGCTTCCGTCAAGCCAACCACCACGATTCACACAGTTACCTTTATGCTGATGATGGCTCCCCAGGCTCCGGCAACTTTCTATTCCGGAACAGGATACATGCAAGGACAAGTAGAAGGCTGCGGTACACCAGCCTGTAATGGTTTTCTGGAGCTTGGCACATCAGCCTCTTCCGGGACTACAATTACGCCGACCGCTACCTGGGATGTCGGAAGCCAGCCGGGAACAGCGGAATGGGTGGCTAACGCATTTACTCTCAAGCTCGCCAAGTAAGACAAATAGGTAGCCTAGAACATGCCTGTTTTCAGCAAGACAAGCGAACAAAACAAACCACCCGGCTCTTGCAAGAGCCGGGTGGTTTGTTTTGTTCGCTTATTTAAGAATACGGACAACGTTAGAGTTAAGCCGAGTTAGATTTGGCTGAACGTTAGAGTGGCACCGTTGGGTGTGGGGCAGGCCACCGTCGTGTTGGTGAAATCGGCAGGAGTGTTGTCCATGCAGGTCACGCCAGCGGCAGCGCTCTCGTTCAAGCTGTAGCCGGAGCCGGTTTGCGTGGCATGCTGTCCAGTACCCTTTGAATTGTTGCGGCCAACGGAGACTTTGCCCGGAGATAAGTATTTAGCATGAC
>CAXSEA010000249.1:0-5415 GCA_964235675.1 uncultured Armatimonadales bacterium | reverse complement strand
ACCTACACCGATCTGCTGGTCATCGAATCCACCCCGGACAATCGCGCCCCCCGCGCCCAGCAGGGAGCGGGCACGGTCCACCATATCGCGCACCGCGTCCCCGACGCCGAATCCCACGCCGCCTGGCACGAGGCCGTCTCCGCGCTCGGCTACAACGTCAGCCCGATCATCGACCGCAACTACTTCAAATCCATCTACTTCCGCGAGCCTGGCGGCGTCCTCTTCGAGTTCGCCACCGACCCGCCCGGAATGACTTACGACGAGCCCCTGGAAACCCTCGGCCACACGCTCGTCCTCCCACCGGTTTACGAGCCCGTCCGCGACCGAATCGAAGCCGCACTCCCCACCCTAAAACTGCCAAAAGACGAGTACGCCAAGAACCGCTCTGTCACTAAGTGACACGTTTACTAAAGAGAGTTTTGAAACAATCCCACAGTAGGGTTGCATTCTGGTTCCCCTCCTTGGAAAAAGGAGGGGAGATCAAAATCCCTTGCAGGGGAGGTGTCCCCAATGGGCGGAGAGGGTCACTTAGTCGGCGCGGAATGGCTAATAATCTTCGAGTCCTGCGGCACGCCGTTGATCGTAATCGTCTTATTCGCGTGCCATTCCACAATATCGCCTACTTTGATCCTGCCGTAAGTGTGCCCATCGACGACCAGTTTTCCGCTTTCGTTGCGGATATCGTCGCTGCCGATCAAAATCTGCATCGTGCCGCTCTGCTTGGTCACCTGCGGGACGCCTTCCACCGGGAAATTATAAGTGATTCCATCCCGGACCACCTGCGTGGTGGTGGTCACGTCGGCGGGACGGCTTCCGCAGCCGGCAGCCAGCGCGGGGAGCAGGAACAAGAGTGGCCAGGGTTTTCGCACAAGAATCTCGCTTTCGGGGGTGGATGAGTTTGAAGCCTAATGTACCCGGAGTAAATTATGCCTGAATTGCAAATAGCGCAGCTAGCTTCTTTTCAACATATCTGGTCGCCCGGTGAGGGCCAGCCCGGCGGCGGGCCGATTCTCCTGCTTCTCCACGGCACCGGCACCGATGAGCGCGACCTCCTGCCGCTCGGCGCGCTGCTCGCCCCCGGCGCGGCGCGGCTCAGCCCGCGCGGGCGAGTCCTGGAAAACGGATACGCCCCGCGCTTCTTCCGCCGTCTGGCCGAAGGCGTCTTCGACGAGGACGATATCCGCTTCCGCGCCCGCGAGCTATCCCGATTCCTCGACCATGCCGCCGCCGAATACCATTTCGACCGCAGCCGAGTAATCGCCGTCGGCTTCTCCAACGGCGCCAACATCGCCGCCGCGATGCTCCTTCTCCACGGCGCGAATGCTCTCGCCGGCGCAATTCTCCTCGCGCCGATGCTCCCGCTCACGCCGCCCCAGCTCCCTGATCTCAGCGCCGTTCCTATTTTCATCGGCGCGGGACGGCAAGATCCGCTGGTCTCCCCGCAAGAAACCGAGCGCCTCGCCGCCCTGCTCAAAATGGCGAAAGCGCCGGTGACGCTCCACTGGCACCCCGGCGGCCACACAATCACTCAAGACGAGCTTGTCGCCGCCCGCCAGTGGCTCCAAGCCGCTTGGCCCGGCATCGGCCATGTTGCTCCGAGCACGGAAATTGGGTAACACGAATATATTATAAGACGAGGGTCTTAGCCCTCGCTTTCGATAAGGAGCACGCATCATGAACGAGAACACCGTACACGGCGCAGCCGAAAAAGAACTGGGCAAAGCCGAAAACGCCAAGGGCAACATCACGGGCGATATCGGCGATCAGGCCAAGGGCGCTCTCCGGCAAATCGGCGGAGCTGCCGAAGAGCTGTTTGGCCGCGCCAAAGACGATGCCAACGCCGCCGCCGACAACGACCGCGCCGAGCGCTCCTAGTTAACGCTTCTTATACTTTCAGCCCGACGCGCACATCAGCGACGCCGGGCTGATTTTTTGTGTTTAACGCTACTATTGAATGGGAACATAAGTTCGGTATTCAGGGTATACTCAGCCCGATCAAAAACTACATGACAGGGGTTTAACGAATCTATGGCACAGTCAACGAAATCGCCGGCGGCAAATCACGAAGGCAGCGCTCACGCGGAGCATGCCTCCCACGCGCACGCATCCCACGGTAAAGCGGAAGAGCATGCCGGCCAGCCCCGCGACGCGAAAATGTCCGGCGGCCGCGAGCAGATGCGCAACTCGCCTTTCATGGCGAAGCTCATGGACGATCTCGATAACGGCGTCGACGTAGGCCATTACGGCCGCCTCACCTACGCGATGGTCGCCCGCTATTTCACCGAGCCTAAAGATATCGCCGACCTTCTCGCCGGCCAGCCCGACCAGGACGAGGCCAAAGCGTCCGCCATGGTTCAGCAAGTAGTCCATCGCGGCTACAGCCCGCCCCGACGCGAGCGTATCATGGAGTGGCAAGCCAAGCAGCACTACCAAATGATCGACCCCGAAGACCCCGATTCCGGCAATCTCTACCGCGACCTGGAATTTCCCAACGCTCTCTACGACCATATCTCCGAGTACCACGAGGAGCAAGTCGAGTCCCACGGCATCGAAAATTAGCCAAGCCGCCATCAAAAAAGCTGGAGCATTTTGCTCCAGCTTTTTTCTGTTCACCCTCCTTGGATAAGGAGGGGCAGGGGAGGTCCGAACACCCACAAACTTCTATCTGCCTATCCAAACGCCGCCGAGCCTCGATTCAAAATAATTCCATCTGGCTTTATTGCTTCCCTGCCGCAAATCAGCCGGCACTCATTCCGCCGTGTGGTACTATTATCAAAGAACGATTCTCCGTAACTGTGGTAAGTTCTAATCCGCGGGAACCAGCGCTCTTCCATATTGATCAACCCATGCCGAACGTAACGCGGGAACAACCAGCTTCGGTCGATCACCGCATCGATTCGCTGCAAGAAAAGCTCTCCGCGCAAGGATTTCGCGTCACCCCGCAGCGCATCCATGTCCTGCGCGCCCTGCTACTAGACAACCGCCACCCGACCGCCGAGCAAGTTTGGGATAACGTCCGCAAAATCAGTCCGTCCACATCGCTCGCCACCATCTACAAAACGCTCGACACGCTCTCCGAGATCGGCGAGGTGCTGAAAATCGAGACGCGCGACCACCGCGCCCACTACGACGCAGCCCATCCCAAAGCGCATCCGCATGTGATCTGCCGCAACTGCGGCAAAATCGAGGACGTCGCCATTCAAAATCCTCAGCAAATGCTGTCCGAAGCCATGGCCGCGTCCGGCTACCGGCTGGACGAGCAGCAAGTCACCTTTTTCGGTCTTTGCCGAAACTGCGCCGCTTAAATTTTTGTCGCTTACCAAGAATCATTATTTGTGGACATTAATAGTCGGAGATTATATTAACGTAGATGACTAACCTCCCAGCTTCTTCACAGCCGGCTACTACCGCCAGCTCGCCGGCAGACTTAACTGCCCCGGAGATCGACCATTCCTTCGTCCTGCAAAAAGTCCAGCCCGCGCTGCTCGGCCTCATGGACGGCTCTGTCTCCACTCTCGCGCCACTGTTCGCCGCAGCGGGACTCACCCACTCCTCCCATAAGGCTTTTTTCGTCGGCCTCGCCGCTTCTGTCGGCGCCGGAATCAGCATGGGCCTGTCGGAAGCCCTCTCCGACGATGGTACCGTCACCGGACGCGGCAACCCATGGACGCGCGGCCTGATCACCGGCTCGGCGACCACTCTAGGCGGCATGCTCCACACTCTGCCGTTCCTGATCGCCATCCTCGGCGTCGCGCTCCACTTCGCCTACGGAGTAGTCGTCTTCGAGCTGCTCGCCATCGCCTACATCCGCTACCACTTCATGAAAACCCCGCTCGCCCAAACCGTCGGCCAAGTGATCGTCGGCGGCGGCATCGTCTTCGCCATCGGCATCTGGCTAGGCAAAATCGGTGCCGGGTAATAATTTTCTGCTTCCCCTCCTTATGCATGCAGGGGCAAGGGGAGGTCTGTCCAAGCGCAACGCCCAGCTAACCCAACTCTTCCCTCCACTTCCCTTCCAGCAGCTTCACCGCCCCATCCTTATCCTCAGCTCCCAGCCGCCCCTCCAGCACCTCGCTTAGCAAAAACTCTTTCCACCGTCCCACCTCTGGCCCCGGCTTCAAATTCAGCGTTTCCATAATCTCCCGCCCGGTCAGCGGCGATTGCAGCCCCGCGCTTGGTTGCGCCTGCTCCAACGACTCGATCCGCTCCTCCAGCAGATGCGCCCGCGACACCGTGGTATGCTCATCCGACAGCGCCGAGACATCCGCCCGGTGCAGCGCGAACAAGCCGGGTAACTGGTCCCCGGTCTCGCGCACCAGCCGGCGCACGGCGGAATCGCTCCAGACATCCGGCTTGTACTCGCCGATCCGCATATGCTGATCCACCAGATGCGCCACCGCCTCGATATCGACGGTCGAGAACTTCAAGCGGGTCAGCAGTTCCCGCGTCATCCGCGCGCCCACGTCCGGGTGCCCGTAAAAATGGATGCGCCCATCCTCGCCGATCGTCTTCGTGCGCGGCTTGCCCACGTCGTGGAGCAACGTCGCCCAGCGTAGCAGCAGTCCCGCCCCAGGCTGCTCCGCCACCAGGTTGTCCAGCGCCAGCAGAGTATGATCCCAGACCGGCAGATGGTGCCATTCGTTTTGAATCACGCCTACGCCCTCGCGTAGCTCCGGCGCGAACTGCGAGAGCAAATCGGAGCGCCGCAGCATCTCCAGCCCCTGCGACGGCACCCCCGCCATCAGCATCTTGTTGAACTCGTCCCGCGTCCGCTCGAACGAGACCTTCGGCGGCTTCAATCGCGCGGCGTTCGCGCAAATCGCGTCCCAGGTATGCGGCGTGATCGTAAACCCAAGCCGCGCCGCGAACCGAACCGCGCGCAGCATGCGCAGCGGATCGTCGATAAACGTCTCGTTCGGCGGCAGCGGCGTCCGGATACACACCGCGCGCAAATCCGCCAGCCCGCGCCCGGTCGGGTCGCGCTCCTCGCCGGTATGCAGGTTCTCCATCAGCGTGTTGATGGTGAAGTCCCGACGCATCGCGTCCTCTTCCAGCGTCGCCGCCTGCACCTCCGACGGTTTCCGGCTGTCCTCGGAATACGACTCCTTCCGCGCCGTCACTAGCTCGATATCGCACCCCGCCACCCGTACCATCGCCGTCCCAAACCGCGCGTAAACCACCGGCGCAATCTCGGTGACTCCCCGCTCGAACAGCAGATTAGCCACTTCCAGCGAGCTGGCCTGAGTCACCAAATCCGCATCCCCGCCGCTCGGCGTGCCTAGCAGCTTGTCGCGCACATACCCCCCCACCAGGAAAAGATGCCCTTCGAACGGAGTTCCAGCCGTCGCCTGACGCACGACTTCCAGCGCTTTCTCCAAATCGCCCGACCCGCCAGGCAGCTGCGCCTCAGCCGCC
>CAXSEA010000248.1:0-5417 GCA_964235675.1 uncultured Armatimonadales bacterium | reverse complement strand
CGTCGGCATAGCCGAATATGGCTAGTTGGGAGACAATCAAGTACCAGTTCGGCCAGTAATGCATCGCTGCGAAAACAACACCGCATAGCTTGGCGACGCTGAGGTGGGGCGATACTTGACAGGCAAGCTCGGAATCTGACAGAAGAAATGTCAATACACCTGACGTCGTTGTCAGGATGCGGCTATGGAAGCCACGCTTGGAATTGAATCTTTCCCGCACACTGCTGTCTGCCGGGACTGGTTTGGTGCCGATGCGTGGCTTTTTCTTTGCTAGGCCGCTGTTATGGACAGCCTTTCCAGCGCCGAAATGTCTTAGGTGCATTGGCAAGGCGCTCATATCGCCGCAAGGGCTTGCAACTCTCGGTTCCGTACAATTTGTCCGACACTACCAACTCCTGAAAGGGAAACAACACACGTGAAGTCTACAACCGGCCGGCAGGAAGCCATCTCCGCAGTTGTCAATTATAAGCCGCTGATCAACGCCATCGACCTTGAGGGCGAGACGACCTCGTCGCTGTACGGCTCGAACGTTTTCAGCGATACGGTCATGCGCCAGATGCTGACCAAGCCGGTCTACAAGACGCTGCGACGCACTATCGAAAGCGGCGACAAGCTCGACCTGAGCATCGCCAACGAAGTGGCCGCAGCGATGAAATCTTGGGCGCTGGAGAAGGGCGCGACGCATTACACGCATGTCTTTTATCCCCTCACCAGCCTCACCGCCGAGAAGCACGACTCGTTCTTCGACCCGGACGGCGAAGGCGGCACGATCGCCACGTTCTCCGGCTCCGCGCTGACTCAGGCCGAGCCGGACGCGTCCAGCTTTCCGTCGGGCGGGATCCGCTCCACCTTCGAGGCGCGCGGCTACACGGCGTGGGACGTCACCTCCCCGGCGTATATCTACGAGAACCCCAACGGCAATACGCTTTGCATCCCCACCGCGTTTTTATCATGGACCGGCGAGGCCTTGGACTATAAGACCCCGCTGCTGCGCTCGATGCAGGCCTTGAACAAGCAGGCGTCGCGTGTCTTGACACTGCTGGGCTACAAGGATTTCGGGATGGTCTCCGCGAGCGCGGGACCCGAGCAGGAGTATTTCCTGATCGACCGCAACTTCTACTTCGCGCGTCCCGACCTGCTGAACGCCGGACGCACCCTGTTCGGCGCGAAGCCTCCCAAAGGCCAGGAGTTCGAGGACCATTACTTCGGTGCCATCCCCGAGCGCGTGCTCTCGTTCATGATGGACGCCGAGCATGAGTTCTACAAGCAGGGCATCCCGATCAAGACCCGCCATAACGAGGTCGCGCCGGGACAGTTCGAGATCGCGCCCGTTTACGAAAGCGCCAATATCGCGCATGACCATCAGCATGTGGTGATGCAGCAGTTGCAGCGGGTCGCCGGAAAATACGGCATGGCTTGTTTGCTCGCCGAGAAACCTTTCGCCGGAGTGAACGGCAACGGCAAGCACGTGAACTGGTCAATGGGCTGCAAGCTTGGCAACCTGCTGGAGCCGGGCGACAATCCACACGAGAACCAGCGCTTCCTGATCTTCTGCCTCGCCACGATCCGCGCGGTGCACAAGTATTCCAAGCTGCTGCGCGCCACGGTCGCTTCGGCCGGCAACGATCATCGCCTCGGCGCGAACGAAGCTCCGCCCGCGATCATCTCCGTGTTCCTCGGAGATCAGCTCGAGGATGTCTTCAACCAGCTGAAAGCCGGCAAAGCCGAAACGTCGAAACAGTCCGGCACTCTGACCATCGGCGTCGACAGCCTGCCCGTGCTGCCGCGCCACGCCGGAGACCGCAACCGCACCTCGCCGTTCGCCTTCACCGGCAACAAGTTCGAGTTCCGCGCCGCCGGCTCCAACCAAACCATTGCCTTCCCGCTGATCGTCTTGAACACAATCGTCGCCGAATCCCTCGACTATATCGCTACCCGTATCGAAACCGAGGCCGGCGGCGACCAGAGCAAGCTCAATGAAGTGGTCCAGTGCATCCTGCAGGATATCGCCAACGAGTCCGCGCCGGTGGTCTTCGGCGGCAACGGCTACTCCGAGGAGTGGCATGCCGAAGCCGCCAAACGCGGTTTGCCGAACCTGAGCAACAGCGTCGACGCTTTTCCCGCGATGATCGAGCCGGACGCTATCGAAGTGATGTCGAAGTACGGCGTGCTCTCCGAGCGCGAGACCGAGGCCCGCTACGATATCGCGCTCGAGACCTATGCCCGCACGGTCAACACCGAGGCCCTGCTTGTGCTGGAAATGGCGAAAACCATGATTTTGCCCGCAGCGCTGAGCTACCAAGCCCAGCTAGCGGGCCTGGCTTCCAGCCTGAAGATGATCGGCAAGGAGCCGAGCACCAAGGTGCTGGACCAGGTGATCGCATTGACCAGTGAACTGGAAGGTGGAATCGAAGCGGTCGAAATGGCAATGAACGACGGCGATGCATCGGACGAGGATCTGCTGGCGCACGCCAAGCATTTCCGCGACCATGTGATCCCGGCCATGCTGCAAACCCGCAAAGCCGCCGACGGTTTGGAGGGCGTCGTCTCCGACGATCTCTGGCCGTTGCCGACTTACCAGGAGATGCTGTTTATCAAGTAGACCTGACCGCCCCTGTTTGCAATGCCTCTCCCCCGGCTCGTCCGCCAGTTGCTTGGTAGACGAGCCGGTTTTTTTTGGCGTGCCGGGTGCGGCGGACGAGCGGTTGAACATAAGCGCGGGAGGGGAAACATGAGTTATGCGAAAACTCTTATTTTCCATGGCTGCTTCGGTCAGCATTATCAGTGCCGTTTTTGTGTCCGGCTGCTCGCAGCAGACGATCAGCAGCGCCAACAGCGACGCCAACCACGACGCGGCGGCGGTGCATCAAGCCGTGAGCAATGCGGCGCAACAGGCGAAGCCTAAGCTGGATGCCGCCGGGCTTGGATTGCGAGTGAATACCGCTATTGCCGCCAACCAAAATCTGCCGCACGATACGATCCGGGTAGATGCCACCGCGAGCGGCGTGCGGCTGCGCGGAACTGTCAAAACGGAGCAGCAGAAGCAGCTCGCGGGGCGAGTCGCCACAGATACGCTTGGGCCGGATAAGAGCGTAGACAATGAATTGACGGTAAGCAATCAATGACATACACGCACTACAAAAGCCGCTTGCGCAGTTAGAACGCAAGCGGCTTTTATAGTGTGAAAAGGCAGCTAGTCGTAGCCGTAATAGTAGCCTTGCAGGTAGGTATGTCCGTCAGGCGATGTCGGCATGTTGTCGAATATGGTTTCAGACGTTACAAACTTGGAGTGCCCATCGGTGAAGACGAAGCTGCCGCCCATTGGGTGCCACTGGCGGTAGTAGTTCGGGTACGCGCCGCCAGGGGGCGAGTAGTAGCCGTACTTCGCTCCAGTGGGATCGTTTTGTGGACTGAACCACGGCATCTCCTCGTCGCGCATCATGCGCGTGTCGGAAGGCACCGTGAAATCTGAATCATGCACCAATATATCCACTGTATAAGGGTTAAAGTTCTTGTCGGTTGCAGGTAGATCGTCCGAGCGGGAGCCTGTCGCTCCGGCGATTCGCGTGAAGCTGCCTTGATCAAACCTGTATGAGGAGCCGTAAGCGGCGTAGTAGCTGGAGCGATTGGCAACGGGAATCGTCGGGGTTGTGTCGAGAACAGGGCTTCCGGAATCGTCGGGGCAGTGGAAAATTTCGTGGCTTTTGATGTAAGGCACAACCTCGGTTTCCACGCCCAGATGGTTTGCCGTCCAGGGCGGCGCGGACACTCCATTGTAATCGATGGTGTTGTAAGCCTGGAAGATGGGCCAGGTACTGTCGTTGTCGTCTACATATTGGCGGACGGCGAGGCCGATTTGGCGCATATTGGAGATGCAGGAAGTCGCGCGGGCTTTCTCTCGGGCTTGCGCGAAAACGGGGAAGAGAATCGCCGCTAGAATCGCGATGATGGCAATCACGACGAGCAGCTCGATCAGCGTGAAGCCGCGCTGCTTGGGCGGCGGTGAGCATTTTGGAAGTTTGTGGTTCATGGGTGCCCTATTTTCTTGACGGACGCCAAGGCAGGACGGCAACAAAAAAGCCGCCCTGCCCCAGCGCAATGGGGCGGATGGCTTGGGTAGGAAACAGAGGACGAGTATATATACGCTCGAAGACGATTTCCCGCTGAAGCTGATGTCCGCTTTCCTACGCCGGTATTATCCGGATCAGGTATTAGGGTTGGGCAATTTTAACGCCCTCTCAGCTTTTTACGGCACCCCTAACGGATTGACGGTGTTATTATAGCATCCGGCGCAAGGGCGCTTGTCAAAGAACTTTAGTTTTTAGCGCGCTTTGCAAGGATGGTGCGAGAGCGCGCCTGGGGAGATGGGTACAATTTTCTTATGCTTACAGCGCTGCCTGTGCTCGCCGACTCATTCGGGCGCTCCGTACAGTATCTCCGAATCTCCGTTACCGACCGGTGCAACCTGCGCTGCGTCTATTGCATGCCCGAGCAGGGAGTTCCCTATGAGGAGCGGGCGGAAATTCTATCTGTCGGCGAGATCATGAAGATCGTCCGGCTTCTCGCGCCGCACGGCCTGCGCAAGGTGCGGATTACCGGCGGCGAGCCGCTGGTGCGTGGGTCGGAAGTGGTGGACCTGGTCGCGGAGCTGACTCGGACGCCGGGAATCGAGGATGTCGGCCTCACCACCAATGCAGTCCTGCTCGCTTCCAAGGCGCAAGCGCTCAAAGCGGCGGGATTGAGGCGCATCAATATTAGCCTGGATACGCTGCAGCCGGAGCGGTTCGCCAAAATCGCGCGCTTCTCGAAATTCGAGGAGGCGCAGGCGGGAATCGACGCCTCGATTGCAGCGGGATTCGCCATCAAACTGAACACGGTTTTGATGCGCGGCGAGAACGACGACGAAATCGCCGAATTCGCGCGATTGACGCTGCGCAACGCGTTTCAAGTACGTTTTCTCGAGTACATGCCGATTGGGCAGGTCCGCCCCTGGGAATGGAAAGCGAAGTATGTCTCGAACCAGGACGTTCTAGACGCGCTGGACGCTCACGGCTTTGCGCTGGAGCCGGTCAGCACCGATGAGGCGAGCACGTCGCGCGTGTTCCGGATTCCTGGGGCGATGGGCACAATCGGCGTGATTAGCCCGATGTCTCACCGCTTCTGCGCGGGATGCAACCGTTTGCGATTGACCGCGAACGGAATGCTGGTCCCGTGCTTATCGGATAACTTCGAGTACGATCTGAAAACCCCGCTCCGCGCGGGCGAGTCCGACGCGGCATTGCTGGGGCATGTTCGCGCGGCACTGGCGCAGAAGCCCCTGCAGTCCGATTTCGAGGGCCGAGCCGAGCGCGGGGGCAGTTTAAGGATCATGGCGCAGATCGGGGGCTGACCCCATCCACCCTCTCGGGCACCTTCCC
>CAXSEA010000247.1:0-5438 GCA_964235675.1 uncultured Armatimonadales bacterium | reverse complement strand
CGCCTTTTTCCTGCCGCCAAACGATGCAAAAAAGGTCGAACTATGCAAATACGGTCGATGTCGCGTAAAATTAGTACAGCTTCCTCAAATCCCAACGGAAGAGCTGACCAGAAGGAGTATTCCCATGAAGACTTTTAACCGCATCGCCGCCGCCGCCGGGCTGCTGATGAGCCTCACCGCCGCCGCATACGCGCAGGCCCCGATGCCCGCCAAGCCGATGCCGATGCCGATGATGGCGAAAAAATCGGCGATGTCGATGATGCACCGCAAAGGCGGCTACGTCAAGGCGACCACGTACGTGACCAAAACCGGCAAAATGGTGCACCGCAAAGGCTTCTACCGCCACGCGATGGCTAAGCCGATGATGGGCAAAACCATGATGGCTAAAAAGCCGATGGCAAAGTAAGGCTCTACTCTGAGTCGAATTCAGTTCAGCCCTGGCGCTTTGGCGCTGGGGCTTTTTTTGCGGCGACCCTATGCAGGCTCACACCCATCCGCCCTTCGGGCACCTTCCCTGAAAGGGAAGGATTAGTTCGCCATGCCTTCTTTTCCAGTCGATAGCTCTCTATGTCCCGCAGAAATATCCTTCCCTTTCAGAGAAGGTGCCCGAAGGGCGGATGGGTGCCAGGGTAGGCGAGAGCCCGAATCAGTGGAAAGGTAACAGCATGGAGTTTGTGTGATCCAGGGCTGACCTCCCCCACCCCTTCCTCAGATAAGGAGAAGAGCCGGAACTAATCCGGCACGTTGCGCTCCAGTTCGTCGATCCAGGCCGTCGCTTCCGAGTCCGAGGGGGCGCGCCAGTCGCCTCGGGGAGACAGCGAGCCGCCGGAGCCGACTTTGGGGCCGTTGGGGATAGTGCTGCGCTTGAACTGGCTGGTTTTGAAGAAGCGCCACAAGAATTCGCGCAGCCAGCGCTTGATGGTCGGCAAATCGTACTCCGCGCGCTTGTTTTCGGGCAGGTAGTCGGGCCACGCGCCCTGCGCCTTGTCGCTCCAAGCGTGTCGGCTCAGGAACGCCACTTTGCTGGGCCTGTATCCGTAGCGGGAAATATAGTAGAGATTGAAGTCCTGCAGCTCGTAGGGGCCGACTTTGTCCTGCGTGCTTTGCGCGGGAGTGTCGTGGCCGCGCTCGGACTCGCCGCTGGGAGGCACCAGCTCCGGAGAGATTTCCGTGTCGAGAATGGAGATCAGAGTGCCGTTGGTGCCATCGTCGTCGAACTGCCGGGTGGAGACGACCCAGCGGATGAGATACTGGATCAGTGTTTTGGGCACGGAGACGTTGACGTTGTAGTGCGACATGTGGTCGCCCACGCCGAATGTCGCCCACCCGAGCGCCAGCTCGCTGAGATCGCCGGTGCCGAGGACGAGGGCGTTGTTGAAGTTCGCCAGCCGGAACAGATGCGACGTCCGCTCGCCCGCCTGAACATTCTCGAAGGTGATGTCGTAGACCTGATGCCCGTTGACATAGGGATGGTTAATGTCGCGCAGCATTTGCAGGCAAGAGGGCCGGATGTCGATCTCGTGCGCCGCGCAGCCGAGAGCGTCCATCAGTGCGTGGGCATTGCGGAGGGTGCCCGCGCTGGTGGCGAAGCCGGGCATGGTGTAGGCCAGAATATTTTTGCGCGGCAGGCCCAGAGTGTCCATCGCGCGGGCGGCGACGATCAAGGCTTGGGTGGAATCGAGGCCGCCGGAGACGCCGATGACGAGCTTTTCGATGCCGGTGGATTTGAGGCGCTTAATCAGCGCGTGCACCTGGATGTTGTAGGCCTCGTAGCAGCGATCGTCGCGGAGCTTGGGATCGTCGGGCACGAACGGGTACCGCTCCACCTTGCGCACCAGGGGCACCGCCGTATCCGTTTCGGGCAGCGTCAACTCGAAGGAGATGCGGCGAAATGCCGCGAGACGCTCTTTGTATTGCCCCGCTTGATCGTTGAAGCTGCTCAGGCGCATCCGCTCCTGCGCCAGTCGATCAAGGTCGATATCCGACGAGATCACTTGCTCCGCTTCCGAAAACCTCGGCGATTCGGCCAGCAGGTCGCCGTCCTCGTAGATAAGCGCCTGGCCGTCCCAGGCGAGGTCGGTGGTGGATTCCCCCTGCCCCGCCGCTGAGTAGAGGTACGCCGCGACGCATCGCCCGGATTGCCCCGCGCACAGCGCCTTGCGGTAGTCCGCCTTGCCGATGGTGATGTTGCTCGCCGACAAGTTCAGCAGCACGGTCGCGCCCGCGAGCGCGCCGAAGGTGCTGGGCGGCAAGGGGGTCCAGACATCCTCGCAGATTTCGATAAACAGCGAGAAGTTGGGCACGTTCGCGGCCTCGAAAATCAGATCGCCCCCGAACGGCACGGTTTTGCCGAGCAGCATGGTCTCGCGCGTGATGGCGTCGCGCCCCGACGTAAACTGCCGCTTCTCATAGAATTCGCGGTAGTTCGGCAGGTAGCTCTTCGGCACCAGGCCAAGCACCCTGCCCCGGTGGATCACCACCGCGCAGTTAAACAGCTTGCCTTCGATTCTCAGCGGCGCGCCGACCACGATCACCGGCATCAGCTCGCGGCTGGCGTCGATGATGGCGGACAAGCCGTCCAACGCCGCTTCGAGTAGAGCGTCCTGCTGAAAGAGATCGTCGAGGGAGTACGCCGAGATGCCCAGCTCGGGAAACAACGCTATCGCCGAATGCGCCTCGTGCGCCCGGCGCGCGAGATCCAGCGTCCGCGCGGCGTTGTATTGGGGGTCGGCTACCTTCAGAAACGGCACGCACACGCTCGCCCGCACGAAACCGTGCGAGTAGAGCGAGGAAAATGAGCGCAAGTCCATGGGCTTGTTATATCCCATGCGGCTGACTTTTCCAGAGCGCTCGGGCCGCGCGGCCTTTTTTCACATAATTCATTGCTAGCGCAATGAATCGAAGGTTAAGCGGCTGGAACAACATTGGCCTGTCCGCGTCAGCGAACAGACCAATAAGAAAAAACGCCGCGCGGCTTTGGAGCGCTCTGAAATTTTTAATACAGGTGCACGTTCGGCACGGAAGCGTCACGGCCGTGCGGGAGGGCGATCAGCAGCAGTAGGAACAGCAGCCAGATAGTGCAGGCACCAATCAAGATCAGCCAGGTTTTGATGTTGCCGCCGGAAAGGGCATGCTGTGTGTTGTCGTCTTTATCGCCTTCGCGCAGTTGGGCAAAGCTCTCGTCGCCGCGACGTTTAGCGCGGTCAATATCGGTGTCGATATCATTGCGGACATGGCGAAAGGGCTTGATCGTGCCGAGGTGTGGACGGGCACGGTACTCCTCGGGCGTCTCGAACGGGGCCGGCTCGTCGAAGGGGCCGCTGATGCCCAAGATGCCGCCGGGGCCGGGCGGAGGGTTCTGCGTGGCCGTAATGAATTGATCGACCAACTGCCGGCGGGTCTCGTCGGTGCCGTGCTCCTCCTTGGCTTGCTCGGGTTCCGACTCGTCCGGCCCCTTTGGAATTGGCACCAGATAGTTGTGCGACGGCTTAACGAATTTTGAGAGTCCTGGGATTTCCATAATGTTGCGGGAAGCTAAAAGTGAGACGTGATGCTTAGGATTTTAGCACAAGCCGAGCGCGGCGTTGGGGTGCGGGTAGGCGTCGCTGTCGTCCTCGCCGTCGGAGCGGAGGCCGAACTCGTCGCGGGACAAGCAGACGAAATCCTTTTCGATCAGGATGTGCAGCGGCTCCAGGCCGCCGACGTCGTTATCGGCGCTGATTCCGATCATCTCCTCGTCCGACGCCCATTCCGCCACCTTGAAGTAAGGCACGATCACGGCGATGCGTCCCGGATTGAAACGCACGGTCACTTCCTCGGCATTGGATTGCGATTGCACGGCGTATTCCAGCTCGGAATCGTCGCCGGGGCCGAACTGAATAGTTTCGGTGACAAAATCGTCGGTGGCGAGCTGCGCGACTTCCGTGCGCGTCAGCCGCAGCCGCAGCGAGTTGCCTTTAATTCGCAGTTTCATTGCGTTATTTTCTCAGCTGGTATCAGCATCGGGAGTAAATCTATAGACTACTGATCTTTTTACCCGACTTTCGCGCTAAACCCGCATCGAGAGCGGCATCGTGTCCCGCATGCACGAACGCCCAACGCAGAAGAAAGCCGCCGGTCAGGGATAAAACGCACGCGAGGATCGAAACGGGCCGCTTGGCTTTTTTGGGGATGGGCAGATGGTCGAGGATCGACGGCGCGAGAAGTCCCAGGCCGATCGCGCCGCCGAGGAACTGCCAACCGTACTTGCCGGTGACAATCGGCTTGGACATCTCTCCGGCGGCGTGGAGATAGCCCGCCGAGCAGACGGCTTCGGCGACGGCGGCGACGGTATCGATCTTCTCCAGCGCCTCGATAGCCGTTGCGTTCTTCTTGTCGCCTTCCAGTTCCAGAGTCAAGCGAATCGACGACGACCCCGCGTGCACCGCCGAGGCGGAAAACAGCGCGCCCACCCACGGGTTTCGTCCCCAAAGCGGGTTAGCGGAAGTGGACAGCAGTACCCCGGTATATCCGGCGAGCGACAGCGCGAACGGGATGCCGACGATATCGGTGGTGACCATCACGCTTGTGTCGAGAGCGCGCGCGGCGGGCGATTCGGCGACTTCGCCTTTGCCGCCTTTGTCGTGGCGGCTTTTCACGAACTCGCGCAACGAGGCCAGTACCGATAGCGCGGTGTAGCCGGTGAGGGCCCACGAGCCGAAGTTCATCGGCGACGAGAGCTTGACCACGCGCAGCATGTGGTGGAAGCGCTTGGGGTCGCCCAAATCGTGGATCAGCAGCGGGGCGCATGGCAGCGCGGCGGCGGTGGCGATATAAGTTCCGGCCTGGGTCAGCTTGCGGTACTTGCCTTTTTTTCCGCCGAGCAACTCGCCGATCCGGGCGAGGCAGTACGCGCCCGCCGAAAGGCCGCCGAGAAAGAAGTAGATGGCGATCTCCCACTTCCACAGCGGCGCTTTAATGGGCGAGATGCCATAGTAGCCCGGCTCCTCGGAAGCGTAGTTGCCCGCGCCAAGCACGTCGCGCTCTTCGCCGTCGGCCTTTGCTTTTTTGCGCCGCTTGGACTCGTCGCCCCAGTTATCGGGATTGAGCGAGTTGAGATTAACGATATCGTTAGTGCCGATGCCGAGCACTTTCGCCGCGGCCACGTTCTTGCTGGGCTGCTGAGTCGGCGAGCCAGGCGTACCGGGCTTAGGCGCGGTGCCTTCGTTGGTGAGTGTCGCGGTGCTGCCGGGGTTGTGCTTAGTGCCGATGGGGTTGGTGGGGGTTGCTTCTGGCATTATTTTATTTAGATGCTGGCTCAACGGAACCCATCCGGCCTTTCAGGCCACCTTCCCTGGAGGGAAGGAAATATAAGATGGCGCTGCATTCAAGACGGCCTAGAATATGGCTGTAGACTTTTCCTTCCCTCCAGGGAAGGTGGCCTGAAAGGCCGGATGGGT
>CAXSEA010000246.1:0-5442 GCA_964235675.1 uncultured Armatimonadales bacterium | reverse complement strand
GTCACGCTCGGAAGCGTGCCACCTTCCCTGGAGGGAAGGACTTAAATCAAGTTAGTGGAGTGCCTGAGTTTGTCGTGCCCTAGGGAGGGTTCAAGGCAAAGCCATCTTGACTGCCCTCCTTATCTTAGGAGGGGTTGGGAGAGGTCGGGTTTAGTGAGGCGTTCTGTGCTGGGCGGACTTCCCCTTAGTCCCCTCCTAAGATAAGGAGGGGAAACCAGACGGCACGCGCGGTGAACTTTTTCTAAGCTCTCTTTAGGGAAGGTGGCACGCTTCCGAGCCTGACGGATGGGGTCTGCCTCCAGCTAAAATCAAATAGTCAGAGGCTCTGGCGGGGCGGGGCGGTGCTGCCTTGCTGCTCTAGGATTGGAGAAAGAAGCACCTGCTTTTTTTTCACCTCGTCGCCGCGCAGCATTTCCGCAAGCACCCGGCCGCATTGAACGGCGGATTCGTGCTGGCGGACGTTGAACACGGTGAGATGGGGAACCATGCGGCGCATGAAGCGACCGTTGAGGCAGGTCATCAGGCTGACGTCTTCGGGAATTCTCAGACCGGCCTGCTTTAACGCGCGCTCGGCTCCGACCGCGCTGATTTCGTCCTCGGCAAAAATTGCCGTGGGGAGATTAGGCTCGCTGAGGCGCTGCATGAGAGCGTTGTAGACTCCCCCCTCATGGTGAGCGTCGTCGCGGTATTCCAGGGTTGCGTCTAAGCCAAACTCGGCCTGAGCGCGGCACATTCCCTCGAAGCGGCGCTGGCCGACCATGAGGTCGCGGCGGATGTTGAAAAACAGAATGCGTCGGTGACCCAGCTCGGCAAAATGCTTCACGGCCTGGTAGCCGACGGCGATGTTGTCCATGCCGACCGCGACCGTACCAGGAATCGGCGACGAGCCGCGAATCACGAAGGGCAGTCCTGTTTCCAGAAGGATGGCGGGGCGTGCGTCGTCGGTGAGAATATCCGTGATAATCATGCCGTCGCAGGTGCGGGAGCGGGCCAAAGCCTCCATCTTGGCGATAGGGCTCGCCCCCGTGCCGCCGCATTGGGCCAGCATCAAATTGATGCCGTGCTGGCTCATGGTGTAGGTCAAGCCGCCGATAATCTCGTGGTAATGTGGGCTGAGCTCGTCGGGGGCGTCGTGCTCTTCCAAAAACGGCGAGGCCGGAGCCGTGCGGTCGATCACCATCATCAGCGCGGCTGTGTCGGTGCGCCCGCGCACTAGATTTTGCGCCGCTCTATGCGGGCTGTAGTTCATCTCGCGCGCCGCTTCCAGAATGCGGTCGCGGGTCGCGGCTCCGACGCTTTTACCGTTGCGCATCCGTCCGTTCAGCACGCGGGAGACTTCCGACGACGAGACGCCGACGCGGGCCGCGACGTCTTCCAATCGAATCTGCTGAAGTTTGCTTTCTGCCATATTTCACGTTAGGTTCTTCGAATTGCTCGCGTTCTATATTTTATATAATAATATCACGTGGACGGCTCGAAGGCAAGAGCTAATTCCAAATGCCCCCAGAGCTCCCCGGTAAGCATTGACAACGAAGCGCCGCCCTGATACTCTGTTTCAATCTGATTACCCAATCGTTTGGGTGCTACGAAGAACAAGAGTAGTCTATTATGCCAGATACCAGTCGCGCTCGGCTGTCACTCGCGCCGGCAATTCAGCCCGCGCGCGATATTCGGGCAAGCAAGACGCTCGAGTAATTGTTCAAGTATCGTCTATTTAGCAGATCCAGGCGTCAATACCATGGCGCGGCAGTCATCATCACTCAATCAGCTACAAAGGAGTCGTCCAACAAATTGCAATCTTTGTATTCACGCCTTGCCATCGGCATGGCTCTCGCCTCGTGCTTGCCCGGCCTGATCGCCAATGCGCAGTCAGCGCCGGCGCAAACGCGCTCATCATCGAGCCCGAGCATCGACCGGGTTGAGCCGCCGAACTGGTGGACAGGCTCTACGGTCAATCCGATCCGCGTGCTCATGCACGGCCACAACCTTGCCGGAGCGCGAGTGCAGGGAGCAAGCGGCTTGACGGTGAGCGACGTTAAAGTCAGCCAGTCCGGCGACTATGTCTTTGCGGACGTCTCGATCGACAAGAGCGCCGCTCCCGGCGAGCGCTCGTTGAGTGTCGCCACTTCAAACGGCGCGACGACCACTCCGTTTGAAGTGGATAAGCCGCTGCCGGCCGCCGGGCGGTTCCAAGGATGGAGCCCGGACGACGTCGTTTACCTGATTATGCCGGACCGCTTCGCCGACGGCGATGCGTCGAACGACGACCCCGCCGTCTCGAAAGGCGAGTACGACCGCTCCAACCCGCATATGTACCACGGCGGCGATTTTCAGGGCATCATCAACCATTTGCCGTATCTCAAGGATTTGGGCGTGACCGCGATCTGGATCAACCCGGTTTACGACAACTACAACACGCCGTATCCCAATAATTCAGCGGACTACCACGGCTATGGCGCGGTGAACCAGTACGGAGTCGAGGAGCATCTCGGCACGATGGCGAAACTGCGCGAGATGGTGGACAAGGCGCACGCTATGGGAATCAAGGTGATTCAAGACCAGGTGGCCAACCATGTCGGCCAGATGCATCCCTGGAACACCGAAGGCACGCCCACTCCTACCTGGTTCAACGGCACCAAGCAGAAGCACGGCGTCAATATCTATCAAATTTGGACGATTATCGACCCGCATACCACCCCAGCGGAGCAGGCGAATACGCTGGGCGGATGGTTCGTCAACACTTTGCCCGATCTGAACCAGAACGACCCGGAAGTGGCGCGCTACGAAATTCAGAACGCGATCTGGTGGGTGGGCGAGACCGGCTTCGACGGCATCCGCGAGGACACCATGCCGTATGTGCCGCGCGGCTTCTGGGCCAAATGGAACACGGCGATCACCAAAGAGTTTCCGAAGGTGAACGCCGTCGGGGAGGTAGACAACGGCGACGTAGGGATTGTCTCGTACTTCCAGGGCGGGCGGACGATTGCCGGGGTGGACACGAAGATGTACTCCCTGTTCGATTATCCGGTGTTCTATCCGGCGCGGCGCGTGTTCGCGCAGGGGGCATCGTTCGAGGATCTGGTGAGCGAGGAGGCGCACGACTGGATGTATCCGGACGCGAACGTCCTGCTGACGTTTCTCGGCAACCATGACGTCAACCGCTTTATGGACGAGCAGGGCGCGACCCCCCAAGGCCTGGAATTGGCGGACACGTTCCTGCTGACCAGTCGGGGCGTTCCCCTGCTCTACTACGGCGACGAGATCGGCCTGCCCGGCGGCAACGATCCGGACAACCGGCGCGATTTCCCCGGTGGCTTTCCTGGGGATACGCAGAACGCTTTCACGGCGGCGGGACGCACGCCGCAGCAAGAAGAGATTTGGGAGCATCTGCGCAAGCTGAACCATTTGCACGCGGAACTGGCTCCGTTGCGCGGCGGATCGCAGATCAATCTCTACCAAACCGAGAAGCAGTGGGCCTATGCCCGGATTTTGAACGGCGAGGCAGTCATCGTCGCGCTGAACAACGACGTGTCTCCGGCGACGTTTACCGTCCCGGTGGCGGCGGCGGGGGTGCGCGACGGCGACGCTCTCACCGACCGCTTAGGGGCAACCGCCGCGATTAAAGTGGCGCAAGGAGCAGTCACCATCACGCTGCCGGCGCGGAGCGGGGCTGTGTACAAGTAGCGGGCGTACTCCCGGCTGGTCGCATCCGCAGTGTGGAAGCGGCCGGTCGGGGGTGGTGCGGGCCAGGACAACGGCTGCGCGCCGGCGGCTCCGCTTATGCTGAAGTTAAGTAATCGAATTCCCATAATCTTAGTTGACAACTTATTACCTTAATGTCACACTCTAGAAGTAAGAAAGCCCCCCAAGCGTTTGGGGATGAAAATACTCACGTTCCTATAGATGGTCACGATACGGAGCGCCGATTCTTTAGTTTCTCTACGGCGTCCGTCCCGGAAAGTTATTGATCGAGCAGCGGCACGAACCGATTGTAATCGCTGAGTTGCACATGGGCGCGGAGCATCGCGCCCGAACCGATAGGAAAGACAGAAACCGAATGCCCACGCTTGACGACGACTTCCGTGACACTTTGCTGAAAACGACATACGACTCAGACGATGTCCGGAGCCGGCGACGGTTTCTAGCGGACCAGGGAACGTTCGACGTTCCCATTTTGCCGACCGGCTTGTTCTCAGCCGCCCCGGTCACCGCCGAGTCCGAATATACCGGCTACCACAATGTCTGGGTACGCGACAACATTCATGTCGCGCATTCGCTGTTTGTCCAGGGGCAGATCGGGGCCGCGACAGCGAGCATGACCGCGCTCATGGGCTATTTCCGGAAACATCGCCGGCGTTTTGAAGCGATTATCGACGATCCGGGCTTGGCCGGCGATCCGATGAACCGGCCTCATATCCGCTTTAACGGCGAGAGCCTGGAAGAGAATGCCGAGAAATGGTCCCACGCGCAAAACGACGCGCTGGGCTATTATGTCTGGTTCTACTGCAAGCTCGCGCTCGCGGGGCATATTACTGTCTCAACGAGCGATTTAGAGATGCTGGCGCTTTTTCCGCTTTACTTCAATGCGGTGGGCTATTGGCAGGACGAGGACAGCGGGCACTGGGAAGAAGCGCGTAAGATTTCGGCTTCGAGCATCGGAGTGGTGGTCGCGGGCCTCGAAGAGTTACTGAGCTTAATGGCGACGCAACCCGTCGCGGAGATTGAAACGCCGCGGGGCAGCGTCACTTTCGAGCTTTTGGAAAGCTTGCTGGAGAAGGGCAGAGCCGCTTTATTTGCCATCCTGCCGCACGAGTGCGTTCAGCCCGACCCGGCGAAGCGGCGATTGTACGATTCGGCGCTTCTATTTTTGATCTACCCGCTAGGGATTGTCACCGGCGGCATGGCGGAGCGGATCGTCGGTAATATCGAAGGGCATCTGCGCGGAGACTATGGCGTGCGGCGGTATCTGGGCGATTCCTTCTGGTGCGCCAACTACAAGGAGCTGCAGGACGAGTCGATGCGGACGGGGGATTTCAGCTCCGACGTGTCTGGCCGCGACGCGCTGCTTCAGCCAGGGCAAGAGGCGCAGTGGTGTATCTTCGATCCGCTTCTATCGGCTTACTACGGGCGTTCCTACGTGGAAACAGGCGATAGAAGCGCGCTTGACAAGCAGATTTACTACTTTAACCGCTCGTTAAATCAGCTCACCAAGGCCGGCGGCGCGTTCCCGGCGTACCGATGCCCGGAGCTGTATTATCTGGAGCGAGGCGCATACGTGCCCAACGACGTCACCCCGCTGCTCTGGACGCAAGCCAATTTGGGCCTCGCTTTTGTGGAGATGCAAAAAAGCGCCGACCGTGAGCAAAGCTTTATTTATAAGTGATGGGCGGAACCCATCCGGCCTTTCAGGCCACCTTCCCGGTCGGGAAGGAAAAGTCTACG
>CAXSEA010000245.1:0-5447 GCA_964235675.1 uncultured Armatimonadales bacterium | reverse complement strand
GCATTGATCGCCCAGCAGCTCCGCGCCCTGCAATCCCGCTTCCCCGGTAAAATCCGCAACGTCCGCGGCATGGGCCTCTACCAAGGCTTCACCCTCTGCGAGCCGTCCGACAAGGCCAAGCTGATGGACCACGCGCTGCAATCCCAGGATCTCCTGCTGCTCGGCGCTGGCCCCGAAAGCATCCGGCTTCGCCCCAACTTAAGCGTCACCGAAAACGACATCGACCGGCTGATGGAGTTGTTAGCGGCAGGACTGGAGCGGCTATAATTCGGGCGACATGAAAGAATGGATCAAGTCCAATCAAGCGCCGCCCATCCGTCCGCCGCGCGAGACCGCCGAGCCGGGAGATATCCTGCTGTTCGCCGGTGCCAAGGGCATTAACCTACTCATTGCGTGGTTC
The DNA here is from genome assembly GCA_964235675.1 of uncultured Armatimonadales bacterium. Classification (GTDB taxonomy): domain Bacteria; phylum Armatimonadota; class Armatimonadia; order Armatimonadales; family Capsulimonadaceae; genus CAXSEA01. Next base: position 5,047 of record CAXSEA010000245.1, on the reverse strand, counting down.
GGCGGAACGCCCTACTTCCATGCCGCGATCTACGCAGGCGGCGACGAGATCGTCGAAGCGCGTCCCTCCGGGGTGGCTCGGCGCAATCTCACCACGAAGTACGGCAGCCACTGCATCGCCGTCCTGCCCGCGCCCGGCGGACGTGACTGCGGGCGCAAGGCGCTCGCCTGGGCGCAAACCCAAATCGGCGCTCCCTACGACCCGATCGACCTGCTGGTTATATTCCTGGAGCGCGTCTTCCGCAAATGGCAGATTAACTACACCACCAAAAACAAATATTCCTGCGGCGAATTTGTCGCCCGCGCGTGGGTCGAAGCCGGCAACCCTCTACTGCCCCAACGCGACCCCGACGACACCCAGCCCGCCGACATCGCCAAGCTCCTGCCCGAGAGCATAACACCCCATGTCTGGTCGAGCGGCGCGGCTTGTCGGTGAACCCATCCGGCCTTTCAGGTCACCTTCCCTGTAGGGAAGGAAAAGTCTACGGCCATGTTCTAAGCCGTCTTAAAATACAGCGCTATCTTATATTTCCTTCCCTACAGGGAAGGTGGCCTGAAAGGCCGGATGGGTTCTTAAGACTGCCGCGCCACCATATACCCGGCCAAAGCCCGCAGAGGATCGGCCTCAATCCCAAAATCTTTAAGCGCATCCACTGCCGCCTGAGTCGCCTGCTGCGCCAGACGCTCCGATTGCTCCATTCCCAGCAGCTTGGGGTAGGTGGCCTTGTCGTTGCGCTGATCCGACCCGACCGGCTTGCCGAGCGCGGCTTCGTCGCCCTGGATATCTAGAAGGTCGTCGGTAATTTGAAAAGCAAGCCCAAGATTGTGCCCGTAGGCTTCCAGGCTGCGCATAATCGAGTCCGGTGGACTGAAAAGCCCGGCTCCGGCCAGTAGCGACGCGCTCAGAAGCGCGCCCGTCTTGCGGATATGGATCGACTCGATCTGCGCCAAGCTGACATCGGCGCGCCCTTCCGATTCGAGATCGTCTACCTGCCCGCCGACCATCCCTTCCGTACCCGATGCCCGCGCGATCCGAGTCATGGCGTTTAAGACGGGCAGGGGAGCCAGGCCGTTCTCGCTGGCGCAAAGAGCGATCAGCTCGAAAGCATAGGCCAGCAGAGCGTCGCCCGCGAGAATAGCGACCGGCTCTCCGAATACCTTGTGGCTGGTCGGCATGCCGCGCCGGAGATCGTCGTTGTCGAGCGCCGGGAGATCGTCGTGGATCAGCGAAAACGTGTGGATGCACTCTACCGCGCAGGCAAGCGGCATCGCGGCGCGGGCGTCGCCGCCCACCACCTCGGCCCCGGCAAGCACCAGAAGCGGACGCAGCCGCTTGCCGCCGCACAATGTGGAATACCGCATCGCCCGGTGTAAAACCGGTGGAGACTGATTCTCCGGCGGCAAGCAGCGCTCTAAAGCCTCGTTGACCCACACCCGCCGCTCGGCGGTATAAGTGGCGAGATCGAAATCGGCAAAGGCGGGAGTGGACGCCAAGAGTTCCTGCTCAGTGTCCGTAGGTGAAAAGACGCTCATCGTGGAAGGTGACAGAGGCTAAACCAGATGGGAAATGGTGCCACAAACGCGCTTGTCGCGCTCACAGCCATGCACAATAATACCTTATGCTAAGAAACGGAGATGGACTGCTCCGACGATTGAGCCTCGAAATTTAATTCTCGCGTCCCCCGGCATCGAGGATACTGCGGGCATCCCCAAAACTGCTTTCCCGCATGCTCCCCTTTGCGCGCCGTCCGCGCAACCATAGGTGTGCCGCAAGTCGGACACTTTGGTGATATAGAATTTTGAGCCGGCACATCCTGCAACTGGCTCAAATGCGATGGGGGCATCTCTTGAGGCGAGGCTGCTGCCTGCAACTTGCTGCCGCGCGCCTCCGCCAACAGCTTCACTAATGCGGGGCCATCAATCAGCGTCATCTTGTTCGCCGCATTCGCGCCATAGCTGAGAGCGTCCCGGCTGTACGTGGACGAAGTCACGAAGATTGCGCGGTCGGCACTGTTTTCGGCAATCACTCCGCCGAGTTCACGCACTTTGGTGACACTCACTGCCCGTGTGGAATTCCAGCACTTGCACTGAACGATCACCTTTTCGCCGCGACCGCGCAAGATAACGTCCACTCCGCCATCCGGGCCGCTTCCTCCGCGACGCTCGGCGGAGTAGCCCTGCTTGTGGTACGCTTGCGTAATCAGTTCCTCGAAATCGCGCCAGCTCAGAGCGCGAATATCGTCGATCCCGGCCGTTTGCCGCAGGAGCAAGGCGCGTTCGGCATGCTTGAGCAAGGCAACAATACCGGCGGCGATCGGTATCAAGCCAAAGATGCCGTCAATAGAGTTGTTGCGCCAGACAATCTCGCTGATTAAGCCTGCCGCCAGCAACGTCGCCGAAACCTGCCAAGGCGTCGCGAGCAACATCGTCATCATGGCGTTTACCGCTGCGTCTTCCGCGCTTTTTCGCCTCGCCATTGCAGTCAGCGCCGCCTTCTGCGTTGGAATTGGGAGTTTTGAACGGATTGTCGACGCTCCGCAGCCCAGGACGACGCGTAAACTTTGCGTGTCCCCGCGCAGCGCGGATAGCGTGCGCATCCCCAAAACTGCTGTCCGATATCGCCGCCGCGCTTCGCTGTCCTGAGCACCATTTTATCGTTGCAATAAGGGCAGTGCGGCGAATCAGGATCCCACTCGTCGTCCGGCTTGCGCATTACATCTGATGGCGCGGGAGTTGTCGCGTAGCGGAAAGACGGCGGAGCAGCCTGGGCGGTCGTAGCGCTCTGAGACGGCTGAGCTGCTGCCGGCTGGGCATCTCCGATGGGCGGCTCGTTGCGCACTCCGGCGAGAAGCTGGATCAGAGCAGGACCATCGATCAGCACGATCTCGGGGTTGTTTTTGGCGTAGCGCCAAGCGTCGTCGGTGTAGCCGGCCGTGGTGATAAAGATGCCGCGATCGGCCTTGTTCTCTTTCAGCACGCCGCCCAGCTCCCGCACGGCTTTCACACTGACTTTGCTAGTGGCATGCCAATGCTTGCATTGCACGACCGCTGTTTCGCCATGTCCGCGCGCCAGAATATCCACGCCCCCGTCAGGACGCCGCCAGCCGCCGCGCCACTCCGTGGTGTAACCCTGCCGCTGATAGGCTTGCACGATCAGGAGTTCAAACTGCCGCCAGTTTAATCGACGAATCTCGTCTAGATCGACAGCGTTTGATAGCAAAGCGGGAGGCGGGCCTAAAAGAGAATTGAAGTACCGCCTCCCGTCCCCAGCTTTCGCGACATTCAGTTTACTGCGAACGATAAACCCTACGACAACTAGCACAAAAATGAATTCAAACATGATGCTGATGGCTGAGAAACACGGCTGGAAACAGTTGTGATCGAAGCCATTATAACAGTTATAATACGAGTTGTTAATAGATCAGCAACAAAAATTGGCTCCGAAATCAGTGGTGAACTGACATCGAAGCCGACTGTGAATCGTGCCGCCAGTAAGCGCTTACCCCGTCGGCACAAGCTCCACCTTGATCCATCCCGGCTGACGCAAATCGAACGCCTTGTAAGCGTCAATCGCTGTCGGCATGGCTTCGACCTGAGTAATTAATCTGGTCGGCTCGACTACTCCCGCCGCCACGTACTCCAGCAGCATTGGGATATACTTGCGGTGGTTGCAGTTGCCCATCTTGATCGTTAGGTTCTTGTTCATCGCCTTGCCAATGGGATAATAGTTTGCCGTTTCGGGATAAACGCCGATGATCGAAATCGTGCCCGCCTTCGCGACCGCATCCACCGCCCACTCAGCAACTTGGGCTGGCGCATCGCCCGGACGCCAGTTGCCTTCCGGCGTGGGATGCTGCTCCGGGGCGATTTCCTGGCGCACCTGCTCCGCCTTCTGAATCTCGCCCGATTCCTGCTCCTTTTGCAAGCCCGGCCCAGCGTGGGGATGGTTGGCGTCCACGCCGACCGCATCGATTACGCAGTCCACGCCCACTCCGCCGGTCAAGCGCTTGATCGTCTCCACAGCGTCCTCTTGGTCGAAGTTGATCGTTTCCGCGCCCTGCTTCCGCGCCATGTCCAGACGGGACTGATTTTGGTCGATGGCGAAGATGCGTCCGGCCTGCATCAGCTTGGCGCTCGCGATGGCGAACTGCCCCACCGGACCGCAGCCGAAGATCGCCACTGTATGCCCTGGCTTGATTCCCGCCAAATCCGCGCCGAAGTAAGCCGTCGGAAAGATATCGGAAAGCAAAATGGCTTGGTCGTCGCTGACGCTGTCCGGCAGCTTGATACAGTTCACGCTGGCGTAGGGCACCCGCGCGAATTCCGCCTGCAAGCCGTCGAACGGGCCGGTCTCTTTCGGGCCGCCGTAGAACGCCGTGCCCGCCGATGGACCGTTCGGATTCACTTTGTCGCACTGCGCGTAATATCCCGCGCGGCAATAGGAGCAGATGCCGCAGCCGAGCGTCGAAGGCAGCACAACGCGGTCGCCGACGCTCAGATTGCGGACGTCCGAGCCAAGCTTCTCCACCACGCCGACGCCTTCGTGGCCTAAAATGGTGCCCTCGACCATACCGGTGAGAGTGCCACGAATCATATGCAGGTCAGTGCCGCAGATCGCGCTCGCGGTGAGGCGAATAATGGCGTCCGTCGGCTCTTGAATCTGTGGCTCGGGAACATCATCAAGCCGGATATCGCCGATACCGTGCCAGACAACAGCTTTCATAAAGGTAACAACTCCTGGGAAGATTTTCGCGCCGGCTTATATCCATTTCGAATGGTGCGGCCCAGCGTCGCTTCTTGCGTGGAGTTGTTATCCTAGATGCACGAACGCAAAACTATTCGCCGCCGCGAATACTATCTACTGCGCCCTAAAAACGCGCGCGCGATTCATTAGCCACTACTCGGAAACGACTAGCGCCAAAACGAAACCATCCCAGCCTTTGCTGCCGACTGTCTGCAAGGCCGTAGCGCTGAGACGCGGCTCCTGAGCAATCATCTCCAAAAAAGTACGTACTCCATGCACACGCGGATCGCTGCTCTCCGCATCG
>CAXSEA010000244.1:0-5551 GCA_964235675.1 uncultured Armatimonadales bacterium | reverse complement strand
CAGGGAAGTGGCAACGCTATCCAGAGCACCTCGGTCACGATTTTGACGATTCCGAACTCGCTAACCATTACACCGCGCATCAACGGTGATGATTCCGTTTCGCTGCTGTTGCAGCCTCAGCTGACCTCCATCACTGCCGCTGGCTCCGCTACTCGGCCGCCGACCACTGCGACGCAAACGGTCTCCACATACCGCACCGTCGCGAACGGCGAGACGATGGTCGTCGGCGGCCTAGTCACTAAGTCAATCTCCAACCAGCAGACAAGAATCCCGTTCCTATCGCAGCTCCCGATTATCGGCAGCATCTTCCGGACACGCAATACGAACGAGAACGATTCCGAGCTTCTCATCTTCGTCACGCCCACTGTCCTGCCACCCATCGGTTCCGGCCTCGCGCAGACTCCGACCGAAGGCGGCAACGCTCCCTCGAGCGGCGACTCCACTTCAGGAGTTGGCGTCTCCCCTTAGTGGAACACCGGCGCTGCATGTAGCTCCGTAACAAGCCCGATGCCGATAGGCGTCGGGCTTGTTCTTTCACTGACATCGATTGATTGACATTGCCCCGCGCGAGAATGTATACTTCTCCACGATTCCAAAAGCTGTGACGAAGACGAGTACCCGCGCATTTGCGCTTGCGACAGAGAGCCGCCCTTGGCTGAAAGGCGGCGCAAGAACGGTGTGGGGAAAATGGCTTCCGAGCTGGACTGGCGAACGGCGCTGCTCTGCAAGCGCGCTTCAGTAGCCGGTCACGGGGGGCTCCCGTGATAGGGCCAGGGTCTGAGAGTTTCCACGCCGGCTCATACGCCGGGCCAGCCGCCAAGCGCGGCATTTGAGGAGCGCTCGCACCCGCCAAGGCGACGTCAGAAGGTCACGCCGTGAGGCCGTCGCGAAGCAAGGTGGAACCACGTGAAGCTTAGGGCGCGTCCGCGCCGATCCCGCTTCTCGTCCTTGCGCCGGTTGTTTGTTTGCTGGCCGCCTGCACAACTCAGGCGTATGCAACGCAGCCGCGCGTATCTGTAGGACGGGGGCTTTTTTGTTGCTTCAGGCACATGCGCCGAAGCCGAAAACTCTCCGTCGCTTCGCTCAAATAGCTTTAAAACATAAGCAAAGGCAATCACAATGGCGACCGCAACCCTAGAAAACACAACACCCTCGTCCAAACCGAAAACGGTTCTGGGCCTGCGCTGCCGCGAATGCGGGCAGCAGTACGACATCGCACCCGTCCACATCTGCGAGCTCTGCTTCGGCCCGCTCGAAGTGATCTACGACTACGACGAGATCGGCAAGCGCGTCAGCCGCGCCTCGATCCAGGATGGCCCCCTCACCATGTGGCGCTACGAGGGCCTGCTCCCGCTCGATGGCCCGCCCACCGTCGGCCGCCAGGTCGGCTTTACACCCTTAGTCCGCGCGGAGAATTTGGCGAAGGCGCTCGGCGTGCGTGAAGTCTATATCAAAAACGACGCCGTCAACCACCCCACGCTCTCGTTCAAAGACCGCGTGGTCGCCGTCGCTCTCTCCAAAGCCCGCGAGTTCGGCTTTGACATCGTCGGCTGCGCCTCCACCGGCAATCTGGCGAACTCCGTCGCCGCCCACGCCGCCGAAGGCAAGTTCAAGTCCTACATCTTCATCCCGCACGATCTGGAGCAGGGCAAAGTGATCGGCACCCTCGTCTATGGCTCCACGGTGCTCTCCGTGAACGGCACCTACGACGAAGTCAATCGCCTTTGCTCGGAAGTGGCCGGAAAATACGGCTGGGGCCTCGCCAATGTCAACCTGCGCCCGTTCTATGGCGACGGCTCCAAAACCTTCGGCTACGAGATCGCCGAGCAGCTGGGTTGGAAAGCGCCGCAGCACATCGTCTGCCCGTCGGCTGGCGGCTCGCTCATCACCAAAATTTACAAAGCCCTGGGCGAATTCGCCAAACTGGGCATCATTGACGGCGTGCCCACCAAAATGTACTGCGCCCAGGCCGCCGGCTGCGCCCCCATCGCCACCATGGTCAAGGAAAAGGCCGAGATCATGCGCCCTGTCCGCCCGAACACCATCGCCAAATCCATCGCGATCGGCAACCCTGCCGACGGCTACTACGCCGCCGAGGTCTGCCGCAAATCCGGCGGCTGGGCCGAAACCGCCACCGACGAGGAAGTGGTCGAAGGCATTAGCCTGCTCGCCCGCACCGAAGGCATCTGGACCGAAACAGCCGGCGGCGTCACCGTCAGCGTCACCCGCAAGCTGATCGAGCAGGGCGTGATCCCCCGCGACGAGTCCATCGTTGTCTGCATCACCGGCAACGGCCTCAAAACCCAGGAAGCCATCCTCGGAAAAGTCGGCGAAACCATCCCCATCAGCCCCAGTCTGGCTTCGCTGGAGCAAGCATTAGGGAATCTGGACAAGCAGACAGCCGCCCCGGCGGGGCTGTAGTTTCAAGCGCCTTCTCGTATCGTCTAAGCGAGAAGGCGCTTACCTTGAGTGGAGTCGCGATCATTCCGGCATTTTCGCGAGTGAGTAACTCGTGCTTCTTCCACCTTTTCCCTCTTGCGCAAGTAGCCCACGCTGTATCAAGTCGTTGATATCGCGTCCGGCGGTGTCTTGGGAACAATGAGTCATGCTTGCCCAACGCGATGTCGTCAGCTTGCCCTCATAACCATCCAGCAATCGATTCAGCATCTTGCTTTGACGTATGTTGAGGGCGCTTTGATCATGCTCTTTCCAGTAGCTGGCTTTCCGGAGCACCAATGTAAGTGTCGATTCCGCTCCGCTGATAGCTTTGTCTAAGCATTCAAGAAACCACTGCATCCAAGCCGTAATGTTGCCGTCGCCCTTCTGTGTCTGCTCTAAAATACTATAGTAAGTCTTTCGTTGCCTCTGAATCTCAGCGGACATGCTGTAAAATCGTTGCGAGCTCGCTTCCGAGCGTGTCAGAGCCATATCAGCGATTGCCCGAGCGATCCGACCGTTGCCGTCGTCAAAAGGGTGAATCGTAACAAACCAAAGGTGCGCGACTGCAGCCTTCAAAACAGGATCGAGTTTGCTGCTCCCGTTGAACCAATCAAGAAATCGTCCCATTTCTTTTTCCAAAAGCTTTGCCGGGGGTGCTTCAAAATAGATTGTCTCACGCCCTGGCGTACCGGAGACGACTTGCATAGGTCCGCTGGCATCATCTCTCCATTCACCGACGCGGATACGTCGAAAGCCGGTCAAGCCTGTTGGAAACAAACCAGAGTGCCATCCTAGCAAGCGTTCGCTGGTGAGCGGGCGATCATAATGTTGGGTTGCATCAAGTACCATCTCCACAACGCCCTCCACCAGACGGTCTGATTGCGGCAACGCGCCTATGTTAATGCCAAGTCGCCCGGCCAGCGAAGAGCGGACTTGCTCCCAGCTGAGTCTTTCCCCTTCAATTTCGCTAGTCTTCAAAACATCCTGTGTCAGAACTTCGAGCACGGTTGCCTGTTGATCAAGCAAGCCCAGCATTTCCATATGTCCGCGCAACCGCCCTTGGCTATGCCGGACCGCTCCAAGGAACTCTCCCACCTCTTCGCCATCCCAATCAAAGCGAGGCCATTTTTCAAGCTGATGAATATACACGATTGGCATTCTCATTAATATAATCAATATTGCACAACAGCCAAGTAATCTCCGCACTAATTGCGGAGAGTACAGCAATTATTCTCCGCATGAGTGAACGCCCTCAAGCTTCGCTCCGCTCCGCTCCGTTGCGTTAGATTCTAAGCGTTATTGCCGCCTGCCCTCCGAATGGGGTAACCTATCAGCCGTACCTGAAAGCACGACCATGACCCAGATGCAGACCTACAAGAAGGATATCTCCGACGACGAGCGCAAGCTCTTCGACGACCGCCGCGTCGCCGATGCCGAAAAGCCGCGCCAGTTCGTCAACTTCGCGTTCTACAAGCTCGACCCGCTCTTCCGCCGCGAGCTCAGCGACAGCGAGCGCGCCGACGCCACCGAGGAGTTCGCGCAGGTGGTCGAGAACGCCCGCCACAAGTTTTTGGTCTATCCGTACTCCACGCTCGGTATTCGCCCCGAAGCCGATTTCATGCTCTGGCGCATCAGCTACCGCTTGGAAGATTTCGAGGAGCTTTCCGCCGCCATGCTCCGCACCCGGCTCGGCAAGTATCTGACCACCCCGTACTCGTTCTTCGGCATGACCGGCTCCAGCATCTATGTCGATGAGCGGAGCGACCCCGCCCACGCCGATTCCAACCGCAACCTGATCCAGATCGGCGGCGGCAAATACGTCTTCGTCTATCCGTTCGTGAAAACCCGCCCCTGGTACTTGCTCTCGCCCGAGCAGCGGATGGACGCCATGCGCGAGCACATCCGGGTCGGCCATCTCTACCCGTCGGTGAAGCTCAATACGGTTTACTCGTTCGGCCTCGACGACCAAGAGTTCATCGTCGCCTTTGAATCGGACTACCCGCAGGATTTTCTCGATCTCGTCAAGCAGCTCCGCGAAACCGACGCCAGCAGCTACACGGCGCGCGATACGCCCACTCTGACATGCTTGCAGCAGGATCTTCGGACAATGCTGGCGCATATCTGCGCCGTGGAGCCGAAATAAGGCATTTACTCGGTGCCAACCGCGCAACTACCGGGCACTTTTCAGTGTTGTTATCACGAACTACAAAATACGCTGCCTGAGCCGCTTCAAAGATGAGCGCGATAGGCAAGCGAAATATTCTTAGGAGATTCACAGCTTATGGCAGTTAGCGTACTTATCCCGACACCGCTTCGCAAGCTCACCAATGAGCAGGATACGGTTCATGTCGAGGGCGCCGGCAATATCGACCAGATGATGCAGGGCCTCGAAACCCAGTTTCCCGGCATGTCGGGCCGTCTGCGCGACGACAGCGGCGAGCTGCGCCGCTTCGTCAATATCTACGTCAACGACGAGGACATCCGGTTCATGCAGGGTAAGGAGACTCCGCTCAAGGACGGCGACAGCGTCTCCATCGTCCCCGCCATCGCTGGCGGCTAAGAAAACTCTCGCTAGTCCGCTCGTTTTGAATCAAGCAGGGAAGCGCATGCCGTGGTATTGTCAGTAAGCCGCGGCAGCCAATAAGGATAATCATGGCCGTCGAAACGTATAACTTGACTTTCTCCAAAGAGATGTCGGATCGCCCGATTCTTTTTAACCTCGGCAGGAGGTTTGAGCTGGTCTGCACGCTTAAGCGCGCGCAGCTTTCCGAATCCGCCGGCTGGGTGCAGATCGCGCTCTCGGGCGACTACGACGAAATCCAGCGCGCCGTCGCCGACCTGATGATGCAAGGCATCCAGGTCTCCCCTCCGCACGTCCGTACCCTAACGACGTCGGACGCCAATCCAATGCCGTAGCTCTCCCCAAAAACTTTTCAAGCCCGGCAAAGCGCTCGTATCAGACGCTTTGCCGGGCTTTTTCGCGTTTGGGCAACCGAATATTCAGCTTCGGCCCAGCGCAACAATGCAAGTTTCCGGTCTTGATTCTTCGACTAAGAAAGTACAAGCGTGAAACCTTCGGCATTTCTAATTGTCGTTAATAGAGTTAACTTCA
>CAXSEA010000243.1:0-5576 GCA_964235675.1 uncultured Armatimonadales bacterium | reverse complement strand
CATTACCCCTATCGGCATCGGCAAAGACGCTTATTGGTCCGCTCTGCTGCAAGGTGTGAGCGGAGTTGCCGTAGTAGAGAAATTCGACTGCTCGGAAATTGCCACGCATATCGCGGCCGAAGTAAAAGGCTTCGATCCGGTCGATTACATGGACCGAAAAGAGTCCCGGCGCATGGATCGCTTCACGCAGTTCTCCGTCGCCGCGACTAAGCTGGCCCTGGAAGACGCGCAGCTGACTATCACCGACGAGCTTTCCACCCGCACCGGCTCCATCATCGGCTCCGGCATCGGCGGCATTTCCACGCTGGAGCAGGAAGCCAATACGCTTTTTGAAAAAGGCATGGGTCGCATCAGCCCCTTTTTCGTCCCGATGATGATCGCCAACATGGGCACCGGCACCGCCGCGCGCATCTTTAACGCCAAGGGTCCGTCGGAGTGCGTGGTGACGGCCTGCGCGACTTCCACCAACGCTATCGGCGACGCCTATAAGATCATCCTGCGCGGCGACGCCGACGTTATGATCGCCGGCGGCTCCGAAGCGGCGGTGACTCCCCTCGGCATGGCCGGCTTCTCCAACATGAAAGCGCTTTCCCGGCGCAACGACGACCCAGGCGCGGCATCCCGCCCGTTTGACAAAGGCCGCGACGGCTTCGTTCTCGGTGAAGGCGCGGGCGTCGTCATTTTGGAAGAGCGGGATATGGCGCTCGCTCGCGGCGCGACAATCTACGCGGAAGTAATCGGCTACGGGATGAGCAACGACGCCTACGATATGGTCGCCCCGAACGGCGTCGGCGCGCAGGCGGCGATGCAGGCCGCGCTCAAAGACGCGAAGCTCACCCCGGAGCAGATCGACCATATCAATCCCCACGCCACCAGCACCCCGGCGGGCGACGTGATGGAGGCGCGAGCCATCAAAGCCGTGTTTGGCGAGCATGCCTACGAGATGCCGATTTCGGCTACCAAATCCATGACTGGCCATTTGCTCGGCGGGGCAGGGGCCATCGAGATTATCGCCGCCGCTCTCGCGCTGCAAACCGGCGAAGTGCCCCCGACCATCAATCTGAGCGACCCCGACGACGACTGCGATCTCGACTTTGTGCCGAACCACTCGCGCAAGGTGGAGATCAAAACCGCCATGTCCAATTCGTTTGGATTCGGCGGTCATAATGCGAGTGTGATTTTATCGCGCGGATAAGTGATAATAGAATCGTTATGCCGATTCACCCCCGCCACAAGCAGCGCCCCGGAGAATGGCGCGATGTTCTCGCTCCGGAAATCATTGGGCAGTACACGGGCAAGCATATTGCCATCGTCTACAAGAAAGTAGTCGCCGTCGGCGATACCTACGAAGATGTCCGCGCCCAGGCCGAGCAGCTTTATCCCAACGAGATGCCGTACCTGGCCTATATCGCCAACCGAATCTACGATGAGGACGACGACCGTCTTGCCGAGCAGCAGGCCGCCTGATTTTGCTCTCAGAGCAAGAGCTTGACCGCTACCGTGAAATCGCCCGCCGCATCGACACCGGCTTAGGCGACGACCGCACCGACCGCGCCCTCACGGTATTCCACATCGGGCCTCACGATGCCGAGCCGGTGTCGGGATGGGTAACGTTCCCCGTTTCCATGCCGTGGCGCAGCGGTAAGCCGCTGCCGCCGATTGAATTACGGCACCTGCTCTCCGGCTCTGAACAAGCCGTGCAAATTACGACACCGCAATTCACGCCAACCGAAAACTCGGACGCAAGCCAGCGCGGCGTGCTGGAGTTCGACCTGCGCTGGGAAGCGTTTCCCGTACTTCCTGGTGGCTGGGACACTTACATCGCCGCTTATGGAGCCGGCGCGAACCAGCCGCCAACCGCTGCTCCCTCAGCCGTACCGCAAGCGAACGCGACCGATTACGTCATCGTCGAAGCGCTTCGCAGCCCCGGCGATCTGCCTCCCCGCATGCCTGATGTTGTCATTGCGTGATTGACAACCGCTTCGCTCTGACGCTACACTTGCGTACCATTCCGCCGAGCGCAATAGCGCGCGCGGCGTCAGCCTTTACGATAGGTAGGATTCGCAATGACCGTGGCTATTGCAGAAGCGTCGCTGCCCATTAAAACTCATAGCAAACTCTCACGCCGGGCCGTGAACGCGCTCCTGTCGCCGACTCTCGCCATCGCCGCCAAAGCCGGCGCTCTAAAGGCCGAGGGAAAAAACGTCGTCAGCTTTTCCGCCGGCGAGCCCGACTTCGATACGCCGCAAAACGTCAAAGACGCCGCCATTGCCGCGATTACCGCTGGACAGACCAAGTACACGGCCTCCAGTGGAACGCCCGCCTTAAAAACCGCCATCATCGCCAAGCATCAGCGCGATAACGGCCTCACCTACGCCGCCAACCAGATTATCGTTTCGGCGGGCGCAAAGCACAGCATCTACAACCTGATGCAGGCCATCCTCGACGACGGTGACGAGGTGCTGATACCCGCGCCTTACTGGGTGTCGTATCCGGAGCAGGTCAAGCTTGCCGACGCCACCCCCGTGATCGTTCCCACCGACGAGCGCTTTATCGCCACGGCGGAGCAGATGGAGCGGTATATCACGCCCCGCACCAAGATGCTCGTGCTGAACTCGCCGTCGAACCCGACCGGCGCGGTGTACAGCCGCGAGGAGTTGAGCGCCATCGCCGATCTCGCGGTAAAGCACAACATCTATGTTCTCAGCGACGAGATCTACGAGAAAGTCATTTTCGACCGCGAGTTCGTCTCCATCGCCTCGTTCAACGACGACATCTATCGCCTCACGATTACGATCAACGGCCTGTCCAAAAGCCACTCGATGACTGGCTGGCGCGTCGGATGGGCGGCGGGCGACCCCGAGATTATCGCGGCGATGGGACGCATTCAGGACCAGAGTACGTCGAACACGAGCAGCATCACGCAAGCCGCGTCCGTGGAAGCGCTGAACGGCCCGCAAGATTCGGTCGAGACGATGCGTCTGGAGTTCGAGCGCAGGCGCGGCATTATCGTGGACGGCCTGAACGCCATCCCCGGAATCCGCTGCAACATGCCCGACGGCGCTTTTTACGTCTTTCCTGACGTCAGCGCGCTGCATGGGAAATCGTGGAGCGGCGGAGAAGGCGGCGAAGCGAAAACCATTCTCACCAGCGACGATTTCGCGGAATATCTTCTGAGTGAGTCCTTGGTGGCGCTGGTACCGGGGTCGGGGTTCGGCGCGGACAAGAACGTGCGCCTCTCCTACGCGACCTCCGAAGCCGCCATTAGCGACGGCTTGGCCCGGATCGACGCGGCGGTTCGCAAGCTTGGGTGATGACGAGTTGGCCGAGCAAAGCGCGTCCCATGCCGCGATAGACCACGTCAGCGCGTCACGGCAGCGCAAGCGCGTGGACGGTAAGCCGCTGCAAGTCCCGGATGCCGATCTTCGCGCCGCGGCATCGCGCTGGAAAGTGCCGGACCTGGATTTACGCCTGCTGCGCCAGGCGCTGCTGCATTCCTCCGCCGCTCCCGCACGTTCTCCCACCAGCAACGAGCGCTTGGAATTTCTGGGCGACTCCATCCTGAACGCCTCCGTCGCCGAGGCTTTGTATCTGCAATATCCGGACTGGAACGAGGGCGATCTCGCCAAAGGACGCTCTCTGGTCGTCTCGAAAGTGTCGCTTTACGGCGCCAGCATACGGCTGGGCCTTCCCGAGCTGGTCGTCGTCGGCGCGAACACGCAGGGCACATTGGCGCGGAGCCGCCGGTCGCTGGCGGCGGATTGCCTGGAGGCGTTGTACGCGGCGATCTACCTGCAGTTCGGCTGGCTGGCCGCGCGCGAGTTTGTCTTAAGCAGCTTAGCGCCGGAGATGTCCGGCCTGGAAGTCCGCAAAGACCTGCGGGATCCCAAGACCATCCTCCAAGAGCAGGCGCAGGAGCAGCGCGTCGCGCCGCCGGTGTATTTGATTATCGCCGAGGAAGGCGACCCGCACAGCAGGGTCTATACCGCCGAGGTCAGGCTGCACGACGGTTCCACCGCCACGGGCCGGGGGCGGTCAAAAAAGGACGCGCAGCAAGACGCCGCCTCCACGCTCTTAAATCAAGCGCCGCTTTCCCTACCCACCGAGCTTTGATTCTCGCGGATAGTTGCGCCGAGCAAGTACAATGGCGAGGTTCTCGTTTCAACGTCGAATTCGAGAGTATTTGCGGCAATCCTTCATCATCTACATTGTCCCCCGCATCATCCAACAGAATTCAAAATAGAAAAGGCTCTCTTTGAAACGAAATCCCGCTCCCGGCAAGCTCCTCGCTGCCACATTGTCTCTCGCAGCTCTACTCGCCTCCACGCAAGCGCTTTCGCTGAACGCCCAGGCCGACGTCGCCACGCAGCCTGTTCCGGGCCATGGAATCGACATCGCCGGTATGGACAAGTCGGCGATGCCCTGCACCAATTTCTACGAGTTCGCCAACGGCAACTGGGTGAAAACGCATCCGATTCCCGCCGACCGCGCCTCAATCGGCCTTTTCTCCGATGTCGCCGACCGCAATGATGCCATCTCCAAGCAAGTCCTGGAAGCGGCTGCCGCCCAGACGTCGGCGTCGGAATCCAGCGCGATCGGCAAAGTCGGAGCGTTTTACCGGACGGGCATGGACACCGCCGCCATCAACGCCGCCGGAATTAGCCCTCTCATGCCAGAATTAAACCGGATTGCCGCCGTGAACTCGCAAGCGGCCCTGATTGCGGAAATGGCGCGCCTGCAGCGGCTCGGGGTCGATACGCCTTTGGCCTTCGGCGCTTCTCAAGACGCCAAAAACAGCACGCAGGTGATTGCGGAAATTGACCAATCCGGCCTTGGACTTCCCAACCGCGACTACTACTTGAACAAAGACGCAGCGAGCATCAAGCTGCGGACGCAGTACCAGCAGCACGTGGCGAAGATGATGCAGCTGCTCGGCGATTCCGCGCCAAAAGCAGCCAACGAAGCCGCCGCGATCATGGCATTCGAGACCAAGCTCGCGCAGGTGTCCCTGAGCAACGTAGCGGAGCGCGACCCGAACAACGTCTACCACCGGATGACTGTCCGCCAGCTTGTGGCGACCGCGCCCGGCTACGACTGGCAAGCCTATCTGACCGAACTCGGCGTGAGCGCTCCGAAGCAGCAGGCGATCAACGTCGCCATGCCCGTGTTTGCCCGCAACGTCGCCGAATACACGCGCAGCGTCCCGCTGGCGACCTGGCGAACCTATCTCCGCTACCACTTGGCTAGCTCGATGGCGTCTTACTTGAGCGACCCGTTCGTCAACGAAAACTTCGACTTTAACGGGCGCGTGCTGCAAGGCGTCACCGCGATGCGCCCACGCTGGAAGCGTGTCCAGCGCGCCACCGACGAAGCGCTCGGCGAAGATCTCGGCAAGCTCTGGGTCGCGAAAGCCTTTAGTCCCGAAGCCAAGCAGCGCGCCACGGCCATGGTGCTGAACCTAAAGGCCACCCTCCGCGACGACATCACGCACCTGACATGGATGGGCCCCAGCACGCGCGCGCAGGCGCTCGCCAAGTGCGACGCCATGATGGTGAAAGTTGGCTATCCCGACCACT
>CAXSEA010000242.1:0-5581 GCA_964235675.1 uncultured Armatimonadales bacterium | reverse complement strand
GGCGGCAACAACCGATTTTCGGGTTTATCGTAGACTTTTACTGTCATCGCTTGAGTCTAGTAATCGACATAGATGGAGCCGTTCACGAACAGATGGCGAATCGTGATTTAGAACGCGACGCAGTTTTGACCGATGCGGGAATGACGATACTGCATTTTCGCAACGAGCAAGTTTTTCAAAACCTTCCCCAAGTGCTCGATCAAATCCTGCAAACAGCGGAGCCGCTCAAAAGGAAAACGCCGTAAGCATTTCCTTCCCGACCGGGAAGGTGGCGCGAAGCGACGGATGGGTTCTTCAGCGCTTCGATGATTTGGTCGACGTGCTACCGCTTCCGCCGCCGGTCTGCCCGCCGGATGAGCCGCTACCGCCGTCGCTACTGCTTCCACCTGCGCCCCAAGCGGTGATGTTCCAGGTGAGGACTGCGTAGCCGTAGCCTTTATAGGGAGTGCTGTTGCTCAGATAAATCGCCGGATTAAGTTGAAGCTGCGGGGTGATGTTGTAGGTGAAGCCGGCTGTGGCAAAGTTGCTGCTGCCGGATTGATAGTCTACTTGCAGCAGAGTGCGGGGATGGACGCGGTACGCATAGCCAAGAATCGTTTGCAGCGAGCGCGAGGTGGATGTCGTGGTCGCGCCGCCGTTGCCGAGGGCGAACGGCTGAAAACCTGGACTAAGAGCGCCGCCGCCGGCGGAGGTTGTCGTGTTGCTGGTCGTGCCGTCGATGATGCCGGCGATGAGTTGGGTGTTGCCTTTGTAGTAGCCGGCTTCCAGGAACGGCTGCGGCGAGACACCTTTGGTGGACCAGTTAATGAAACCCGTCGAGAGAAGATAAGGGCGCTTGTCGATTAAGCCGATTTCCACGCCGCCGATTTGCTCGTCGGGGTTAAATCCCTGAAACAGCGCCAGCTCCACCTCGCGGGCGACTCCCAGCTCCAGCTGTACCTGCTCCGGGTTGGAGATATTGGGATCGACTTGCTGATAGCTCAGGGATAACTGTCCGAGCGGCTGCACGTCGGGGGTGACGATCTGGTTCAAGCCTTTTGTGGTCGCGTCGGCAGCCGCGCTGCCCAAAGCGGCGAAGCCAAGCGCGACGAGTAATGCTATGCCGACGCGGGGGCAATGGGCGATGTTACAAATCATTAGTTCTTCCTTGAGCTTTATTCTAATTTACTGCGGTCAACCCTGTCAGAATCGGTATATCGTAGCTGGCAAATATCGTCTGACCCGCGATTTACCCGAGTCATTGTCTCACACCATCTTCCAAACCAGGTAGATGTTCAGTCCCGCGATTATCGCGGCGGTTGCCCAGCCGATTGCTTTCACCCAAGGAGCGTTGACGAAACCGCCCATCTTTCTCGCGTCGGACGTGATTTGCACCAAGGGAATCACCGCGAACGAGAGCTGGATCGACAGCACGACCTGGCTAAAAATCAGCAGCTTTCCGGTGCCCGACTCGCCGTAGTAGATAGCCGCCGCGAGAGCCGGCGCGACTGCCAGCAGGCGCGAGGTCAAGCGTCGCAGCCACGGGGCCATTCTGAAATTGGTAAAGCCTTCCAGCACGATCTGTCCGGCGAGCGTCCCGGTGAGCGTGGAATTCTGCCCCGAGGCGAGCAGAGCGATAGCGAAGAGAGGCGCGGCGACTCCCACTCCCACCAACGGCGAGAGGACATGAAACGCTGTCTCGATATCGCCCACCTGGTAGTTGTGAGACCGGTAGAACACCGCGCCCGCGAGAATAAGAATGGCGGCGTTGACGAACAGCGCGAACGTCAGCGCGATAATCGAATCGATGTAGGAGAAGCCGACGGCTTCTTTCAGGCCGCGCTTGCTCGTCCGGTCGTACTGCCGGGTCTGTACGACCGATGAGTGCAAATAAAGGTTGTGCGGCATCACGGTCGCGCCGAGTATGCCCAGCGCGATATAAAGCATCGCGGGGTCTTTCACGATTCGCGCCTGCGGGACAAAGCCGTGCGCCACTTGCAGCCAGTCGGGATGCGCGAAGCTCAGTTCCACGGCGAAAATTACGATCATCGCGCCGATGAGCGTGATGACCAACCCTTCCAGCCAGCGGAATCCCCGCCCTTGAAGCGCGAGCACGATCAACACGTCGAGCGCGGTCAGCCCGACTCCCCACGCAAGCGGGATATGAAACAGCAGCTTTAGCGCGATGGCCGCGCCGATCACTTCGGCGACGTCGCAGGCGATAATCGCCACTTCCGCCGAGAGCCAGAGGATAATACCGACCGGTTTAGGATAAGTGTCGCGGCACGCCTGCGCGAGATCGCGCCCGGTGGCGATGCCCAGCTTGGCCGAAAGCGACTGCAAAAAGATCGCGACGAAGTTCGAGAGCAGCACCACGGACAGCAGCGCGTAGTTAAAAACCGCGCCGCCCGCGATATCCGTGGCCCAGTTGCCAGGGTCCATATAGCCGACCGCGACTAGATATCCTGGCCCGACAAACCCCAATAATCGCCGCCACCAGGGCGCGCCAAGGCGAGGCAAAGCAATCGTGCTGAACACTTCCGGAAGGCTGGCGCGCTCGTCGGGCGAATGGCTGCGCCACCCGGTTCCGGCCTTGACGATGTCGGCCTCCGACGCTGAATAGCTGTCCGGCTCCGCGCTCATTCCGCGCCCCGCTTTCCGGTTTTGTCGACGCTTGGCGGAAGCGGCTCGCCGCAGTCTGACTCGGTGCGCGCAGTGACGTACACCCGTTTGGCGGCATCGGGACTGATTCGGTGCGATTCGCCCGCGCTCGAATCGAATATAAGCGATCCGCCGAATTGCTCGCGCTCAGTGACCATAATTTCCGCGCCTGGTACCAGACCGCGCTCTTCGGCGTAGCGCAGCAGAAGCTCGTCCTCGTCGGCGATGCGCTCCACGCGCAGATGCACTCCCGGCCGCCCGAGAAAATCGAGAGTCAGGCGCGATGTCGGCGGCATACGTCCGTCGCGGGTGGGAATTGGATCGCCGTGGGGGTCGAGGGTAGGAAAGCCGAGCGCCGCTTCGATACGCTCCTCCATCTCCTCGCTGATATAGTGCTCCAGCCGGTCGGCCTCGCGATGCACTCGGTCCCAGCCGTAGCCGAGAGTTTTCATCAGGTAAAGCTCGATCAACCGGTGATGGCGAATAATCTCCAGCGCGATCTTTTCTCCCCGCTCCGTCAGGCGCGCGGGCTGGTAGGGCGAGTAATCGATCAATTCCGACTTCGCGAGCGAGCGCAGCATTTTGCTGACGCCGGAGATGCTGACTCCCAGCGCGTCGGCAATGCGCTGCTGGCTTGCGCCGGCCTCGATGCGCTCCGCCTCGCTCTCGGTGGAAAGCGTGTAGATCGTTTTGAGATAATTTTCCACCGCTTCGGTGGACACGCGAGTTTCTGGCATGGGGTAATTGAAGTTGAGCTTACTCAACATTTCTATCCCGATGATACCTTTCGGTGCTTCAGATCAAACTCGATCCGCGTCGTTGGGTACAAACCAAGCATGAGCACGCCTATTATCGAAGTACCAAACCCCGCCCAGGATGCCGTTCCCGCCCGCGAAGGGGTCGATCTGCACGCCCACACGACCGCGTCCGACGGCTCCCTCACTCCCACCGAGCTTGTCGCTCAGGCCGCGAAGCTAGGGCTGCGGGCTATCGCGGTCACCGACCACGACACGATCGGCGGCCTGGAAGAAGCGCGGGAGGCAGCATCGGGAATTCACGGCGGAATCGAGTTCGTCCCCGGTGTCGAGTTGGCCGTGGAGGACGACAACGGGCGTTTTCACCTGCTGGGATATTTATTCGACCAGGACGACTCGGAATTGGCCGACACGCTCTCCGAGCTGCGCCGCCGCCGCGCCGCGCGCAACGAGCAGATCATGAGCAAAATGTTGGAGCTTGGCCTGGACGTTAGCTGGAGCGACGTTCTCGGTGAAGTGCACGAGGGCGGCGAGGTAATCGGACGCCCGCATATCGCCGCTGCGATGGTCAAGCGCGGCGTAGTCGCCACCCGCCAGGAAGCGTTCGACAAATATTTGGCGCAGGGCGCGCCGCTCTATTTCCCGAAAGGCGGCCTCACCCCCGCCGACGCCATCGCCCTCCTGCACCGCGCCGGAGGCATCGCGGTCATGGCTCATCCCGGTCTGAGCAAATGGGCCGAGCCCAGCAAGCTGGAAGCGTATTTAACCGAGCTCAAGGCAGAAGGCCTAGACGGGGTGGAGGTTTATTACTCCCAGCACACGCCGGAGCAGATCGAAGCCTATGCTGCTATCGCCGAGCGGTTAGGCTTAGTCGCTACAGGCGGCTCAGATTTCCACGGAGCGCCCAAGCCTCATGTGCCGCTGGGAATCGCGGCGCATGGGGGAGCGGCTCCATATTTTGTGCTGGAGAATCTGCGCCGCTCGCGCTAGGCTACACTGCGAAATCTGAGCGCCAGATATGAATTGCTCTCAGCGCCATGCGCTCCTGCCTTTCCTGCAAATGGTTTATTGACCACTCAGCAGGAGCAAATACGGGTATCGTTTTTGTGATTGTGTAGTTGGACCGCTCATACACTGTTTTCTTTGCATCGTATATGGCATTGCCCACCTCGCGGTTCAGCGGCAGCTCGAGCAGAGTCAAATTCCCGAGGCGGTAAATTGCTTCGTCCCAATACTGCGCTGGAATATACTGGGTCCAATCCTCGGTAGGATTTTCCGGCAGTATATGTTCTATAGAACCGGGATCAGTCCTGAAATCGACACTTCGTTGGGATAAATCGCTTTCCAATTTTGCAAGGATGTATTTGGCGACATTTTTTCGTTGGCCGCGTGTCTCAACCGAGAATGTGGCAAAGGTCGCCTTGAACTGAGCATCGCTGACATAAATGGAGCTTAATTTCTCAAACACTTGCGCTGGAGTAGCCGCGCTTCCATTAAGAACAGCTTGAGCCGCATCGGAATACGCCGATTCAAGATCGCTTGGGTTCAACCCGCTAATGACTGTATAGCGAAACGAGACGGCGGTTACTATTTTTAGAACGCGTATAAAGTCCATGTCGTTAAACTTTTCGCGTACGGCAAACAAAAGCGGGATCATTTGTCGCACTCGGAATAAGGTTAATTCGTCAATGTACGGTTTAGCTGCCGGTACGTCAAGCCAGTACAAATTGTTGGGATCCGATAGAGCGATAAAGAGCGGTGCGCGTCCTTCCAACACATCTACTAAAGAAAAAACTTGCGAAGCATCCTTAATTTCGTTACGAATAAGCTTGAACAGCCGGCCGGAACGGATTTGTCGATGCGCAGTGAGATAGTGGTACCGAAGGAATTCTCCAAATCGCTCTTGTTGTACTGTGGCAATCAACTGCTGCCAACGTCTTTGCAGTGCATCGAGATCGTTTGGGGCAGTCATCCTTGAGAAAAGATAATTCTTAAGCAGGTCTGTTGTTGAAAGCTCTAAGCCGCGCGCATTCAGAGTTTCGAAGACTGTATACGCGTTTACTTCGTCATCCACGGTGATGAGGATAAACATAAGCCTGCGGGCGATTACCTCGGATAATAAGCTGGCTAATGTTAGCCCCGATTTTAAATGGGCATTCTCATCTATGACGCGGCTAAAATATTGA
>CAXSEA010000241.1:1337-5607 GCA_964235675.1 uncultured Armatimonadales bacterium | reverse complement strand
CAATTCGAGCACGAAACACTGCATCGACAGAGCAGCATCTAAGTAGTTGCCAAGCTGGTCTCAGTCGTATCTGAACCATTACCCAAAATAGGGTAGTGGAATTATCGAAGGCTCAAGCTCAACTCCGTTCAAAGCGCGCCAAGCCCTCAAATCAAAATGCCGATGCTGCCTTCACTCGCCCGAACCTATCTTGTCATCTCGCTTTCCAGTAGCCCTGACCTTCTGGACTCCTTTGTAGGCAACCTGAACGATACCGATCCACTCTGGAGCGTGCAGCCCAATCCCGATCGATTCAGCCTGCGTGACATCGTTGCGCATCTGGCCACAGTGGAACAGATATGGCTGGGCCGGGTTCAGCGCATCCTAACCGAGGAAAACCCGCTGTTTCCGCCGGCGACGTTGCTCGACGAAGAGCGCGTCGCGGCAACGCCGCCGGAAAATTTAGCGCTGCTGCACGTCACGCGGCACAAAATAATTGACGCGATCAGCGATATGCAAGACAGCCATTGGCTTCGCGCCGCTCGCTCCGAATCGCTTGGCGATCTAACCCTCGAGAGCCTGGCCGTGCTGATTCTCGCCCACGACGGCTACCATCTGCGCCAAATCAACGAATGGCTGCGAAGCGCGCGCTAAGTACAAAGCCGGAGATTGTCTTGACCTAAGTCCTTCTCGGGCTGCTCCCCTCGCAATACTGCACTCACGACAGTAAAGCCACTCCAAAAATAGTTGCGTCTTATGTTCACCTTGTAGCTATATTAGGTATAGTAGTGCATCAAGCATAGCGCTAATAGCTTGGTCAATGAAGGAAAACACCGGATGAAAATTTTGCATATCGACTCCAGCGTCACTGGAGAAAAGTCAGTCAGCCGCCCGCTCACTAAAGAGACCACGGCCAAGCTGCAGGCCCTGAACCCCGGAGCCGAGGTGATCTACCGCGACCTAATCAACGATCCGCTACGCCACTATACGGCGGTCGTCCGTCTCTACGGTGCCGAGACCGATACCCATACTCCCGAGCAGAAGCACGAGCTCGAAGTCGGCGACGCCATCCTCAAAGAGTTCCTCGAAGCGGACATAGTCGTCGTCGGCGCGCCGATGTACAACCTCAACATTCCCAGTCAGCTAAAAGCCTGGATCGACCTGGTCGTCGTCCCCGGCACCACCTTTAAGTACGGCGCGAGCGGCCCCGAAGGCCAATGCGGCGGCAAGCGCATGGTGATTGTCTCCTCGCGCGGCGGCAAGTATGGCCCCGACTCCCCCGCGTCCGGCTACGATTTCCAGGAAAAGTATCTTCAGTCGATGTTCGGCTTCCTCGGTATCACCGATATCTCGGTAGTCCGAGCCGAAGGTGCTGCAATGGGCCCCGAAGCCGCCGCCGCCGCGATTGCCGAAGCCAAGCAGCACATCGCCGATCTGAAATAGATTTCCAGAGACGCTCAGGCCGCTGGGCCTTTTTTCACAGCCTCATTGCTAGCGCAATGAGGCACGGACTAATATGAGCGCTGGGTTAAATTAACCCAGCGCTCATATTAGTCCGTGATAAAAGCGTTAACATGCTTATCTAAACAGCTACAAGCTCGCGCACCTCGAATGCCGTGACTGCAGGAATATCGAACCCACGCTCCTTTTGAAAGGCGATATGCTCGATTAGGTCGATTCGCAACTTGGCTAATGCCTCCAAACGGGTTGGAGCAATCGCCACGATAACGCCGCGCAAAGTGTCGTCATCGGAAGAAGCAGACCAGCTGTTGTCTTGAGACTGCTCCACTAAAACTTCGATAGTCATCTCAATTCCTCGATCCCTGATGCTCTACGTATCTTTCCAAGCGTTCCTTTGTCAACTTCATCGGACGGCTTGCCGTCGATATTGACAATATTTGGATTATCCGCCTGTACGTATATCTTGTGGTCACCTCGACCATTGCGCGCAAATTGCCACCCATTCGCTTCCAAAATTGCAATTACCTGCTTGACCTTCAACTACAAAGCCTCACTAAATCCGGATACGGTATAGCTCATTTTACCTTGATGTAATTAAGCGGTCACATTTGCACTGAACTCTTATTTTGCAAGAGTTCAGTGCAAAAAACGCTACACCAATGTCGCCAGCGCTTCGCGGCTGAAGCCTTGCAGCTCCGAGGTGCGGCCTTGATAAATTTTCTGCACCCAGTCCGGGTTGGATAAAAGGGCGCGACCGATCGCGACCAGATCGAAATCGCCGCGCTCCATTTGCGTGAGAAGGGCGTCGAACTCGGCGGGCACAGACGTTTCGCCGCCGAAGCCGGCGACAAATTCACCGGAAAGGCCGACGGAGCCGACTGTAATCGTGGCTTTGCCGGTGAGCTTCTTTGCCCAGGCGGCGAAGTTCAAGTCGGAGCCTTCGAATTCGGGTTCCCAGAAGCGGCGCTGGGAGCAGTGGAAAATATCCACACCCGCGTCGGCCATGGGGGTGAGCCATTTTTCCATCTCGTCGGGGGTGACGGCGAGCTTGACGTCGAAGTCCTGCTGCTTCCACTGCGACAAGCGAATGATGATGGCGAAGTCGGGTCCGACTGCGGCGCGGACGGCTTTTACCACGTCCACCGCGAAGCGGCTGCGCTCGGGGAGGGTGGGGCCGCCGTAATAATCGGCGCGCTGGTTGGTGCCGGCCCAGAAGAACTGGTCGATCAGGTAGCCGTGCGCGCCGTGGATTTCGACTGCGTCGAAGCCGAGGCGCTTGGCGTCGGCGGCGGCTTGGGCGAACGCCTGGATCGTGGCCTGAATGTCGCCCTCACTCATCTCGACCCCGGCGGGAGTGCCCGGCACTTGCAGGCCCGATGGCCCCTCGAACGGCGTCGGCGGCAGCCAGCCGGTCGCGTGGGGAGCCATGATGCCCATATGCCAGATCTGCGGAGCCATCGCGCCACCGGCGGCGTGAACACCGTCGATCACTTTCCGCCATCCCGCCAGCGACTCCTCGCCATGGAAGCGGGGCACGTCAGGGCCGTTTGAGGAGGCGGGGCGACCCACCACGGTGCCTTCCGAAAGGATCAAGCCGACTTCGCCTTCGGCGCGGCGGCGGTAGTAGGCGACGACATCGTCATTGGGAACGCCGCCGGGGGACATCTCGCGGGTCATGGGAGCCATCACGATACGGTTGCGCATGTGGAGCGATTTCAGGTGAAAAGGCTGGAACAGAATATCCAAATTAGCCATGTTAAATTGTAAACCACTTGTCTTTCTGCAAGGATAGGAATACTATGCCCAACAACCGTCCCATGCTATGCGTGCCCGCGCAAACTTAAATCATCTTTGGGAAAACGCGTGCTCTGCGGTCTGATCTCAGCCAATGGCTTATCCTGGAATTAGGCCAGCGTCAGAGATGAAAAAGCGTCAGCGCGGCTCTACTGCCGACGATATTGCCAAGATGCAGCAGGCGGGGTTGAGCCGGATCGCTCAGCGATTTTAAGCCTCTGCGTGCCCGCTGTTGACTCTCGATGCGGAAAGCGGGTATTATATCAGCCGTTCCCAGCCGTTTGGAAGGCGAACGCGCGTCGATTGGCGCGAAGATTGTGCGTCTGTAGCTCAGCGGATAGAGCGACAGGTTGCGGACCTGTAGGCCAGGGGTTCAAGTCCCTTCAGACGCACCAACGAAGTGATATAAGATATGCAGCTGCTGGAATTGCAGGAACATTTCTGCTCCAGCGGCTGTTTTTATGTTCGTTGACAACTCTTTCTCGGGCCAGCTATACTTCTCGCGGCAAACTCTTGCCTGTTTCGGTAAGTAATATATGGCTCCGTAGCTCAGGGGATAGAGCAAAGGTTTCCTAAACCTTGTGTCGGCAGTTCGATTCTGCCCGGGGCCACTTATAAGTCAGTCTGTTCCCAAAGCCATTCGCGTCCGGCTCGATGTTGAGCTAGTTGCAGATGGCTTATTGCTCGTCTAGACGGCGCGTTTTTTCGCGTCGTGGTTAAGAACAGGCAATTTCGCTGATGAAATTGCCCCAACAATGGCATCGTCATTGCTCTTAACAATTTGCGTACTACAATCAGCGCGCTTGCATCGATGCAAGCGCGAAATAAGCAAAGGAGCTTATATTATGTCCGTCATGTCTAACGTGCGGGAGGAGAGCTTGGAGTCGTCCGTCGATTCCATGCCGATGCTCGCCGACACCGATTCCGATCTTACGCTTCCGGAAGACCTCCGCTGGCGTCCGTCCCAGGTTCAGCTAACCGGCAGCGCTGCCGGCAAGCCGTTCCGCCAGAAGTCCAGCGCGACCTGGCTCGATGG
>CAXSEA010000241.1:0-1237 GCA_964235675.1 uncultured Armatimonadales bacterium | reverse complement strand
AGGCGGATGCCCCGGCCCGGCGTCTTGGAAATCGGTCGAAGCGAGCAGTGCATCATCGCCGCCGGCTCGGGGATATTGGCATCGGCTACGGTATTTCTCTCGCGCGGCTCTGGAAGCGTTTCCGCCGCCGCCGCGCCCACTCTGCTGGTATTCCGGTAAACTGAAACTGATGCGCTCTTACAACCCCGACGATTTCAGCTCCGGCGACGATTTCATGCAGTCCGACATCGAGGCCGCCGATCCGTTCGCCGAATCCGACCGCGAGGCGAGGGAAGCGGAAATACCGGAGGGCGTCCTCGACTACGCGCCCACCGATCCCGCGCTGCTCGCCGCCTGCAAAGCCGCCCGTATCGCGCAAGGCTTGTACGAGGACGATATCGGCCTCCAATACGCGATCAGCGCCGAATGGATTCACCGCTGGGAAGAAGGCGAGTGGACACTGCCGCCCGGCACGGTCAAGAGCATCTGCCACGATCTCGGCGTGCCCGTCCCGGCAAGCTCGTAAGCGCTATGATTATAGTCATCAAGTAATAAATTTTCTGGTTTTGGTAGTGGGTCTGATTCGCATTAAGAATTTGTTGGCCGGTAGAGAGACAATCGCAGCCAATCGCGCTAAATCGTGGGGGCGTTTCATACTTAAGCGTTCTGGCATGGCTGAGTTGAGTGGCTATGAGGGTCATCATGAGATTTCTTCTCACTTCCGCCGGCGTCAAAAATCGCGAGCATCCACGACGCGCTGGTCGATCTGCTGGGCAAACCAATCGCCGAGTCCAGCGCCCTTTGCATTCCCACCGCGGCGTACGCCCAGCCCGCCGGCACCGGCCATGCATGGCGACTGATTAGCGGACGACAACCTATCTGCCCTTTGTGTGAACTGAGTTGGAAGTCCTTGGGAGTGCTGGAGCTTACCGCACTGCCCAGCATCGACGAAGAGCTTTGGGTCCCCATGCTCCGGGAGACCGCTATCAAAGTAACCGAAGGCACTATGGAAGTCGTCTCCGAGGGTCATTGGAGGCTATTTGCCCCTAATATTGAGCGAAAGAGCGAATGAGGTTGAAGATGGGCAGGCGAGCGCCCGCAGGGCGTACAGCCAAAGTTGATGCCATTGCTGATGCCTGAAGGAGGAGACTTAAATTGAGAACGATTAAAATTATCGAGCATATCTCGCTGGACGGCATAATCCAGTCTCCCGGCGGCCCGGAAGAAGATGGCGACTATCCCTACGGCGGGTGGGCGG
>CAXSEA010000240.1:0-5656 GCA_964235675.1 uncultured Armatimonadales bacterium | reverse complement strand
CGCCCGCGTGCGCGGCTTGCCAACCGGCGCGGACGATTATCTCCCCGAGCCGTTTGATTTCGCCGAGTTGCTCGCCCGAGTGGACGCTCTGATGCGGCGCGACCGGCTCTACAAATCCCGTGTGATTCGCATTGCCGATCTGGAAATGGACACCAGCCGCCATACCGTAAAGCGCGCCGGACGCGAAATTTCGCTGACACCCCGCGAGTACGCGCTCCTCGAAGCGCTCGCCGCCCGCGCCGGGCAGGTACTGACTCGGGAAGTAATTCAGGAGCGCGTCTGGCTCGACGAGGAAAGCAGCTCCAACACAGTGGATGTCTATATCGGCACGCTGCGCAAGAAGATCGATTTCGGGTACGAGCCCAAGCTGATTCAAACCGTGCACGGCGTCGGATACACCTTGAAGCCGCCGCAGCCCGCACCGGTCGGAGGGGTCGAGTGAGTCCTGGATCAGCTATAAGCCACTCTTCCCCGACGCATAAAGCTAACGCTTTGCGCTCCGTGCGAATCCGACTGACGCTCTGGAACGCCGGGGTGATGACTCTCCTGCTCTGCGTCCTGGGCATCATTTTGCGCACCACGCTGCAAGCGACGCTGATTAACGCGGTCGATGGCAATCTTGCCGACTTGGCGAGCCATATTCAAGATCACGTCGAGCACAGCCAAACGATCGACAACGCGATTCCGCCGCCCTTCTTAGACCGCATGCGCCGCCAGTCGCAGGGCACCGACGCCGATTCCGTCCTCAACCGCAAGCTCTGGATTCGTCTGATCGACCAGAACGGCCAACCGCTCACCCAAACGCTGCCGGACGGCCCCCTCGACAGCGCCGGATTCCGCCAGGCTCTGCGCGGAGGAACAGCGATTCGCACGATTCACATCGGCAGCGTGCCCGTGCGCGTCTTATCCGAGTCGGTCACCCGGAATGGTATGCCGCTCGGCGTGCTCCAGCTTAACCACCGCCTGGAAGATACCTACGCGCAAATCGACCGCGTTACCGGCGTCCTGCTCGCGCTGATTCCCGTAGCGGTGATCGTCGCGGCGATCGGTGGGGCGTTCTTGACCGGTCGCGCCTTGGAGCCGGTGCGCGAGATTACCGCCACCGCCGCGCGGATCGAGGCGGAAAACATCTCCGACCGTTTGGAGGTCTCCGGGCACGACGAATTCGCCCTGCTCGCCACTACCTTCAACGGCATGCTCGACCGCCTGGAAAACGCCTTCCGCCGCTTGGAGCAGCTCTATGAGCAGCAGCGACGCTTCACCGGCGACGCGTCCCACGAGCTGCGCACGCCGCTGACGATCATCAAAGCCAACGCGTCCCTCGCGCTCGCCATGCCGCGCCAGCCCGCCGATTATGTCCAAACCCTGAAAGTCATCGACAGCGCCGCCGACCGGACAAACCGCATTATCCAGGATCTTCTCCTGCTCGCCCGCGCCGACGGTGGCCAGCTCATCCTGGATATGAAGCCCGTTTCCGTGGCCGAAATCGTGGACCAAGCCGGCGCGCAGACTCTGCAAGCCGCTTCAGGCAGCTTAAGTGAGACTATTAGCCAGGAGTTCAAGGAGCAAGCCCCCGTGATCCGAGAGGCGGTGGCTCCCGACCTATGGGTGCTGGGAAAGGCCGACATGCTCACGCGGATGCTGGTCAATCTGCTGCAAAACGCGCTTCGGCATACCCCGTCGACCGGCACCGTGCAAATCGGAGCGTCCGGTCTGGAGACGGACGGCAATGCTGGGAAAATCCAAATCACCATCCGAGACAGCGGCGAGGGCATCGCCCCGGAGCATCTGCCGCATCTCACGGAGCGCTTTTACCGGGCGGATACGTCTCGCGCGCGGGAGCAGGGGGGAACCGGCCTGGGACTCTCGATCTGCCGCAGCATCGCCGAGGCCCATGGCGGCAGCCTTCTTGTCGAGAGCGAGGTGGGGCAGGGGACTACGGTATGCGTGACCTTGCCGCGCTTACTCCTTCCCGCCGGCGGCGAATCGCGCCTAAGATATACGGGCGAGACGCTTTCCGTTCCCTCGGAAATACGGGAGTTTCCCGTAACGGCCACGGCATCCAAGCACTAAGCCGCTCACCCGCTACGCCAAAAGGCTCTTTCGTCAGGTTTAAGTTCGACGCGCATCCAAAGAAGGAACAACCATGAAACCAAAATCGCACCGAGGCATCGCCGCTTGCCTGCTCGCTCTCACCCTCGCCGCGCCCATCATAGGGCGAGCTCAGGGAGGCCCGCCGCCAAACGGGCCAGGCGGCCCGCCGCCCGGGATGATGGCGCAATTCGGAGCCTGGAACAAGTGGCGCATGAGCCATTCTCACGTGGAAGCAGTGGGCCGGACCCTGCGCGGCGTGGAAGACTTGGAGCTAGGACACCCTAATCGCGGCGGCGCGGTGGGAGCTTCTCCGAATGCTTCCACCCAATTGAGCGCCCCCCAGGCGCGCAAAATGCTCGCGGTTTTGCAGCCCTGGCGGGCGAAGCCGGTCATGACCGATGCGCAAGCGGCCACTGTCGGCAAGCAGCTTCTCAGCCTACTCAATCCCGCGCAAAAAGCAGCCCTCGCCGCGCAGCGCGGCCCCGGCGGGCGCGGCTTCGGAGGACCCGGACGCGGCCCAGGCCCAGGCGGCCCGCCTCCTGGAGGCATGATGCCTCCTCCGCCTCCCAACCAAGGCGGCGGCGGCGGTGGTGCTGGCTCGAACGGAGCGCCCGGCGGCAACTTCCGCCCCGGCGGGTTCAGCATGCCTGCCCCGCATGACTACAACCCGCTCAATCCCAGCACCAACCCGATGCCGTTCATGCGATCAAGAGCCGCACAACGCTACAGCGCGTTCCTTTCCCACTTGAGCGCTACCGCCAAATAGAGCAAACCCCTCCGCGCTTCACGCCACCTTCCCTTTCAGGGAAGGTGGCGCTTTGTGTCAGCCGAAGCAGTACCCGGCTGTAGACTTTTCCTTCCCTCCAGGGAAGGTGGCGCGAAGCGACGGATGGGTTCTCCCGCGCGTCGGGGTACAACTTTGGCATGAATCTCCGCCGACGCTTGTCCGTACTTCCAGCGCTGCTTTCCCTGCTTGCCCTGCCGCAAGCCTCCAGCGCCGCCGTGGCTCACACAGGCGCTGGAGCCAACCCGGTGCCGCTGTCAAAAACGTTTCCCGTCGCCCCGCACGATAACGTCGGCATCGAGTGGTGGTATTTGAATACGCATGTCACCACCAGCGCCGGACGGCATCTGGCCGTCATCGCGTCGTTTTTCCGGTTTGGACAAGGCGCGGGGGTGAGCGGCAACACGACGCCGCAAAGCCATTATCTCATCTACGCCGTCACCGATCTAGACGCAAAAACGCACCAGACCTACTCGCTGGCCGACAGCAAGTCGCTGAAACTAATGCAGCAGTTGGCAAGCCTCGCAATGCTGGCATCCCCCAATAGCTCCCAGGCGCAGGCGCTCGCCTCGATGGCCGGCTCGGGCAAGTTCCCGCCGCCGACCCAGCTGATCTCCGGCGCTTGCAAAGTCGCCGATTCCCCTAATTTTGCGTGCGTCTACGGAAACGCCGCGAGCGTGACGGCGGTGGCGGGCGAGCCGAACGTCTTCCGCATGGTCGTCACCGGCAACGCCGCGCCGGTTACGCCAGGAGCGCCGCTCAAGCTCGATTTGACTTTTGTGCCGCAGCGCATTCCGATGTATGTCGGCGGCAAAGGCCTGACCGGGGTGTCCACGCCGGACGATATGAAGTATGTCTCGATGACCCGGTGCGACGTCACCGGCACGATCGATACGGGTAGCGGCGTCGAAAGTGTCGCCGCTACGACGGGCGCGGGCGGGCCTCGGCAGATGTCTTCGGTGGAGAATATCGGCTGGTTCGACCATCAATGGGGCAGCTCGTGGACGCCGCAGAATGTGGGCTGGGACTGGTGGGGCGTCCAGCTGCGGAGCGGGGTGGATATTCTCTACTACGAGCTGGTGCAGCCGGGCATGCGCAAAGTGCTGCAGACCATGGCGACGTTCGAGTACCCGGATGGGCGTCAAGTCACAACGCATAATATTCAGTTCACGCCGGATGTCACCGATTTGTGGACCAGCTCCTATAACGGCGCGTCCTATCCGATGAAATGGCGCGTGACATTCCCCGATCAGCACACGTGGCTTAATGTCGCGGCGGATGTCGACGATCAAGAGATGCCGATTCTCGGGCCAGGTAAGAGCGCGATTTGGGAAGGCTCAGTAAAGGTGGAATCGGGCATCATTCCCGCGCCGGGCAGCATGATCCGGATGCTGGCGATTCCGGGGGTGGGCTATATGGAGCTGGTCGCCTACAAGAAGCAGGCCAAGTAGCGACCCTATCCGGGCTCTCGCCCACCTTCCCTGAAAGGGAAGGAACTTTATATCAAGCTTGGACGGCTATACTTGACGCATTCAAACGATAAGCAGTTTTAGCTTTATGAAGAGTTCCTTCCCTTCAGGGAAGGTGGGCGAGAGCCCGGATAGGTCGCCTGCCCGCCAGTTTATGTGTTATCCTAATCCGTTTGCCGCACTCGCGGCGGGATTGATTTGACACTTCGCCATGACTGCTCCGCTTTCCAAAAACAACACGATTCGGGCCACGGCGGGCGAGTTGAGCCAGGAGAAGCAGAAGCGCCAGGCCGCGCGGCTGCCGGTCGCCTCGAATGGCCTGCTGACCGTCCTGAAGCTGATCGTGGTGGCATTCACCGGCTCGGCGAGCGTCTTTGCCGAAGTCATCAACTCCGCGGGCGACCTGCTCGGCTCGACAGTTTCGTACGCCACCGTCCGCGTCGCCGACGAGCCGCCCGACGAGACCCACACCTACGGCCACGGCAAGTACGAGAACCTTAGCGGCGTATTCATCGGGCTTTTGATCGTGGGGGGCGCGGCGGCGTCGTTTTACGAGGGCCTGCACCGCCTGATCGTGGGCGCGCCCGCGCCGCAGACCACTTGGGCCATCGCGGTGATGACTCTTTCCGCCCTAATCAACGCGGGAGTATCGTCGCGGCTACTCGCTGTCGGCAAAAAGCTGGATTCCCCCGCGCTGGTCGCCGACGGTAAGCACCTGCGCACCGATATTCTGACCTCCGGCACCGCGCTCGCCGGACTGGTCGCCACGCGTGCTACCCATCGCCCCTGGATCGATCCCGCCGCCGCCCTGCTGCTATCGGTGTTCGTCTTCTGGATCGGCGTGCAAATCGCCTTCGACGCCGTCCGGATGCTCACCGATGTCGCGCTCCCCGAGGGCGAAGAGCAACTCCTCCGCGAGACCCTGGACCTAGAGCCCCGAGTTCTCGGCTACCACAAGCTCCGCACCCGTAAAGCCGGCGCTCACCGCCACATCGACGTCCACATCCAAATCGACGACGCCAACTCCTTCATCGCCGCCCACGACTACTCCGAAGAGCTCGAAGAAAAACTCCGCGCCACCCTCCCAAACCTGCACCCCATCATCCACATCGAGCCATACGAAGCCGAGGCGAAGCACCAGGAGGAAGAAAGCGCCGAGGATAAATCGAAGTCAGCTTTATAACCAGGCAGAATAGATAGAAGTAAGAACGACAGAGTAAATCTAAATAAGCACGAACGTCTTGCCGAACTGAATCTTCCCAATCATGAAGAGCGCGAAATGAAAGCGCAGCTCGTCTTGATGATTCGG
>CAXSEA010000239.1:0-5656 GCA_964235675.1 uncultured Armatimonadales bacterium | reverse complement strand
CGACGCCGGAACCAGGAACGCCGACGGATTTGACAACGGGGACGGAAGAGGATTAAATTAGCGAAGCGTTTCCCAGCTGACAACGAGAGCACGAGAAGAATAACCATGCCGCAACTCAACATCTATGAATGGGCGCAGGTCGTGGACGCCCTTCTAATTATTGTTGCTTTTCCTTTCTGTTTCAGAAGTCGACAAGTGACTCAGCCAATTCGTCTTTTTTGGCTAGGGTTGTTCCTAGATGCCGTTGGCTTGCTGTGCTTCAATCTTGTCCGATGGCAAGTATTGGGATTAATTTTGTTGTTTGTTGGCGTGCTAATTAATACGGTGGGCGCGTTTCTTTTTGTGCGAGATACATTGCGCACGCAACGCAACTTGAAGGACGCATAGTGTTTGGCTGTTAGTTGAAAATTTATTGACACAACCGTAATGTTTTTACACAAAAAAATATATCCCTCGCTTAAATCTAAGCGAGGGATATATTTTAGGAATTGACGAACAAGGCTAATCCGCCACGAACGGCAGCAGCGCGATTTCTCGGGCTCGCTTGATGGCGGTGGCGAGGGAGCGCTGGTGCTTGGCGCAGGTGCCGGTTTTTCGGCGGGGCTCGATTTTGCCTCGGTCGGAGGTGTAGCGCTTGAGCTTGGTGGCGTTCTTGTAGTCGATGTAGCCGGTCTTGTCCACGCAGAAGCCGCAAACTTTACGGCGCGGCCTGCGAAACTTGCTTTGACGCCGGTCGCCGCCTTGACCGCCGCCGTCGCGGTTTCCACCGCCACCTCGATTATAACTTTCTGAACCCATTGTAAATATGTCTCCTAATTCAGTTTGGTCTGTGGGGAGCCGGCTGGAGGACCGGCTCCACTGGATGCTCGGCGCGGAATTGCTTTGCGCCTTATGTTTCTTTGCTTACTCGTCGGCGAACGGATCGTCCAGATCGTCGGCGAATGGATCAACTTCAGCCGAGGAATTATTGTTGCTCGGAGCCGCCCCGCCGCCACGATTGGTATTGCCGCCGTAGTTGCCCTGCCCTCCCCGCTGTGGGGCTGGAGCCGCTGTCGCGGGAGATGCCGCTGGACGCCTCGCGCCGCCGCTTGCCGGGGGCTCGTCGCCGAAGCCGGTATCGTCGGCTATTGAATCGCCGTTATTCGTTGCGCCGCCGCTCGCGCCACGGTTGTAGCCACCACCGCCACCGCCGTTGCTGCCACCCTGGTTTTGACGGTTATATCCGTTGTTGTTGCCGCCGCTATATCCACTGCCGCCGCCCTCGCCGCCTTCGGTATCTCGCGGGCGCTCCAGTGATTTAAGCTGCTCGACGACCACCTCGGAAGCGCGTCGGTTGTTGCCGTCCTTGTCGACGAACTGCCGGATCTGCAACCGACCGTCCACGGCAACTAAACGGCCTTTGCCGAGATAATTGGACGCGAACTCCGCCGCTTGACGCCAGGCGACGATGTCGATGAAATCGGCTTCTTTCTCTTTGCCCTGCTGCCGCGCTTCGGCGGAAATGGGCCGGTCAACCGCAATTCGAAACGTGGTCACCGCGATGCCGCTGGGCGTATACTTCAGTTCGGGGTCGTTGGCGAGCCGCCCGATGAGGATTACTTTGTTCAGCATGGTCTGTCTCTACACTCCTTCATTGATCTCACACTTAGTCTGTACCATCACTTTTGCCGGAAGATTATTGCTACTTCGGCATGACTGAATTCGCAGCGTCGCTGCAAATCCAGTGCGTTATTGTACCTCTCACCGGACCCTGAGCCGCTTTAGCCGACGTGATTCTCTTCGGCGGGAATAATGTTGACCGGGTTCGGAGTGCCTTCCACTTCCTGGCCCTCGTCGGCAGCCGCCATGCCGGGAACGCCCGCATCGGACGCCGCCGCGGCAATGGATGTGGCCGTGCCCGCTCCAGCGCCAGGGGAATCGCCGCTGGTCGGAGTTTCAGCCGCGAGCAGTGTAGCAACCGCCTGCACGGGAGCAGGAGCGTTCGGCTGGATCATGCCGGAAGGCTGATTCTGCTGGTACGGAGGACGCGACGCGGAGAAGTCGCGCGGCTGGATCGAAGGCTGGGACGCGTCGATCTCTTCGTCAGGGCGAACGATAATGAGGCGGATCGTGTCCTCGCTGATGCGGAACACGCGCCGAAGCTCGGCCTCGACGTTCGGCAGGCCGCGGAACAAGCAGACGACGTAGATGCCTTCGTTCTGCCCGGCGATCTGGTAGGCCAGACGCCTACGCTCCCAAACGTCGTTGCGCTCGATAGTGCCGCCCTGCGTGGTGATAATGTTGCTGTATTTGGCGATAACGGTCTGGACTGCCTCGTCGCTGATGTTGGGATGGACGATATAGACCAGTTCGTACTGCCTCGGTAATGCCGGCATAAGATAAATCTCCCTATGGACTCTTTTCAAGTTGTCCCCGGCCGAACTTGCAGCCAATACAGGATGCGCCGGCAAGGGCAGGAAGCATGATCGCGGGACTAGCGCATAGAAGCGCTCTACCCCGGACACACAAAAACGCGAGTCGTTGCAGTTGCCTGGATGCGACGCGCGAAGTTGCAGTATACCTATCACTTACTGCGAAACGCAACTGTAGCTGCTGAATAGCCACGTTGACTTAGGAACAGGCCACGATTGTATAATGTTATCTTTACTCAGCGCACCAGAGGAGAAGGCCGAGGAAACCTTAATGAAGAACTGCGAGAACTTGGCAAATCCTTGAGCGGGAACCTTCAACCCGTACCATGACCGAAGAAGTAGCCAGCGACCTTATTGATATTTTATGGGCAGAACACAAAAGCAGTGCGTTTCCCAAAGGAGTGGCTGGTAAAGATGTCAATGGCATTGACTTCGTCATGCTAGATGCGAATATTGCAGGCTGTGTGACAGTCTATCTGCAACAAGGAACCTTAGATGCGTGGCGGGCGGCCATTCTCGGTTTGTGCTACCGCAATTGTGAGTGTGTTGTCCCCATCCTTTACGAGGAAGCCGCTGAGTACTACTGGCGTCTAGGCCGTCTGGCAGAACTGATACTCAAGGAATTAGTGAAGGCAGAGCGGCCTGCTACCTAACGCAACATTCTTTTTTATTTTGAGCACAACACCCTATGTTTGAATCCCTTTCCGAAAAACTACAGGCCGCGTTTCAAAACCTGCGCGGCAAGACCGTGCTTAGCGAAGAGGATGTCGCCGAAGCTCTGCGCGAGGTACGCCTCGCGCTGTTGGAGGCCGACGTCAACTTCAAAGTGGTGCGCGATTTTGTCGCCGCCGTGAAGGGGCGCGCCGCCGGGGTGGAGGTGATGCAAGGCCTCAACCCGGCGCAGCAGGTGGTGAAGATTGTCGATGAGGAGCTGACCAAGCTGCTCGGCGGCAGCGACGAGAACACGCAGCTTCGGTATGCCGCGTCCGGCGAGGGGCCGACGATCCTGATGATGGTCGGCTTGCAGGGCTCGGGCAAGACCACGCATTCGGGCAAGCTCGCCCGCTGGGCCAAGGCTCAGGGCAAAAAGCCGATGCTGGTGGCTTGCGACATTTATCGCCCGGCGGCGATCAAGCAGCTGGAAGTGGTCGGCGAGCAGGTGGGCGCTCCGGTGTTTACGCTGGGCGACCAGGTAGACCCCGCCGAAATCGCGCGGCGGGCTATCGCCGAGGCCAAAACCCAGGGCAACGATTTCGTTATTATCGACACGGCTGGACGCTTACAAATCGACGAGCCGCTGATGAAGGAGCTGGGGCGGGTCCGCAAGGCGATCAACCCCACGGAAGTGCTGCTGGTTCTGGACGCGATGACCGGCCAGGAAGCGGTGAATGTCGCCAAGGGTTTTCACGACGAGCTGGATGTCACCGGGTTTATTCTGACCAAGCTGGACTCCGACACGCGCGGCGGCGCGGCGCTCTCGCTGCGCTCGGTGGCGGAAGCGCCGATCAAGTTTATCGGCGTCGGCGAGAAGATGGACGCGCTGGAGGTGTTCCATCCCGACCGGATGGCCTCGCGCATTCTCGGCATGGGCGATGTGCTCTCGCTGATCGAGCGCGCCGAACAGGCGCTGGATTCTCAACAAGCGGCGGATGTCGAAAAGAAGCTGCGGACCAGCACGTTCGATTTTAACGACTTTTTGACGCAGATGCGGCAGATGAAAAAGATGGGGCCGCTGAAAGATATCCTTGGCCTTTTGCCGGGAGTCGGACAGCAGCTGAAAGATGTCGATATCGACGATCGTCAGATGGCGCGGGTGGAGGCGATGATCTTGTCGATGACGACCAAGGAGCGCCAGGATCCGGGCATTATCAACGGCTCGCGTCGGCGACGCATCGCAATCGGCAGCGGCATGACCATTCAGGATGTGAACCGCTTGATATCGCAGTTCGATCAAATGCGCAAGATGATGAAGAGTTTAATGCAGATGCAACCTGGCGGCGGAGGCGGCAAGGGGCCGGGCGGATTCGGAGGCCTAGGCGGATTCGGGCGCGGCGGCGGAATGCCGTCACTGCCGCCAGGACTAGGAGGCGGTGGCGGAATGCCGGGCATGCCATTTGGCGGCGGTGGCGCGGGTGTGGGCACGGGCGCGATGCCCCCAGCGGGCAGCAAGCATGCCGGCAGCAAAAAGCAGAAAGGCAAGCAGCGCAAGGGTTTTCCATTTGGGCGATAAAATAGATTCTGATTCGTCTTAACTAAAATTATTAGCGGAGTATCATACAAAAATCGCAGTCGCGAGGTATGCTAACAAGTCTGTTTCACGGAAAACGCAGTTGTTTCCCGGTGACGATCAATTTTCTTGACAGTCCGATACGCGGTACCTGAATAAACGCTGACTTCCTGTGGATAAACAGTACGCGGGCAGCGGAGGAGCTGAAACTACAAACTTATGTCCGTTAAGATTCGTTTGAAGAGAATGGGGGCCATGAAGCGCCCCTTCTACCGCATTGTAGTGGCTGACAGCCGC
The DNA here is from genome assembly GCA_964235675.1 of uncultured Armatimonadales bacterium. Taxonomy (GTDB): domain Bacteria; phylum Armatimonadota; class Armatimonadia; order Armatimonadales; family Capsulimonadaceae; genus CAXSEA01. The sequence continues at coordinate 721 of CAXSEA010000239.1, read as the reverse complement.
TCGCCTCGCGATGGGCGCTTCATTGAGACGTTGGGCTACTACAACCCTCTGACTGACCCCTCCGAACTCAAAATCGACGGCGAAAAGGCAAAGCTTTGGCTCAGCCGCGGCGCGCAGCCGACCGACACCGCCGGCGCGCTCTTAAAAAGGGAAGGCCTGCTGGAGCGCTCCGCGCCGAGGCAGTCAAAAGCTAGCGTTCCTGCTGCCGGCAGCAGCACCAGCGCTCCAGTGGCTGAAACCGACGCTCCCGCGTCCGAGTAAAGCCGCCTGCGCTCGCCGGAACATAAAAATCAAAATAGAACGCAAAGGCTGATGACACGCGTCGCTTGACTGCTTGGGGGAGCTTTTTATCCTGCAGACATCGGCACCGCTTAGACCCTCGCATGGCAATGCAGCATCACAGTCTTGACGGTTGAGTTCGGCTGAAATTTTGAGCCAAACCCAGCTTAGGAGTTGTACCGACACAGTGAAAGCATTGATTGAGTACCTTGTAAAGGCTTTAGTGGATGAGCCTTCAGAGGTCAGCATCACCGAAGTGCCTGGCGAAGAATCGACGACTTATGAAGTCCATGTCGCTCCAAACGATTTGGGCAAAGTGATCGGCAAGCAGGGACGTATCGCGAACGCGTTGCGGACTGTCGCTAAAGCGGTCGCCATGAAAGAAAAACGCAAAGTTTATCTCGAAATTGTAGCGTAAAGCTCTGCAAGAGATTCACTGACT
>CAXSEA010000238.1:0-5677 GCA_964235675.1 uncultured Armatimonadales bacterium | reverse complement strand
GGCTTCATCAACACGGTCCTGGGCGCGTCCGTTGATGACTACCGCCGCGCCGGCTTCGGCCAAGCCTTTGGCCGTGGCGAATCCGATGCCGAGCGTGGAACCAGTGACGATTGCTGTTTTGCCGGTGAGATCGATGTTCATATCGACCTCATTACCCCACTTCCGCGTAGCCTACTCCAGCGCGCTTACCGCCGCCAGCCGTGCCGCTTCCAGTGCTTCGGGGATTTTGCCGGCGTCCTTGCCGCCTGCTTGGGCGGCGTCGGGGCGGCCGCCGCCGTTGCCGCCGACGAGCTGGGCGGCGACTTTGATAAGGTTGCCCGCGTGGACTTTCTTGTCCACCAAGTCTTTGGTCACTCGGGCGGCGAGTAAAACCCGGCCGCCCTCGCCGGTGGCGGCGAGCAGGACTATTCCTGCCCCGCCGAGACGGGACACCGTGTCGTCGGCGAATGCGCGGAGCAGATCGGCGTCGGGAAGCTCGCCGACGTTCGCGATAATTACCCGTGCCGCGCCGACTTGGTCGGCTTTGGTAATCAGCTGCTCGATCTGGTTGCCCGCCGAAGCGCGCTGGGCGGTGGCGAGGTCTTTGGATTTGGCGCGAAGCTCGTTTTGCAGGCGATCCACGCTGCCTTCCAGGTTGGCGGGAGTGGTTTTCAGAAGACTGGCGGCGCGTTGGATCAAGGCGCGGTCGTCGTTCATCAGGCGCAGGGCGGCTTTGCCGGTGACCGCTTCGATACGCCGCACGCCCGCTGCCGCCGAGCCTTCGCCGACGATGCGCATCAGGGCCGCCTGCGCCGTGTGATGCAGATGCGTGCCGCCGCAGAACTCCAGCGAGAAGTCGCCCATCTGGACCACGCGGACAACCGAGCCGTATTTCTCGCCGAAGAGCATCATCGCGCCCATCTCGCGAGCTTCGTCAATCGGCTTCTCCATCGTTTCGATGGGCAGGTCGGCCAGGATTTCGTCGTTGACGATGGTCTCCACACGCGAAATTTCGTCGCCGGTCATCGCCTTGTCGTGCGAGAAGTCGAAGCGCAGGCGGTCGGGCGCGACCAGTGAGCCGCGCTGCTGGACATGCTCGCCCAAAACCATTTGCAGGGCTTTGTGCAGGAGGTGGGTGGTGGAGTGGTTGCGCATGATGTCCATGCGGCGCTGGGCGTCGATGGCGGCGTGGGCAGAGTCACCTTCTGAGAAAGCGCCGGATTTTAAGCGGCCTTTATGGAAGTAGAAGCCGCCGGTTTTGCTCGTGCCGGTCACCTCGAATGTCGCGCTCCCATCGGCGGACGTAATCATGCCGGTGTCGCCCACCTGCCCGCCTGCGTCGGCGTAGAACGGGGTGGCGTCGAGGACGATTTCCGCCTCGGCTTCAGGGTTGTCTAAAATCCCCACACGCTCGCCGCCTAATAAGATTGCGCCGATATGCACCTGCGCTTGATCTTGCATGTAGCCGACGAAGCGAGTTTCGGCGATGCCTTGCTCGCGCAGCGAGGCCGCCGCGTCCGCGGTGAAGACTGCTTTTATAGCATCGCCTTCGGAAATGATGGTGTGCTCGGTCATTCGCGCTTCGAAGCCGGTCATGTCCACGCCGATGCCTTGCTCGGCGGCGAGTTCAGTAGTCATTTCCACGGGAAAGCCGTAAGTGGCGAAGAGGGTGAAGGCCTCGTCGCCGGAGATATTCTCGCCTTCCTTGCGGGTATCTAGGATGGCGGCGATGCGCGACGTGCCGTTTTGCAGCGTGCGCCGGAACAGGTTCTCCTCGGATTCGGCGTAGCGTAGGATGCGGTCTTGCTTGGCGGCCAGCTCTGGATAGAACTCGGTGTACTGCTCGATGATGGTCGGGATGGTGGCGGTGAGCAGGGGCTGGTCGTAATTCAGGCGGCTTTTGCCCGCGAGAATGGCGCGGCGCATCAGGCGGCGGAGGACATAGCCGCGGCCGACATTGCTGGGCAGGACTCCGTCGGCGAGGCAAAACGTCGTCGCGCGGACATGATCGGCGATGCGCCGGAAGGCGATATCTTGCGCGCCGTCGTCGGTGCTTTTGTAGGTCAGGCCGGAAAGCGACTGCAGGCGCTCCAGGACAGGAGCGAACAGATCAGTTTCGAAAGGGCCGCGCAGGTCGGCGATAGCAGCGGCGGTGCGCTCCAGGCCGGAGCCGGTGTCGATGTTTTTGCGCGGGAGAGGGGTCAGGACACCGCCTTCCTTGCGCTCGTAGGTCATAAAGACCAGGTTCCAGATTTCCAGCCAGCGCTTGTCGTCCCAGACGCCGTCAGGCGTGGGCGCTTGGCTTTTGGCTTGGGTGTCGAAGAAGATTTCCGAGCAGGGGCCGCAGGGGCCGTTCGGGCCCTTGGAGATGGCTCCGGCCGGCCAATAGTTGTCGTCCTCGCCCATGCGAAAAATCCTGCGCTCGGGCATGCCGACCGCGCGCCAAAGCTCGAACGCTTCGTCGTCGGTGTCGAAGATGGTAACTCGGATGCGCTCCAGGTCGAGTTTCAGGACGCTGAACAGGAACTCCCAGGCCCAGTCGATGGCTTCTTTCTTGAAGTAGTCGCCGAAGGAGAAGTTGCCGAGCATCTCGAAGAAGGTGCAGTGCGAGGTGTCGCCGACATCCTCGATATCGGTGGTGCGCAGGCACTTCTGGACTGTGGTGGCGCGCGCGGCGGGAGGAGCGAGCTGCCCCATGAAGTAGGGCTTGAACTGCACCATCCCGGCGGAGGTGAACAGCAGTGTTGGGTCGCCGGAAGGGACAAGCGAGTCGGACGGCAGATGGAGCGCGCCCCGTTCGGTAAAAAACTGGGTGAAGGCCAGACGTAGTTCGCGTGCGGTCATAATAAAGTGTGGTCGTTTTCAGCCCAGGTTATCCATCGTCGGCGAGGGATGGGCGTTCGGATTTTGCAGGTGTGATTGTAGCACCCCATCCGCCCTCTCGGGCACCTTCCCTGAAAGGGAAGGAATTCTTTATAAAGCTGTATAAAGTTATTATCTGCGCTCGTTCCGCGATAGCCGCATATTGGCTGTAAAACATTCCTTCCCTTTCAGGGAAGGTGCCCGAGAGGGCGGATGGGGTCGCCGTGCACGAAACCTTGATTGATAGTCACTTGCCCAAACCCGAGATCTACCGCCAGCTGAACGCCAGCCTTGCCGCCTTGCTCGAAGGCGAGCGGAACTGGATCGCCAACCTCGCCAACGCCGCCGCGCTGCTGTATCACACGTTGCCGGAGATCAATTGGGCGGGGTTTTACCTTTTGCCAGAGGGTTCGGGGGAGCTAGTCTTGGGACCGTTTCAGGGGAAGCCGGCCTGTGTGCGGATCGCGGTTGGCAAAGGAGTCTGCGGCACTGCCGCTGCCGCCCGCGAGACTCAGGTCGTCGCCGACGTCCACGCCTTTCCCGGCCATATCGCCTGCGACGCCGCCAGCCGCTCGGAAATCGTGGTGACGCTGATTGCCGAGGGCGAGGTAATCGGTGTTTTGGATATTGACAGCCCAACAGTAAGACGCTTTGATGAAGAAGATCAAGCTGGACTGCAAGCTTTCGCGGTTTGTCTACTTGCGTGTAGCGAGCAGGCATGAATATTTCAGCATGAAAATACGGTATAGCCTAGTAAAGTTCTAGGTGACAGGTAGCCAAGCGTGATAATGGGACATCAGCTTACTGCGGTAATTGCCGCCGTGATCGCAATCGTATATCAAGCATACAAGCTGCGCTATCTGAACCGACGGACTGCGGCTACTCGCCTTCTGCTCGTAGATGCTAACAACAGCGTTTCCGGCAAGATCGCCGCCGGCACCAAGATATCCCTTGGTACTACATATGTCAAGCAATCAAAACAACTTCACGAAGCTCAAAGGCTGCTGTTGCTGGCAACCTACGTTCTTTGCGCAATAGGAATGGTGAATACTCTTCGGAGTATCAAGGTGATCATTACCGATCTATTTGGTTACGGTTTTCTAGCCGCGTACATCGTCGTAGCGGGTGTAATCGAATCAAAAATACAGGCAGCCGTCCAGAGGGATTTTGAAGCGCTTAGCATCGCAGATTTAGCGCGGCCACGCACGAGCAAATTAGGTCCGCGACGTCGTGCATTTTTCCAAGAAGTCGGTCGGTTGATATGGAGAAAACAATGAACGCATGCAACAGTAGAAGCTTAGCCGTAGCAGCCATCGCCGTCAGCGCGGCAGTAGCTTCATCTCTTCCCGCCTTTGCCGACCTGACCATCGTGCAGACCACCAAGATCAGCGCGCCCGGCGTTCAGCAGATGCTCAGCCAGATTCCGGAGCAGCAAAGGGCATCGCTGGGCGGCATGCTGAGTCCGATGCTGACGGGCACGCCTTGGCTGACGACCACCTACATGCAGGGCAGCCGGGTGCGGACGGATATGGGGCAGAGCACGGTCGTGGCGAACGGGGTGTCGGGGCAGCAGTTCACACTGGACAAGGCGATGCACAAGTTTTCGCTGGGAGCTTACGATCCGTTTCAGAAAGCGGCGGGATCGTTCGGGTTTCAGATTACGCCGACTGGCGTGATGACTACGATGCTGGGGCACACTGTCCAGAAGTACGCCATCGCCATGACCAGCTCGGTTTTGTCGAAGAGCGCGATTTCAGGCGAGCTATGGGCTGCGCCGGATCTGCCCGCGCCTCCGGCGTCGAAGTTCGCGTCGGGGAGTGTGGCGGCGGGATTCGGCGCGCAGATGGCAAAGGTGCGCGGACTGCCGCTCGCCTACACGCTGACCTATAGCGGCACGCCGATGGGCGATATCTCGGTGTCATCGATGCCGACCAGCATCAGCGAGAATCCCCTGAGCGCGTCGGTGTTCCGGATTCCGTCGGATTATTCCCAGGGCGCGGTGCAGACCGGGCAGCAGATGCCGTCAGCCGGCTTCCCGCTCGGGGATGGCATACCGTTGGACATGGGGAGCGCGTCGGGCTTGGCTTCCTCGGCGCTGGGGCTGAACTCGGGAGTGGACGCAAATAGCGGCGGCGTGGACGCAAGCGCTCTTTCAAGCGGCTCGGTGCAGCAGCTTCTTGGCAGCTTGGGCGGATTGCTTGGCTCACTAGCTGGCTCGTCGCTGGGCGGCAATACAGGCGCGGCATCGACGCCGAGTGCCGGGGCGACTGGCGGCATCGACACGAGCAGCCTTGGCAATCTGATTTCGCCGCAGATGATCCAGCAGATGACCAGCCAACTGCAGTCGCTTTTGGGGAGTGATGACAGCAGCGGCAATTAGGGCTGTTCCCTAAACTTGCTCTATGACCTCTGGGCCACTATCATAGCAAAAACGCTCTGACTTAAAATCGTCAGGGCGTTCTTGCTGCGTCTGCACTTAAGTTAGCTACGGCTTCGCCGTGTATGTGCCTGTTCGCTCGATTTTCGCCGTTTGACGAATGTCCCGCGACGAAGCGCCGATTTCAATGTTGTATTGGCCAGGGTCCGTAGTCCACAGCCTTGTCTGTGCGTTGAAATAGGACATATCATGAGGAGTGAGCGGGAAGGAAACTGTTTTAGTTTGTCCCGGCTCAAGCATCACCCGCTGGAAACCTTTTAGTTCACGGATGGGACGATCTTCCTTTGGCTCCACATCCCGAACATAAAGCTCGGCCACTTCCGCGCCTGCCCGTTTGCCTGTATTCGTGATGTTCACCGATACCGTCATGGCTGCGCCCGGTTTTGACGGCGTCCCCGT
>CAXSEA010000237.1:0-5691 GCA_964235675.1 uncultured Armatimonadales bacterium | reverse complement strand
CGATTCCGGTATCGCTCACGCTGAGGCGCAGCTTGAGATAAGTCGCGGTCTCATGCACCGGAGCCGCGCTGAGGGTCACCGTCCCCTGGCCGGTGAACTTCACGGCGTTGCCGACCAGATTGCTGAGAATCTGCCGCAGCCGAACCGAATCGCCGATGAGGTGAGCTGGGAGCGTCTCCGGCACGGAGCAGGAGAGCGACAAGCCTTTCTGGCTCGCTTGTGCCGAAAACAGGCCGGTAATCTCGTTCATCAAGACGCGGAGATCGAATTGCATCTTTTCCAGCGTCAGCTTCCCCGCTTCTATCTTCGAGAAGTCGAGAATATCGTTGAGGATAATCAGCAATCCTTGAGCGCTGGATTGAATTGTGCGGGCGTAGTCGCTCTGCTCGTCGTCCAAGTCGGTCGTCAGCAGAAGGCCGGTCATGCCGAGAACGCCGTTCATCGGCGTGCGGACCTCATGGCTCATGTTCGCCAGGAACTCGGATTTGGCCCTGGTGGAGGCCAATGCTTGATCGCGGGCCTGCGCCAGCTCGGTGGCCTGCATCTGCAACTGAAAGGCCGATTCCTCGGCGCGCAGGCGGGCACTTTCCATCTCTTGGTTAGATTTGGCGCGCTGCTCCTCGGCGGCTTTCAGCTCGCTCACATCGCGCATAAACGCGCTAAAAGTGAACCGGTCTCCTTCTTTGAGCGGCGAGATCGCCAGTTCCAGCGGGAACTCGCGTCCGTCGCGGTGCAGCCCCGGCACCTCGATGCGCTTATTCAGCACATTGGCTTCGCCTGTTTCCAGAAATCGCTCGATGCCCATACGATGAAGCGGGCGAAATCGCTCCGGCAAAATAAGCATCGCCAGCTCTTTCCCGCAAGCTTCCTCGGACGTGTAGCCGAACACGGTTTCCGCTTGGGTGTTCCACTCGGTGACATCGCCCTTGGCGTCGATGCTGACCACTGCGTCAAGCGTGGTTTGAATAATCTGCCGGGTATGCGCCTCCGATACGCGCAGGCGATTGGCGGTATCGGCGGCGACTTCGTTGGTCGCCTCGAGCTGAGCCTGCCGAAGCGACATATTCCGCATCTCCTGAATGCCCTGGCGGCAGGAGTAGAATAAGAACGCATCCGTCATTGCCACCCAGAACACATGCTCCAGCCATCGCCACGGCTCCGGATGCAGCACCCCATAAGTGGCGAGCGGGGAGTAAACGTTGCCGTACCAATGAAAAGCCAGGGTGACGATTGTGGCTGTCAGCAGCACTCGCCAGTCTCGGTAGAATGCGAGAACGGCGAGCGACGCGAACACGTGGAAATGCGTTTCGATCCTGCCGCCGCTGATTGCGATCAGTAGCTCCGAAAAGCAGAGCTGTGCCACCGCCATCACCTGACGCGTCAGCGGCTGGCCCGGACGCGTGATGCCGAGGTAGACCGGCAGCGCGGCGAGAGCACCGCCCAGCACGACGGCTAGCGTGACATGCGGGTGCAGCGAGCGGTGCGCGGCTGTCCATGTGTAAGGCGAAATCACCAGCGTCGCCAGAACGCCGCCCAGCCACTGGACGATCATCAGCGCGGCAAAAAGAGGATCGGTTCGTCGATGAATTATGCCGGCATGCTCGTGGAACAACTGCGCCGCGCGACGATCTATGGCATCGTAAGGTGAATTGCAAGCACTCGCGTTTTTCAAATCGGCGCAAATTAAATTTGGTTGAGCGCTCATCGCTTGCCGTTTCCGACGCGTCCGTTCGGCGGCGTCATTTGCATTCCATTCATCGAAAAGCCGGGCTGAACCGAATGCGTGGGAAGCAGCGAGCAGCCGTAAACCGGCGTCGTGCGTATCTGAGGCGCTTCGCCTGACGCGATCTCCGTGATAGCGTCGCCGCCGACGCTGTCTCCATAGTGACCGCGCTCATCGGTGACTCCGCCGCTGAACAGCAGCCGGCCCGTGGCATCGTAGAGCAGCACCTGGCCGGAAGTCTCAGCGCCGAAACGACGCGCCAGCTCGCCGCCGGCATCAAAAATCACCGAAACGTTCGGCAGCCTTCGCGCCGAGCTGACTAAATCCGATTGCTCCCAACCGAAACCGGCATGGGGGCGAGGCTCAAAAAACACGACAACTGTTCGGATGCCGGCGGCGGCATGGCCTCTGGCTAGGACAGCGGCGAGATTGCCGATCGTGGCGCGCGTGCACGAGCACTGCGGGTGCGCGAACAGCAGCAGCATCTTTGTTTTCGTCCCATCCGTCGCGGAGCGTAGCTGAGAAGGGCCGGTCTGGATGGGCCACGCGGCCGGCGCAGCCGCGCGCGCTCCAGCTGTGAGATCGTAGAGCGTCATGCGCCGAAAGCCGTAGCCAAGCGCCACGCACCAAACCGCCAGCGCGACGACGGCAGTTAAAGAAGATTTTCGCAGCCGAGCCATATATTATCTCTTCGGCAGGCTGCGGCGCGGACTAGAGAGTAACCTCCCGCTTTATTGAGAACTAAGATAAGTACGGCTGATTTGTAATATTAGTAATTTAAATTACCGCAAGGATTAGCACCTTCAAGTACTCGGTTTCCGGGACAGTCAGCAGCACCGGGTGATCGGCGGGTTGGCCGCGCCGCTCGATCAGGCGAGTCTCGCGCTTGGCGTCGCGGGCCGACTTCATCACCACCGCCTCAAACTCCTCGATGGCGAGATGATGCGAGCACGAGCAAGTGACCAGCACCCCGCCCGGACGCAGCAGGCGCAGGGCGCGACGGTTAATCTCGTTGTAGCCGCGCAGCGCGGAATCGGCGGCGGCGCGGGTTTTGGTAAACGCGGGCGGGTCGAGCACGATCATATCCGCCTTGTATCCGTTTTCCTCGCGGCGGCGCAGATCGTCGAACGCGTTGTCCGTGGTTTGGCTGTATTTGCACCCGGTCAGCGCCGCTTTATTCAGTTGCCATTGATCTTGCGCTATGGCCTGGAAGTAGGCGGAGCTTTCCACGTCTTCCACCGACTTTGCCCCCGCGAGTCCCGCTCGCAGCCCGAACAGTCCGGTATAGGAAAAAACGTTCAGCACGTCGCGCCCCGATGCTTCCCGCGCGGCCGCCTTCTGATTGTCGATCTGATCCAAAAACAATCCCGTTTTGCCGCCGTGCTTGATATCGACTAATATTCTCGCGCCGGAATCGGCAAGCTCCACCCGGTCCACAGGCGCTTCGCCAGCTATCAGTCCGGCTCGCTCGTCCATTCCTTCGAGCTTGCGCACGCCGACGTCGCTGCGCTCGTAGATGCCGAGCGGCTGCACGACAGTTTGCAGCGCGCGGACAATCTCCTCCCGGTGCCGCTCCATGCCGAGCGTTAAAATCTGCACCGACGCATACTCGCCGTAGATATCCACGATCAATCCAGGCAGCCCATCGCCTTCGGCATGGATCAATCGGTAGAAGCCGCGCTGGACAAGCCCTCGCGTCGCGCGGTAGTCCAAAGCGGCCCGAATCTGCCGGTTCCACCAGCTTTGCGTTGGGGCGACAGGCGCTCCGCTCTGCTCGTCCACCGGCAGCGCCACCCGGCGAACGGTAATCTTGCTCGCGCCGTTGTAATATCCCGCGCCCGCCGGCTTGCCGTTATGGTCCGTCAACGCCACCCAATCGCCACCGTGAGCATCAGGCTCCGGCCCCCGCGCGATCTCGCCCGCGAATACCCAGGGATGCCTGTAGCGCCCAGGGCGAAGCGGCTTCAGCGTGACAATCGGCAGTGATTCAGGCAATGCAAACTCCTCGGCAAATGAAAAGACCCTCCTCAAGCAAAGGAGGGTCGTCGATGCAATGATCGTACTCCCCGCGCCGCCCTACTTCTGGCTGTATTCGATCGCGTAGGTCGCCGTGACGTCGGCGGTGATCGTCACTTCCTGCGGCGACAAGCTGGTGGGCGGCGAGGCCGGCGCGGGCGCTGCCATCGCGCGGGCCATCATCGGCGCGAACACCGGCGGGGCGGCAGCGCCCTGCTGGCTGATCGTCAAGACGCGGCCAATGCTCACTCCCGACGCGCCCGCCATTAAATCGGCATTGGAGCGCGCGTTTGCGCAGGCCGCCACCAGCGCCTCGCCCTGCACGTGGTTTTTGTCGGCCAAATCGAAGTCGACATTGTCCACGGTCGCCCCGGCGGCGGTGACTTTGTCGACGATCACGCCCGATTTAGAAATATCGCGCATCGTGACATCGATGGAATTAGTGACCGTATAGCCGGTTAGAACCGGCGGAGTGGCCGTATAGTCGCGGTTGGTGGCGACATAGTAGCTGGTGTTCTGAATATCTTTCTGCGCCACATTCGAGCCGGTCAGCGCCGATATAACGGCCTTCATCTTAACGGCGTTTTCACTCACCGCCTTCGACTCGCTGCGGTCGGTCGTCTCTACGGTGAGCGACGCCCGCGCGATATCCGGCATCACCTTAATCTCGCCGTGCCCAGCCACCGTAATGCCCGACGGCCCCGAGTAAACCACCGCGCCAGGACGAACGATAGCATCGTCCTGAGCGCGGGCCGGCAGCGCCTGGACGGCAATCACCGCCAGGGCAAGAAAAGGCACGCAGGCGCGGAGACGAGAAATACTGAGGTGCATAGAAACTCTCCAGGGTTGATCTGCGATGTTCCAAACGATTCGGCAAGTCACGCAGATGTTCCCTAAAACAGCTCGTGGGCCGCTTACTTAGGCGGCACGAATCGAATAAGAGGCGGCAACCGCAGCGGAAACCACCAGTTCCGGCGGTGCGATCGGCGTCTCGGGAGGCGCAACGCGGCGACGCGCACCCAATGTCTCGGGCTCGTAGTCAAGGTCTGACATCTCGTCGTCGAATGACATATCGCGCCTGCTGTGTCCGGGGCTTTCTTCGGAGAGCGATACAAGGCTGTCGACCGTCGCGCCCGACGCTTCGGCGAGAAGCTCGGCTTTGCGGCGGGCGTCACGCGCAGCGTCGGCTAAGACCCGCTCCTGGATCGCCTTCTTTTCGGTGATGGCGAATTTCACGCCCTTCAGCGTAGCGCCGGCGTCAGTAGCGTCGTCCAGAGTGGAACCGATGGCGGAAAGGTCGCGCAACGCGACCCGCAGCCGGTTCGTCGTCGTATAGATATGGCCTTTGAACGCCGCGTCCATTTTGCTGTTGGTGTACGATACTGTCTCAATATCGCGCTCTGCGACACCGCGCGACCGCAGATGCGCTATCACGGTCTGCGTCGCTTTGGCGACGCTTTCCACAGCGCTCTGCGCCTTGCCGTTCTTCGCCTGAAATTCGAGGTGGATGTAGGCGACATCCGGCAAAACACGCTCCATAGCGTTGCCACGAACTCGGATCAAGTTTCGCTGAGAAGTACTTGACTCGTCATCCATGCGCGATGCGCTCCCTTCTGTAATTCATGCCGTTGTGAAAGGGCAGGATACCTAACGAGCCGCGAGTGCGGCCTCGTCGTTGATCTCGACGTTGGAGTAGACGTTCTGGACGTCGTCGTGCTCCTCCAGTAGATCGAGCAGGCGCATCACCTGGCTCGCTTCCTTGCCGCTCACTTCGACGGAATTCAGCGGCACCATTGCCACTTCCGCCGAGTTGTACTTGATCTTCGCCGTCTCCAGCGCCTGCTGCACGGCCACCAGATCGCCCGGCTCGGTGGTAATCTCCCACCCGCCTATCTGCCCGTCGGCTTCGGCGTCCTCGATCGGCTGCACGTCCTCCGCGCCCGCCTCGATCG
>CAXSEA010000236.1:0-5723 GCA_964235675.1 uncultured Armatimonadales bacterium | reverse complement strand
GCGATATCCTGCGCGGCGTAGATGCGCTGCAGCTGCCGCTTCACGGCGGCAGAGGACGGCGGCGGCGATGGTTGCGCCGCGAACACCTGATTCGGAGTTAAAGCGTAGCTACAAGACGAGGCGGTGAAGAAAGCAATAACTACTGGAGCGATTTTGGGGTGCTGAGGCATATCAGTTTCTGATTCCCCTCCTAATCCTAGGAGGGGAGTTCCAATGCGTTTTCTTTACCTTCTCAGTTTACCGCCTGCCCGGTTTGGGCCGCCCATTCGTCCCGCAGAAGGGCGTAAAGGTACTCGTCCTGCCAAACTTCGCCGGTGAGATGGCTTTGCAGCAGATGCCCCTCGCGGCGCATCGCCAGCCGCTCCATCAGCTGGAACGACGGCGCGTTGCGCGTGTCGCACATCGCGGTCACGCGGTGCAGATCGCAGGTGACGAACGCATACTCCAGCAGCGGCCTCGCCGCTTCGGTCGCGTAGCCGCGCCCCTGGTACTCCGGATGCAGCGCGAACCCGATTTCCGCTTTGTGCTCCGGCGCCGGCCCCAGATAGATGCCCACCTCGCCGATTACCTTGTCGTCGCCGGTATGGTGGATGGCGAAGGCATGGTACAGGTTTCTCTGATTGTCCACCGCCACCGCCTGACGCGCCAGGAAAGTGGATGCCTGCGCCTCGCTCATCGGCTCCATCGGCATGTAGGTAGAAATGTCCGGATGGTTGTGGTACGCCAGAAAATCGTCCAAATCCGTTTCGGCGAAGCGGCGGACGATCAAGCGGTCGGTCTTGACGCTTGGCGATGGATGTAACGGGCTTGGCATTATGCAACTCAGTCTAGCATGACTTGTTCCGAGCGCATCGCTTTCAAGTGAACATTGGGCCAGCTCCAGGAGCGGCGGGAATCGCCACCGGCTTCCCGTTGAGCATAATCTGGGCCGAGAGCGTTTTACTGTTTGTTTCAAGCCATCCGGATTTGGTCTTTGCCCAAATATCGCGATTAGTTACGATAGCCTGGGCAACGACCGAATTGCCGTTTCGTGGATCGGTGAATACCACTTTTATCGTATCGGCAACAACTGCGGTTGCCGTCGGCCCAGATGCCGAGACGCTCTGCAAGGCCGAGGCCGATACGATGATGGTAGCTTTTGTTGCCGCCTCGATGTAGTGCGCCTTTAAAGCCTGCAAATTATCCTTGTTGCCGTGTAGGTGGATCTTGATGAAATCCGGTGAATACGAGGCAAATATCGCGGCATAATCTTTGCTGTCAACCGCCTGGTCCCGCGCGGCATAGAGCTTTTGAAAGGTCTGCTTCAGCGGTACATCCGCCCTAGCTGCCGTCCCTGCCCATAAGAGTGCCAGGCACAAAGCCGCTGTAGTGCGCCGAATAATTACCATCACCGGTTCTCCTGTCGGTTCAATCGTTGCCGCGAATATCTTATGTAACGCTGGTTGGCCTACCGATTTTCAATAGACAGCCAAATTCTCGTGGCGAATAGCTCGGTTTGACTCTACCATAGCTTGAATGCTATACTTTTCCGCCGAGCGCTCGCCTTGCCTAGGTGGTGGAATGGTATACACAAGGGACTTAAAATCCCTCGCGAAAGCTTGCGGGTTCGAGTCCCGCCCTAGGCACCAATTTCCGTTTTCGGTGTTGTGAAATTGTACGGCTTTATCACTTGCCGCGCACCGCTCCATAATCTGCGGCTGCGCTCTTTTTATGGCACCCCGCGGGACACGGTTCGGCTTCCTGCCATAATACGGCATCCATTCAATTTTCGGCGGTTCCCTTCGGCCACGTCACGCGCCGATTTGGGATGGGAGAAATAAACCTCATGGCAGATGCACCTGTAGATGTAGTGGTAATCGGCGGCGGCCCCGGCGGCTATCCGGCGGCGATTTCGGCGGCCAAGGGAGGCGCGAGCGTCGTCTGCATCGACTTCGACAACGCGGGCGGCACCTGCCTTAACTGGGGCTGCATTCCCACCAAGACGATGATCGGCTCCGTCGCCGCTCTCGACACCCTCCGCCACGCCGAGGATTTCGGCCTGAAAGTGGACACCGCCGGCTTCGATTTCGGCAAGGTGATGGGACGCAAGGACAAAGTAGTCGGCACCCTGGTCGGCGGCGTGGAGTTCCTGTTCAAGAAGAACAAAGTGCGCTACATCAAGGGCAAGGGCAAGATCATCGACAAGAATACCGTCGAGGCCACCACCCCTGACGGAAAAACCGAGCGCATCGCCACCAAAAACATCGTGATCGCCACCGGCTCCGTTCCGGCTAAGATTCCCATCCCCGGCCTCGACGGCGGCGGCAAGGACTCCGACGTCTTTATCGACAACTCCGAAGTGAACCGCCGCAAGGCCTCCGGCGAGCTGGGTAAAACGGCCGTCTGGACGAGCAACGAGGCTGTCTCTACGCTGGAGATCCCCAAGAACCTGGTCGTCTTAGGCGCGGGCGCGGTCGGCACCGAGTTCGCTTATGTCTACTCCGGCCTCGGCACGCAGGTCACCATCGTCGAGCTGATGCCTAACATCGTCCCGAACTGCGACCCCGAGATCACCGACGAACTCGCCAAGCTCCTCACCAAGCGCGGCATCAAGATCATGACGAGCACCAAAGTAGAATCCGTGGACGTTCCCGGACGCAAGCTCACCTACTCCAACGCCAAGGGCGAAAAGAGCGAGCTGACCTTCGACAAGCTGCTGGTCGCCGTCGGACGCTCCCCGTACACCGAAGGCTTGGGCCTGGAAGCGGCAGGCGTGAAGATCGAGAAGCGGCGCATTCCGGTGGACGACCGCATGCGCACCAATATCCCTAACATCTACGCCATCGGCGACGTCACCGGCGGACGCATGGCGCTGGCCCATGTCGCCACCCGCGAGGGCGAGGTGGCGGCGTCCAACATCCTCGGCCACGACGAGGCCATGGACTACAAGGCGATCCCCAACTGCATCTACACCGAACCCGAAATCGCCACCACCGGCCTCACCGAGAAAGAAGCCAAGGAAGCCGGCTACGACGTCCAGGTCGGCAAGTTTACCTTCCGCAACCTCGGCAAGGCGATGGCGATCAACGAAAACGTCGGCATGGTGAAGATCGTCTCCGAAAAGAAATACGGCGAGATCCTCGGCGCGCACATCGTCGGCCCCCACGCCTCCGACCTGATCCACGAGCTGTGCGTCTCGATCAAGCTCGAATCCACCATAGACGAACTGATGCACACCATCCACGCCCACCCCAGCCTCGGCGAAGCGGTGATGGAAGCTGCCCAAGACTCCAAGGGCATGAGCGTGCACAAGTAGGCGGGATGAACTCTGACGTAAGTTATCGGCCCTACGCGACCATTTGGTCGCGTAGGGCTAATTTCTTGTCTTTTTTCGGTATGTTGTTTCTATCGGGCCGAATAAGGATCAAGACCGCTATGTATCGTAACCTCGTCGCCGCCCCAGCATATCTGGCCTTAGCTTTCTGTACTGCGGCGCTGCTGATTCCCGCCCACGCCGATACGCCCGGCGCGGCCTCGCTGGCGTACAAGTTCACGCCGGGAGAGGTCCTGCGCTACCAGATGACGATGGACATCAAAGGCGGCTCCTCGATCTCCCAGATGACGAGCCGTATTTCCATGCTGGTAACCGCCACGGTGGAGTCGGTCGATGCGAAAACGGGCGACGCTACCCTTTCGGTGGGGGAAAGCGGCTTGAAATCTACTACTACGCTCAATGGCCGGCCGTTTTCGATGCCGGGCGCAGAAGCATCTTCGGCGACGCAGGCGGCGCGAACGGTGACGGTTTCGCCGCTCGGCGCGCCGGTGCTCGTCGCGGCAGACGCCCAAGCAAACGACGGCAGCGACGCGCCCGACGCCGACAAGCCGCCTCCCGCCTCAGCGAACGGGAGCATGGAAACTTCATCCATCATGCCCGGCACGGGCGGTTTTGACGATAGCGGACTCGGCCTAGGCGGCCCATTCCCGAACCATCCCATTCAAGTGGGCGACGTTTGGCGCTTCGCCTCCGGGTTTGGCGCGTTCGCTACAGGGCGGGAGTACCAAAAAGAGTCGCTGGTCGCCTTAAGCCGAAGCGGCGGCCACACAGTCGCAAATCTTGGCGATCAGTTCTCCATGACCGCCACTCCCAAAGCCCCCGGCACGATTGAAGAGACCACCCACTCCACGGGAATAGGAAGCGAGCAGTTCGACGTCACTTCCGGTACGCTGCTCGCCAGCGCCGTTACCGTAACGATTATGTCGAAAGACCCGCCCCGCGCCGGTTCCAGGTCGGACTCGGGCAGCAAGGACGCTTTCAAGACGTCGATGGTTACAACGACTCAAATGCGTCTCATTCAACAAACCATGCCGCAAAGTTCCGGTCAGACCCGGTAAGCAATTCATTGTTTTAGCCTTTGCGGTCGCCCATCGACGAACGTTCTTAATATGCTCCATTACAATAACGAAACGATGCATTCTCAGCTCACCATTTTAATTTCCGCCCTGCTCGCCCTCGTTCCCGCCGCCGCGCTGGCGCAGACCGCGCCCACTCCTATCCCTGCCCCTGTCGCAGTTCTCCTGAAGTACAAGTTCACCCCCGGCGAGGTGCTGCGCTACAAGTACGCGACGGACACTTCCAGCGCCGGCGGATATACCAGCTTCAGCAGCAACGTCCCGATGGTCACGCATATGACCGCTGTCCTGACATATACGGTGCAGTCGGTGGAGCCGGCCACCGGCAACGCGACGATCCACATGGCGTTCGGCCAGCCGACCATGACGATGACCGCGAACGGCGCTACGATGCCGATCAGCGTGCCGGCAGATTCGCTCGGTGACGGCACAATAGTGGTGTCGCCGACGGGCGCGCAAATTTCCATGAAGCTCGATACACCCGATCCGGCGCCTGACGGGTCGGGGGCAACGAGCATGGCCTCCAGCGGCGGAAGCATGGGACAGTTCTCCCAGCTCCCGGACCATCCCGTAAGCGTCGGCGATATCTGGCGCAGCGTGATTCGCTTCGGCAGCACCATCGGCGGCCAGATGTATACGAAGCAGTCGCTGCTCGGCGTCAGTTCCGAGGGGGGACACTCGGTGGCCGATATCGCTTTGCGCTATTCCATGGACATGGACCTGTCGCGCACCGCGGGCGACGGGTTGCGCGTCACCGGCACCGAAACCGGCACTGGGCGCGAGCAGTTCGACGTCACCGACGGCTCCATCAGAGGCGTAACAACTGCGTTGCATCTCGATACATCGACAAATTGGCTCTCCAACAAGCCAGGCGTGGGCGCGAACAAATCGCACACAACCATGACGATGAGCATGCAGCGCGTCGGGAGCTAAACAAAGCAAAGCAAAGCTCGTGCAGACTCGGAATTAACAGCTTCGCAGGGAGCGTCCGCAGGCTTGAGGCAACCGTTTCGCCAATGCGGTGTCTATCAGAGGGTGATGCCGTCAAGCGAGGAAGGAATTCGCTCGCCGCAGTGCGAATCTTAAACCGACAGCCGATTCACCCATCTCACAGCGTCTGTAATCTAATCAGCACTGATAAAGGAACCACCCATGAACCGCTTCTGTATCGCCGCAGCAACGCTGCTCGCCATCTTTGCACTCGCTCCCGCCCAAGCCGCCGCGCCAGGTGCGGTGACGCTGAAGTATAAATACAAGCCCGGCCAGGTTCTGCATTACGAGATGACTGAAAGCTCGGTCGGCTCGACGATGGGCATAGCGATGAACAGCCGTAT
>CAXSEA010000235.1:0-5747 GCA_964235675.1 uncultured Armatimonadales bacterium | reverse complement strand
GCATCTCCGAGCTGGAGCGCGAGATCGACGAAGTGAAAGACCAGCGCAGCCAGCAGCGCCAAGTCCGCCGCAAGCTGCCGTTCCCCACTTGCGCCTTGGTCGGCTACACGTCCGCCGGCAAATCCACCCTCCTCAACCTGCTCTCCGGCGCGAACGCCTACGCCGACGCCCGCTTGTTCGCCACCCTCGACCCTACCACCCGGCGAGTTGTCATTCCCGACGGCTGGTCCGTCCTGATGACCGATACCGTCGGCTTCATCCGCCGCCTGCCGCATATGCTGGTTGCCGCCTTCCGCGCCACCCTGGAGGAAGTCGTCCAAGCCGACTTCCTGATCCACGTCGTTGATGCCGGCGCGCCCGACTACGAATCTCAGATGCGCGCCGTGGAAGGCGTCCTCCACGACCTCGGCGTAGACGGCAAGCCGATGGTCACCGTGTTCAACAAATCCGACCGCGTGCACGATCAATACCACCTTCGCGAGCTGGTGGCGAGCAATCCCAACGCCTGCTATATCTCCGCCCTGAAGCGCGAGGGCATGGCGCATCTGATGGACCGGTTCACCGCCACAATCCGCGCGATGCTCGTCCATGTCGTCGCCGAGCTGCCTTACGACAAAAACGACATGCTGGCCCTGTGCTATGAAAACGGCAAAGTTAATATCGTCGATTACCGCCCGCAATGCATCTACGTCGAAGCCGACGTCACCCGCGACCTAGCCGGACGCCTAGAGCCATACGTTTTGAACGCCGACATGCACTACTACAACGCGGCGCGAGGCATCGAATAGCCTTCATGGCGAAACGATCCAAAATCGGAAGCTCCGGGGCCGCCTTGCCAGATGCGAGCGCATCGCCGAAAACCCCGCTGTTCGAGTCCGTCCCTGTATCGCATCAGATCAGCGCCGCCCGCGCGCGCATCGAAACCGTTCTCCCCTACATGCGCGTGCACCCCGCAGTGGCGGCGTTTATCGTCGTCGTGCTGCCGGTCGTGACAGTCTGGTTCCTCCACTTTCTGCAGAGCGTCGTGCCTGGCAGCCGCCCATACACCACGCTGTTCGTTCTGCCCGCCACCTTTGCCGCCGCGCTGCTCGGCGTCCGCGGCGGCCTGACGACCGGCGTCATCACCTTCGCGCTCGCCCGCTATTTTCTCTTCGAGACCGGCGACCACTACGCCGGCTTCTCTACGGAAGACGCCGCCATCCGTTACGTCGCGTCTGCGGTCACTACGCTCGGCGCGGTCTTAGTCACCGGCCAGCTCCGCGCCGTGCTCGGCACCCTCAACGATCTCTACGACCGAGTCGCGCAAAGCGAGCGCCGCCGCCTCGATTTCAACCGAGACGTTCTCGCGGCAGTCACCGGCGGTCGTCTGCGCCTTTGCGAACCCGACGAGCTGGAACAGGAGCTGCCGCAGGCGCAAAGCAGCACGATTCAACTGGATTCCGTCGGCAGCGTCGCCGCCCTGCGCGGCATACTCGCCGAGATGAGCCAATCCGGCCAGTTGCCCGACACCCGCATCGACGACGTCTTTACCTGCGTCACCGAGGCCGCCAGCAACGCCGTCAAATACGGCGGCTCCGGCGTCGCGCAAGTCTGGCCCTCCCAAAACGAGGCATTGGTGCTCATCACCGACCACGGCCCCGGCATCTCCCCGACCGATCTCGCCCGAGCCACCCTCGAGCGCGGCTACTCCACTAAACGCACCCTTGGTATGGGCTTCCTCCTGATGCTCGAAACCGCCGACTCCCTGGCCCTGCACACCTCCCCCGCCGGAACGTCTTTGCTCATCAAAGTCGGCAGCCACACCCGCACCAGTGTCGAGGAAGATATCCTGGCGCAGTACGAGGGAGCGTAAGAACCCATCCATCGCTTCGCGCCATCTTCCCTGTAGAGAGTTTAGGAAAAGTCCACACCGAGTGCCGTCTGGTTTCCCCTCCTTTTCCAAGGAGGGGATTAAGGGGAGGTCCACCACGCACAAAACGCTGCATGAGACCGGACCTCCCCCAGCCCCTTCTTGGAAAAGGAGGGAAGTTCAAATGACTTATTCTAGACCCTCTGCAGGGAAGGAAATTATAAGATGGCGCTTTTAGTTGGCGGAACTGGCACCCGGCTGTAGACTTTTCCTTCCCGACCGGGAAGGTGGCGCGAAGCGACGGATGGGTTCTTCACCGCCCCTGTCTCACCGCAATCCGGCTCACCACCTCCACAATCGACTCCAGCGCCATCTTCCGCTCGCGCTCGATCTCGTCAGCCGTAAAGCGCAGCACGCGGAACCCCATGTGCCGCAGCTGGGCGTCCTGCTTGGCGTAGTACCAGTGGCGCGACCCGACTCCCGGCTCGTTCACGCTAACAATCAGATGATAGTGCGGCGCGAAAAAATCCGCCGTGATCTCGCCAAGTCGCTGATTCTGACGAAATAAGATGTTGCTGAGCCGATTGGCCCGAAGCGACTCCCAAAGCGATTCGCGCGCGCTCATCTGCGTCGGCGCTGGAGCGAGGCGCATTACCTGCGCCTCGCCGTGCTTTGTGTCTGGAGAACTTGCCCGGCGTGCCGGAAAATTGGAGTTGGGCGTCGTGTTGTTTGTCATCATGCCCAGACACTGCCGCCGGCTGGCAAAAAGCGGAAAAGCGCGCGAAATATTTTTTCGACGCGTTATAATGCTCCCGATGCCACCCTCCGACGCCGAACTCTACATGCGCCATCTCGCCGGTCTCGGCAGCGCTCGCCCCAAGCTCGCTCAAATTCCCGGCAATCAGCCGCCGATCTTATCCGTCGCCTTTGAGAACACTCCGGACGCAGGCTACACCACCAGCTTCACTTATGGGCTCTCCCTCACCGAGCACGCCCACTGGCCCGCAGCTCTGCGCCCCGAGCTGATGCTCACCGTCCAGTCCGCTAACCCCGCCTGGCAAACCCTCGCCGCCGTAATCGCCGAAGGCATGCGCGGCGCGTCGTCGTTCACCTACGGCGCTACGATCGACTACGGCGCGCCCGTCGCCCCCGACACCGCCATGTCCGCCTTCTTCTGCTTCGCCCCGCTCATTCTCGAAGAGCAAACCGCCCGCATCCAAGCCGCAAATTACGCCATCCAACTGGTGCAGCTCTACCCCATCTACGAAGGCGAAGTCGCCCTCATTCACCGTATCGGTCTGGAATCGTTCTTCCGCGACGAGCGCATCGACCTGCTCAACCCAAGCCGTCCGGACTACTCCGAAATCGGCGAAACCTAGTAAAACTGCCTTATTCGGCGATATGCACGAAAAAGTAGATCGAAGTATAAAGCCGATTTAACAACTTTGCTATAAAATAATAGCATTGTTGACATACTTCGACGATCTAGCGTTTTTTTTGCAGCCTGCCGCAAACGGCAACTGACGTTATATGATCGTCAAGAACGTCCCGCCGTCGCTTCCCTCATCTGACACTGGAGATTTTCTCATGCCCTCATCCGCAAAGCCGCGCCTTCTCCTGAACCGTCCTTGCTGCCCGCAAGCCGCGCTGACTCTTCTGCTGCTCGCCACTGGCTTATTCGTCGCGACTCCAGCGGCCCAAGCCGCAACTCTCACAGTCAGCAGCACCGCCGATGACGGCTCGGCGGGAACCCTCCGCAGCCAGATCGCCGCCGCGAAAAGCGGCGACACCATCAATTTTAGCGTCACGGGCGCAATTCAGCTCGCGTATGGGCGTGGCGTGCTGGAAATCAACAAGCCCCTCACCATTCAAGGGCCTGGTTCGTCCAATCTCACCATAAGCGGCGAGAACAACATACAAGTGTTCCTGATCGACAGCGGTGCCTCCGTCACTATCTCTGGCCTCTATATCGGTTACGGCTATAGCTACTTTAACGGCGGCGGTATCGAAAACAACGGTACGCTGACTCTGGCCGATTGCACGGTGATGAACAACATGGCTGAAGGCGCGCACGCCGGAGGCGGCACCGACATTTACGGCGGCGGCATCTACAGCAGCGGCCCGCTGACTCTCACCGGATGCGCCATTCAGTCCAACACGGCGCACGGTGTGGAGGGCACTAATAGCTACGACGGCGGTGCCGCTTATGGCGGCGGGGTGTACTGCTCCGGCAAGCTTACGATGTCGAATTGCACCGTGGAAAACAACTTCGCTATTGCCGGGAGCACCGCCGGCTCTACGGCGGATCCGGGAACTGCCTACGGCGGAGGAGTGGACAACGACGGCGCTTCGTCCGTTGTCTCCGGCAGCGTCTTTTCAGGCAACAGCGCTATTGGAGGCAACAGCAGCACCTACGACGGTCCTGGCAACGTCACCATGCCTGGCGCAGGCATCGGCGGCGGCGTCGAAAATAACAACCAGCTCACCGTGACGAATTCCAGCTTTCTGGACAACAGCACCGAGGGCGGCTACGTCGGAGACTCGGACAACGGCGGCACCGACGAGGTCCACTACGCCGGTGCCGCCTATGGCGCGGCGGCGGACGGCAGTACGTCTGGGCTTACGTTTCAGCAATGTACTTTCGATGCTAATGAAGCCGAAGCCGGATTTGTTGAGTCGTCCGATTCCGAATACGGCGAAACCTACTACTATTACGACGGCCTCAGCTACGGCGGCGCGTTGAGCGGAGCGCCGCTCTCGCTCACCAACTGCGTGCTTACTCACAACACGGCGGTTGAAGGCGGCGCGGTAGACTGCGACGGCAGCGCGACGCTCGTTAACTGCACCGTCACCTCCAATACCGCCACCGCCAACAGCGCCGCTCCCAAAACCATTATTCCAACCGGCGGCGGCGTGGATGCGGAAACCGGCACGATCACCAACGATCTTCTCTGGAACAACACGGACCCGACCACAGGCGCATCGTCCGGCAGCACCGACAATCTAGTCCTGAGTTCTTCTTCCGGCTCCAAGGTGCAATACAGCGACGTTCCCACCGGCAACTCCGGCAGCGCGGTTTACGCCGGAACCGGCAATATCGCCGCTGATCCCTTATTTGTCCGCAACATCGGCGCGAACGGCTCATCCGATCCCGGCGACCTGCACCTGCAAGCCGCTTCGCCCGCTGCGGCCCGAGGCACTCACACTGGAGCGCCGGCCACTGCAATCGACGGTCAAACCCGCCACAATCCGCCTAGCATGGGGGCATACGAGGCGGTAGCCTACCTCTCCAGCGTTACGCTCGGGGCCACCAGCGCGACCGGCGGCGCGACTATCAGCGGCAGCAAAATTTCCTTCACCGCCGATGTCAGCGCCGACACTCAAGTCACGCTCACCAGCAGCAACAAGGCAGTCGCCTCCGTGCCCTCCAGCGAGACAATCGCGTCGGGCGACTCATCGCACGGCTTCACCATCACCACCAGCGCGGTCACCACGCCGACTACCGTTACCATAACCGCCACCCTGAACGGCGAAAGCAAGAGCGCGACCATCACAGTCAATCCGCCCCCAACGGCCCTGAAATCGGTCGTCCTGTCGCCGGCATCCGTTCAAGGCGGCTCGGCGGCCACCACGGCCAACCGTGTCTACTGGACAGGCAACGCTCCCGCAAGCGAAGTCGTGACACTGAAAAGCAGCAACACCGCAGTCGCGGCCGTACCCTCCAGCGTAACCATCTCCTCCGGCTCCAGTTCACATGCGTTTACGATTACGACCAAAGCAGTCACCAGCACCCAGACCGTGACAATCACCGCAACCTCCGGCGGCGTCAGCCAAACCGCGACCCTTACCGTGACGCGATAACCTCTTCAAGCCGCTGTGCTTTTTAGTGTCCAAGGGA
>CAXSEA010000234.1:0-5835 GCA_964235675.1 uncultured Armatimonadales bacterium | reverse complement strand
GGGGAGTTGACGCTCTTCTGGTAAAATGACGAACATCTGTTTTTGCCAGACTTGACGCACTCCATGGACCTCTTTTCCGACCCCAACGCTGAAAAGCAAGTTGAGCCGCATACTCCGCTGGCCGCGCGGATGCGTCCGCGCACGCTGGACGAGGTGATTGGGCAGCAGCATATTTTGCGGCCGAACGCTCTGCTGCGGCGGGCTATCGAGCAGGACGCGCTGACGTCGGTGATTTTCTATGGGCCGCCGGGGGTGGGTAAATCGACGCTGGCGAATGTGATCGCCGGGGTGACTCAGGCGCATTTCGAGAGCTTTTCGGCGGTGACGGGCGGAGTGCCGGAGCTACGGAAGGTGATTGCCGCCGCTGCCGACAGACGTCGCTTGTACGGCAAGAAGACGGTGCTGTTTATCGACGAGATCCACCGGTTCAACAAATCGCAGCAGGATGCGCTGCTGCCACATGTGGAGAACGGCACCGTCTCGCTGATCGGCGCGACGACCGAGAACCCCTACTTCGAGGTGAACGCGCCGCTCTTATCGCGGGCGCGGGTGTTTACGTTCGAGAAGCTCACCGACGGCGAAGTGGGGCATCTGCTCGACCGGGCTATCGCCGACGAGGAGCGCGGCCTCGGCCCGTTGCGGGTGCAGCTAGAGCCGGAAGCGCGGGCGCATATCGTGAACCGGGCGGAAGGCGACGCTCGCACGGCTCTGAATGCTTTGGAAGCGGCGGCATTGATCGCGCGGCCGGAGTCGCGCAAGCCGAGCGCGATGCGGATCGTGGACAAGGAACTGGCCGAGGAAGCCTTGCAGCGTCGCGCCCTGTTGTACGATAAGACCGGTGACCGGCATTACGACACGATTTCGGCGTTTATCAAGAGCGTCCGAGGCTCCGATCCCGACGCCGCCCTGCACTATCTCGCCCGGATGCTCACCGCCGGAGAGGACGCCCGCTTTATCGCGCGGCGGATCATCATTTTGGCGTCGGAAGATATCGGCAACGCCGACCCGATGGCGATGGTGGTCGCCAACGCCGCCGCGCATGCGGTGGAGTACGTCGGGCTGCCCGAAGCGCAGCTGAACCTTGCCCAGGCGGTGACGTATCTCGCGTCCGCCCCGAAAAGCAACGCGGCTTATATCGGCCTGAAGCGGGCCATGGCGGATGTCGAGGCGATGCAATCCAAAGCCGTCCCCAAGCATCTGCGCGACCCACGCTCCGCCACCGGACGCCGCCAAGGCGGCGAGCCGCCGAATGTTGCCAGCTATCTGTATCCCCACGACTACCCCGGCCACTATGTGCCGCAGGCGTACATGCCGGATGGGATTCAGACTCAGCCGTACTATGAGCCGACGGATTTGGGTGCGGAAGCGGCTATCCGCGAGCGGATGGAGAGGCTGAAGGCGATTAAGAGTGTGCCGGCTAAGTTGAATGTCGGTGAAGATGGCGAAGAGTTGGGCGAGTAAGAACCCATCCGGCCTTTCAGGCCACCTTCCCTGTAGAGAAGGAAATATAAGATAGCGCTTCGTGTGAGCCGAATCAGTACGCGGCTGTAGACTTTTCCTTCCCTCCAGGGAAGGTGGCCTGAAAGGCCGGATGGGTCCGATTACCGCTGGGGCGTGAAGGTCGCGTGGACGTTGTAGGTAGTGATTTGGATATCGTCGGGGGTCGCGCCGAGCTTGATGACGCCGGAGTCGCCGGTTTGGATAAAGGGTCCGGCGGTGAAGCTGCTGACGACTACGGTTTTGACGTTGCCGGTGAGGTTGATGACTTGTGTGGCGGGGTCGTAGACGGCTTTGTCGGAGGTAACGGTGTAGGTGCGGTGGAAGTCAGGCTGGGCGAGGTAGGTTTTTACATGTCCGGTGGCCACGATATTTTGCAGCTTGCTGGTGGTTTGGGCGATGTTGGCGCGAATCTCGTCGGCGTCGAGCTTGGTGCCGTTTTGGGCGACCATGTGCGCGCCGCGGTAGAGAAGATAGCCTTGCCCGAGGCTGTTGCTGGCGGCATCGAGGGTGATATCGCCTAAATTGCCGAGCGAGCTGGCTGCTGTCGCTGAGGCGGGCGGAGCGGGTTTAGAGACGATAGGAGCAGCGGCTGGCGCGGGAGTGGGCGCGGTCTGCGCGTGAACCATTTGCTCTAAAAGCGCGGCGTTCCCTGCGGCAGCGAGAGCGGCGCAAAGCAGGCCGGTTGAGATGGAAGCGGGGCTGTTGTTCATGACGGTTGCTGGAAAAATGCTTTAGCTCTGCTGCCGGATTATCTATGTGCTAAGGGTTGAGCGGATTGGAAGTGCGCGTGGACACCGGCGCCGCCGCCCATGTTGGGTGCGGGCATCGACGCGGTTCTCAGCTTAGAATCGATCAAGATCGATGAGCCTTGCTGAGTGAAGCCGCGTTTTTTCAGCAGCACGTGGCCGGTGCCCAAAATTTGGTTGGTGGCGGAGCTCCAGACGGCGGTGTCGCAGCGCATACTGCTGTCGGGCTGGCTGATCGACTGCACGGTGACGCCGCCGCTCGCGGTGACTTTTGTCACGCCGGACTGCTGCAAGGCCGCCACGGTGGGCGCGTTCATGCGGTCGACGGGGCTACCGTTTTGGTAGAACGTCCCGTGGACGTTTTGCATCGTGAGGACCACTGAGCCGGACGCGCCGCCGGGGCCGCCGCTCGACGAGCTGGCCTGGCCGGTCCAGATCGGCTTGCCCGTAGCGGGATCGACATACCGGATCGTCGGCTGATCGGCGGACGCCGTGTACTGCGCGGGCGGCTTCGCCTTTTTCGGCGAGCTTGGCGCGGCAGATGCCTGCGCCACGCCGATAGCAATGGCGATTAGGGCAGACAGCGTAAAGGGTAGAGTGAGTCGAAAAGGAAGCGCCTGGAGAGGCGGGATGTGGAGGGTGATCGGCGAGTCCATACGGTTTGTATGACGATTCTACCCTCCCTAAGTTCCTGGCGGAAGACGCACGCCGCTCACGCGCGTTGACAATGGCTGCTTGATCCACCATAATGTACGGGTCTCAAGCCGGCATTTTGCCGCAGATGATACAAATTGTCGCCCGAAGGTGCTATTTAGTTCTCAAAAGGTGGCCGATTTATGCCCGCGCCCGTGCAAGTGACGATTTTCAGCAAGCCCGGCTGCCATCTTTGCGAGAATGTCGAAAAGTCGGTGCGCAAAGTGCAGGGTCGCATGAAGCGTCCGTTTGAGATCAGCATCGTCAATATTTTGTCCGATCCCGCCCTGGAGGCCGAGTATGGCTTTAACATTCCGGTGGTCGCGATCGACGGCAACACTTACAGCCAGCATTATTTGAATGCCGACGCATTCGAGCACACCATCAAGGAGGTCAGCATCCATCATGCGTATACGACTTAAAGAACTGCGCCGCACCCGCAAGCGATCCGAAGAGCGCCACAAGATTACTGTCGCCGCCGCCAAGCCGAAGTCCGCCAAGCCCAAGGCGTAATCACCAGCATCTACGCCGACTGTCGCGCCGCTTTCAGGCCGCGTGGGCTGAGAGGAAGCAGCGACTTATCATGGATTATGTTGAGCAAGGCAGCGGGCGGGGCAGCTACGAGACGCGCGAGCGGATCAGCCCGCGTGAAGGCGAGATGATTAAGTATCGCGACACTCGCACGCCGTTGCGCTTTGATCTGCTGACCGGGGATGTTGTCGAGGGCGTCGTCCGCTGGTTCGACAGTATCACGATCGGCATCACCGCCGCCGATAAGACGGAGATCACGCTGTTCTACAGCGCCATTGCCACCTACCGCCCTCGCCCATCCGCTCAGTAGGCTCAAACGAACGGAGACGCAAATCAAGCCAGGAAATCTTTAGCTGTTGCTAAAGATTTCCTGGCTTGATTTAGTTTGGAGGCGCCGAGCGGAATCGAACCGCTGCATAAAGGCTTTGCAGGCCCCTCCCTTACCACTTGGGCACGGCGCCGTGAGCGTTAGGCTCGGAAGTGCAGCTATTATAGCAGCGAGCCGGCGGAAAACTCAACTGTCGCTGTCATTCAATGCTTTCAAAAATCTCGCGCCTCGACTTCGAGTTTCTCCCGCGCCTCCTGACTTCGAGTTTCTCCCGCGCCTGCTTGATGAGGTTAAGCACTTCCGTCCAATGATCCATGTTGTCGAAGGAAAACACGAACGTTTCTATTCCACTAGTTGTGCCAAAACGTTGTGGCTTTACAGCTCTCTCGAATTCGAGCGTGGCGGTACCATGACGTATCTGCGTTACCTTCGCTCCACGAGTCTGCTGCAGCGGCTTATCGTCTAACTTTGATCGTCTTCGATCCGCTTTGACGATAATCACCCGCTGATTGGTCAAGAAATAGAACGTCCGGCGGTAAGTCGCGTCCATGCCCCACCAGACGATTGGATATAAAAGAACGGCCAGACCGATGGCGACTGCAAGAAACCTTTCCAGCGTAATAACCCTCGCCAACGATGCGAACACGACGTACAAAAGCAGTAGCAGGAAGGCCATGACAACTGTGCCTACGAGCGTATTTCGCATATACTCGCGCTGATTCGATTTGCCCTGCCACAGTAACTCTTCCCCGCCCCAGAGATGCTCCTCGATTATAAAGGCCGGTCGCCCATTTTGAGAGCGCGAGGCATAATTTGAACGATCAGCGTTGTACAGAGCTGTTTCAGGCTGTGCTTCGCGGGCGTTGACGAGTTGCTGGAACACTGCTTCGGCATTATCAATATCTCGGAAGGCGAGTGGAGCGCCGACACCGAACAACCACGAGCCAAAGGTGATCGTGCCTTGCCTGGACTCACGTCCGTAATTTGAATGCAAAATGGGGCGGAGGCGGTACAGGGCTGCATCGTCGATGCGGTACTTGGCTTGCGAGAGCGACGAAAAAGAGGGGCGCATGACCACGATACGCTTAGTCGTTAATGCATAGCGCGTATTCTCGGGGCTATTGCGCGCGCTTTTGACCATGCTCCAAACGAAAACAGCATAAAAGCCCAGCCTGACAAGCCACGCGATGATTTGCGTCAGCAGCTTCGCGGCGTGGGGACTTCCATGGGACATTCGTAACAACATGTCCGTCCACTGCCACGCAGCCACCCAAGCCATGGGCAGAAGGAGTAAGCACATAAGCAACAGTCTCCGTCGAGCGTATGCGCCAAAGCGAGGTTGCCCCTGCCAAAGCAGAATTTCGCCATCCTGTAGCTGTCTCTCAAGCAAACCGAGCTTGACCAGTTCCGTCTGCTGTTTCGTAATCATAAAACCTTTATGCTACTCGGACATTGAAGTGTTTATATAGATGCTATTTATGATCTCCACTAGGGCGACACAACCTCAACTAAAAAGTTGCAGAAACGTTGGCTGGCGAAAACATAAAGCCGCCAGCAAGTTTTTCGCTTGCTGGCGGCTTTAAGGGGCGATGTAACGGCTACTTAGCGATTAACATCGGTGCGGTAGTTCGTGCCTGTGGTCGTCGTGGAGCCGGGAATCTGCTCGACATCGACATCGGTGCGGCGGACGGTGTCGTTGACAGTCTCGACATGGTCGGAGGCGGTCTTGCCGACGACCACTTCCTCGACCACACGGGCGGTTTTGGCGACAACCGGCACTTCGTTGGTTTCGGTCACTTCGTAGACGCCGTCCTGGAAGGCGGTGTCGCCAGCGCCGACGGCGCGGTCAACCGGGCGTCGGTCGATGGTAACATGCTCCTCGTGCAGGCTGACCTGCTCTGAGACGGGCACTTCCTCGATGGTCTGGTTGATGCGAACGCCGCCGCTCTGCACCTGTCGCTTGCCGACTTCGAGTTCCTCTTCGACGATGGGAATCACAGAGCCATCGGCGACAGTATTGGCACCAACGTTCGTGTT
>CAXSEA010000233.1:0-5853 GCA_964235675.1 uncultured Armatimonadales bacterium | reverse complement strand
TTGGAGCTTCAGCGCGGCCCGGCCCCGTACAATTACCGGGAAAACAAAGCAATACTGATAAAAACTGATTTGCCGGTGAGCTATTTCTCAAAATAAGCGGCAAATACTATTGCGCAAAATTGCCTTTCCTTCTATTATTATTTCGCCGCGAATCTGACGCGGATGCGCTCCGCAGCGCGTATTCTCTTGAATTCGCTCGCTTCTCCGCCGCCCAGCCGGCGCTTTGCGGCGCTTCCGCGAATCTGTTCTCCGCTCTTTTTTACCAGGAAAACCCATTGCAATACCGTACTTCATCCCCTATCTCCCGCCGCGGCGGTAAAGCAGCCAAATCGCTCGGTATCGCCGCGCTCGGCGCGGCCATCGCCACGAGCGCGCTGTCCCTGACGCCGGTTTTTAGCGCGCGCGCCGCCTCGCTGCCCATGCCCGCGCCCGCGCGCGCGCGCGCCGCTCTCGCGTATAGCCATAGGCCCGCCGTAGTCGCCGGACTCGCGCCTCTAGGCGAGACCGACGCGTCGCAGCTGATTAATATCAGCTTTGCGCTGAAACCCCGCAACGCCGACCAAATTCCAGCGCTGCTCGCCGGTCTCACCGATCCCAAGAGCCCCGAGTACGGCCGTTATTTGTCCCAGGCCGAGTACCGCAGCCG
Source organism: uncultured Armatimonadales bacterium (assembly GCA_964235675.1). GTDB lineage: Bacteria > Armatimonadota > Armatimonadia > Armatimonadales > Capsulimonadaceae > CAXSEA01. The sequence continues at coordinate 5,207 of CAXSEA010000233.1, read as the reverse complement.
CTTCGGCCCGACGCAATCGCAGGTGCAGGCGGTGATCGCCTACGCGAAAGCGAGCGGCCTAATCGTCACGCATGTCTCGCCCAGCGGCCTCTATGTACGGGCGTCCGGCACCACAGCGCGCATCAACGCCGCGTTCGGTGTCAATCTGCTCGATTACGTCTCGCCCGACCCGCTCGATAGCGGCCGCGTCTTCCATACGCCCGACCGCGAGCCGACCGTGGCGGCAAGCATCGCGCCGCTCCTGACAAGCGTAATCGGCCTGAGCGACGCCGCCGTGCCGCGCAGCTTCGCCCACCCGCGCACGCTCAATCCCGTTGCCGCTCCCGCTTTCGCTTCAAGTTTTGCCGCGCCGGCGCAGTCGCAGCCGACTCCGTATGGGACCGGGCATGACTATACGATCTCTCCGGCGGACGTCGCCAGTATCTACGGCCTGGGCACGTCGCTCAAGACCTACTCCGGCCAGAACCAGGTGCTCGGCCTCCTCGAAATCGGCGGCTACAACGCATCGGACATCACCACTTGGGAGAGCTACTATCCTTTGACCAAGACGTTTCCCGCGCTGGACGCCATATCGGTCGACAACGCGGGCACCGGGGTCGACGAGGATACGGAAGCTGAGGTGGTGCTCGATATCGACATGCTGCTGAACCTGGCCTACAACGCCAAGCAGATCCGCGTCTACGAGCAGGGCGACTATGACAGCTTCGCCGATACGTTCGACGCGATGGCCAACGATCCCACGCCGCCGAGCGTGATTAGCGTTTCATACGACGAATCGGAGCTGGACGAGTCGAAATCCGACGCGCAGGCCGAGGCGAACTCCTTGCAGCAGCTCGCGCTGCAAGGGCAAACTGTCTGCGTGGCCTCGGGCGACGCGGGCGCGTACACGGACCAAAGCTACAGCACGCCGAACGTCTCCGACCCAGGCTCGCAGCCCAGCGTAGTTTCGGTCGGCGGCACGGACCTCGCGGACAACTACACGAACAGCACTACTCCCGCGACATTCTCCAGCGAGACCTCCTGGTACGATTCCTCCGACGACAACTACGGCAATGACGGCGCCGGCGGCGGCGGGGGAGTGAGCACCTTCTGGAGCATTCCCAGCTGGCAGGTCGGCGCGTTCAGCACCTCCACAAACCCGCAGGGCAGCACGTCCATGCGCAACCTGCCGGATGTCTCGCTCTACGCGAGCTTCGACACCAACGGCTACGATATCTATATCGCCGACGACAACGGCTGGGTCGGCTACAACGGCACCAGCGCGTCCTCGCCGCTCTGGGCGGCCATGCTGGCCGACGTCAACCAGGAGCGCATCGCCGCCGGCAAGCCTGCTCTCGGCTTGGCGACTCCGCAGATCTACGCACTCGCCAAGTCCAGCGCCTATGCCAAGGATTTCTACGACGTCAACGACGGCAGCACCAATTCCTACTACAAGGCCGTCACCGACTACGACAACTCCACCGGATGGGGCTCGCCGCTCAACGGCTCGCAGATGATCGCCGATCTATCGGGAGAAGCTGCCGTCGCCGACTTCACGCTCAGCGTCTCGCCGACGTCGGCTAGCGCCGGCGCGACTGTCACTGGCACAGTTACCCTCCCGCAGCCGGCGAACGCGGCCGAAACCTTCACCCTGTCCACCAGCAATTCGACGGCGCTAAGTGTGCCTGCCTCGGTGACTATCGCCGCCGGAGCCACTTCGGCCACCTTCAAGGCGACCGCCGGGACGGTCTCCTCCAACACGAGCGTCACCGTGACCGCTACCTTAGACGGCTACTCGGCCAGCCAGAGCGTCACGGTGAACGGCTCGGGCACAGCCGCCTCGTCCCTCAAATCGGTCGTGCTCTCGCCCACTACCACGCAAGGCGGCGCGGCGGCCACAACCGCGAACCGCGTCTACTGGAACGGCAACGCGCCCGCTAACGAGACGGTGACACTCACCAGCAGCAACACCGCCGTGGCAACCGTGCCGTCCAGCGTGACCATCTCGTCGGGCTCCAGTTCGCACGCATTCACGATTACGACCAAGGCCGTAACCAGCACGCAGACAGTGACCATCACTGCGACATCGGGCGGCGTGATCCAGACGGCTACCTTGACCGTCACGGCTCCCAGCGGACTGAAATCGGTCGCGCTCTCGCCCACATCCACTGAAGGCGGCTCCGCGGCCACAACCGCGAACCGCGTCTACTGGAACGGCAACGCGCCCGCTAACGAGACGGTCACCCTAACCAGCAGCAACACCGCCGTGGCAACCGTGCCTTCCAGCGTGACCATCTCGTCAGGCTCCAGCTCGCACGCGTTCACGATCACCACGAAGGCCGTGACCAGCCAGCAGACGGTCACGATTATGGCCACCTCTGGCGGAGTAAGCCAGACGGCCACGCTGACAGTCACGCCGTAGCTCCTGTCACAATTAGTGTTTGCACTCGCCGCAGGAAGGCGCTTCTTTCTTCCCACGGCGAGTGCAAACGCTACCGCCAATTTTTCGTATATAATCAGGCCCAGGGTTCGCGCTCGAAGCGATGATGCTCACTCAATCCAGTTTCTCCGCTTAATTTACTATGATCACTTCAGTTTTCAATAAAACAGCCTCAATGTTCGCGGCCGCATTGCTCCTAGCTTGCTCGCCGCTCTGCTTCGCGCCAAAAAGCGCCCATGCCGCCGACAGCGAAACTTTGCTGCATTCCTTCGGCGACGACGGCAATCCCTTCGACCCGAACTGCACGCTTGCCGAGGACGCGAGCGGCAATTTTTACGGCACCGATCTGATTGGAGGCAGCGGCAACGAAGGCGGAACTTTCAAGCTGCCGGCAAACGGCAGCATTGATTTCACCAATAATTTTCCTGCCGACGATTCGGAAGGATGGGAGCCGGCGGGTCCGGTCACGCTCGACTCCAGCGGGAGTATGTACGGGGTCGCGGTCGCTGGAGCCGGTAATCAGCAAGGATACGTGCCGGGCTACGGCACGCTGTTCGCGGTTCGCGCCTCGGGAGAGCTCGACGTTTTGCATACATTCGCCGGCGGCAGTGACGGCAGCGCCGCAGGCGCGCCCATCCTCGCCCAAGACGGCATGCTGTACGGCGCATCGAGCCACACCCTTTACAGGATCAATCCCGACGGCACCGACTACCAAATCCTCTACGATTTCAGCGCCAACGATGAAGCCGACGGCTCCGGCACTCACTCGCCGCTGACCCAGGCTCCGAACGGCACGTTCTATGGAACTTGCTTTTACGGCGGCCCCGACGATTACGGAACGCTCTTTAAGTTCCAAGCTCCGGCGAGAGGCACTTCCGGCTACGGCACGCTGACGGCGCTGCACTTTTTCAACGACGGCAGCGTCGCAAACGATGGGGAGTACCCATTCAGCTATAGCGCAGTCCAACTGGATGCCGCCGGCAATCTTTATGGAACCACATCGTCCGGCTCGATGGTGCAGAACGGCACACAGCAGTCGGGCATCGTTTACAAGTATTCCGCCACAGGCAAGTACTCGATTGTTTACCAGTTCGCTTCGGGAGTCAGCATTGGGGCCGGAGTTCTGCTCGGCAGCGACGGCAACTTGTACGGACCTATCGATTACGTCTCTGACGGCGATTCAGGCAACGACCCAGGCGATGTTTACAAGCTGACTCCAGGAGGCACGTACACGCAGCTTTATCATTTTTTGACCAATGGTCAGTATGACGCGGAAAACCCCACCAACCAGTTGATGGAAGACAACGATGGGAACATGGTCGGCGCATCGAACCGGGGCGGCGGCGGCGACAATCCCAATGACCGGGAAGTCAACAGCAACGGCGGCTGCATCTACAAGATTTGGACCCGTCTGGTGCGCCTGAGCACCCTGACGACCAGTGTCGCCAGCATCACGCCTGGCTCGTCGACGACCGGCACGGTCACTCTCAACGCCCCCGCACGGCAGGCAGGCAGCACGATTACGCTCACCTCCAGCGATACCAAAGCGGCCACCGTTCCCGCCACAGTCTATATTGCTCCAGGCAAGACCAGCGCCACGTTCCCCATTACCGCTGCCGCGTCCGCGACCACGAGCAGCGTCACCATCAAAGCCTCTTACAACGGGCAGTCCCTTTCCACGACGTTGGCGGTGGCGGCTCCGACGCTCAAATCGGTGACCCTCTCGCCGACCTCGGTTCAAGGCGGCACCGCCGCCACCACGGCGAACCGGGTTTACTTAACCGCTGCTCCGGCGGCTAACGCCAGCGTGGCGCTCACGAGCAGCAACACCGCCGTGGCGACGGTGCCGTCGACGCTGACCATCGACTCGGGCTCGACCTCGCACACCTTTACCGTTACCACCAAAGCCGTGACCAGCGCCCAGACGGTGACTATCACCGCCAGCTACAACGGCTCCACGCAAACAGCCACCTTGACTGTCACACCTCCGCAAGCTACTGCCGGTCTGAAATCGGTGACGCTCTCGCCGACCAGCACCGAAGGCGGCTCCGCGCCGACGACGGCCAACCGCGTCTACTGGAACGGCAACGCACCCGCTAACGAGACGGTCACCTTGGCCAGCAGCAACACGGCAGTGGCGACCGTGCCCTCCAGCGTGACCATCTCGTCGGGCTCCAGCTCGCACGCGTTCACGATCACCACGAAGGCAGTCACCAGCCAGCAAACGGTCACGATTACCGCGACATCCGGCGGCGTCACTCAAACCGCGACGCTGACTGTTACGCCTTAGCTGGCCGCCGCGCGCAAACGAAACGCACAGCCTTGCCGCCGTAAGAAACTAGACGCGTGCGGGGGCAAGGCTGCGCAATTTGTTAAGTTTCACTCAACCAACTACGCGAACACGGCAATATTCACAGACTGTGATAATTTTTGACGTTAACTTTTTGTTAAGCATCGAGATGTCATAAAAAATTGTCGTATGATACAAGTTGCTTGCCTCTAAAAATTCAGTTTCTCAATTTTCCGCCGCTTTTATTGGAGTTTTCATGTTTTCTTTGAATACGCTTAAGACAACGACGCTAAGCGCGCTACTGCTTTTTGGCTCGGCGCTGCTCCTTTCGATTTCTCAGTCCGCCGCCCGCGCGGATACGGAAACCAACATCCATGATTTCGGAGGATCCGACGGCGTAAACCCTGTCGGCAGCCTGGTTACTGCCGGTGATGGAACTTTCTACGGCGTAACGGCGACTGGCGGCTCGGCAGGCTTAGGCTGCGTCTTCAAAATCAC
>CAXSEA010000232.1:0-5905 GCA_964235675.1 uncultured Armatimonadales bacterium | reverse complement strand
TCTATGCTGAACCGCAACCTAACAGCTGCAATACAGGCGCTAGGCGGTCATTGTCGGCCGCTCCACCGGGTAGACCGTGAAGCCGACTTCTTCCAGATGCTGGTACAAGTCATGCGCATGTGCCTAGTCGCGGGTTTCCACGGCGCATTCCACCTGGACGGCGGAGATATCCGGCCCGGCAATGGCGCGCTCGTGGATAATCTCGGCGACGTTCGTGCCCGCCGCCACCGCCGCCGAAAAGGTACAGTGGCTATTTCCGCAATCAATCCGCCGCCAATAGGAACGATAATGGCGTCCAGGTCCGGGGCCTGCTCGCGGAATACTCTTGCGGTGCGTGGGGTGCACGCCGATCTTTTCGTCTACGCGGACGAGGGCCATGGCCTTGCCAAGCTGAAAAACCAGCTGGACGCCTACCCGAAGGTGGCAGCGTTTTGGCCGGGGTATCCTCGGAGACCTCATCTGCTAATTTGTAACGAATGGGATAGTAGTCCTGATTTCAAGAGCTACTTGATTACCGATTCTGAATCGATTTATTTTGCGAGTGCTTTAGAGCGCCGCCAGTGGGTCTAATGCCACGCAATACCTGTTCGATGAGCGCATCTCCATATTCTCGCGTCAGCGGCGCAAATCCGAGTAGCAGGCGATAGTAAGCTGGTCCAAAGACAGTGTCCACGACGATTTCAGCGTCTGTATCAGGGTGGAACTCACCGGAAGCCGTGGCCATCTCTACCTCAGCCACCACTACGGCGCGCCGAGCTTTGATACGCCCATGAATCTCATTCAGCAATTCCGGATTGCTTTGGGCTTCACCGATCAGGTCTGCCATGACCTTGCCGAATAAACCGTTAAAATCCATGACTAACCGGCTCACCTTGGCACGGAGTGATGCTTCGGCACTGTCTGAGGACGAATCGACCGGTTTTCCTTCAAGCCGCTCGTGAAACATGGCTAATATCAGAGCAGCCTTCGAAGGCCACCACTTGTAGAGCGTCGGCTTGCCGACTCCCGCGCGTTTGGCGATAGCTTCCATCGTTAAATCGCGAGCGGATTTTTCCTGGAGCAGTTCATATACCGCGTCCATAATCGCGCTATGCGATTCCGCTGTGTCATTGCGGGGACGACCGATTTGGATAGGCTTCGGAACAGTCTCATGCACATGAATATTTTACCAGAGCGGTGACGCAAAAGATAAAGAACATCCAGCTTAGTTTACTTTACGTTCAGTAAAGGTAAAATGCGCTATATCATGTAGGTTAGGAGTAAGTTATGCAGAACGCTGAGGCTGAAGTTATGAGTACCAATACGAAGTCATCTGTTTTCCACCCAGCGACTTCCCAGGATCAGGCCGCGATGCGCGCTATGCGGCCCATGATGGAGTCAAACAAAGGCCGTATGCGGGGAGCGGCGGCACGGGTTCCATACGATGACATTATGAACCGTGTCCCCGCTCCTACGGGTGTAGCCTATGAAGCAGGCTCGGTCGGCGGCATATCCGGGTGGTGGTGCCGGCCGGAGCACTCGCAGCCTGATGAAGTTATCCTGCACCTGCATGGCGGTTGGTTCAACTTTGGCTCCGCTCAGGCGTTCCGGCACCTCGTCGGTCAGATTGCTGGGGCGACCAGTGTCGGCGCGTTTATTCCTGACTACCGGTTAGCGCCGGAGCATCCGTTCCCGGCTGCGGTGCAGGACGCCGAAACATGCTTCGGTGGGCTGGTGGCTCTCGGCTACAGCAGAATCGCGGTTACGGGAGATTCCGCGGGCGGCTGCCTGGCGCTGCTTCTGCTATCGCTGTTGCAGGCGCAGGCTGCATCGAAATCCACTTTATTGCCGGTGGGCGCGGTTGCTCTATCCCCTGTCACCGATTTAGCTTTGACAGGGGATAGCTGGACGAGTCGTGCCGAAGCCGATCCGTTCTTTACGAAGCCTCAAGCGACCGACCTAGTCGCGGCGTACCTGGCCGGCCACGATCCAGCCGACCCGGCAGTCTCGCCGCTCTACGGCAATCTTCAAGGATTGCCGCCTATCCGTGTTCATGTCGGCGACGACGAGGTGCTGTTGGACGATTCCCGCCGCTATGTGAACCGTGCCGTCGCCGCCGAGGTGGATGCCAGGGTGGATGTTTGGGAATGCATGGCGCACGGCTTTCTATCCGGCATCGGCAAACTGGACGCTTCCGCTCAGGCATTGCAACTAATCGCGGGATTTTTGCAAGAGCGCCTGTCGGCAACGAGGTCGTAAGTGGTGCTTGATATTAAGGGTTTTAAAAATTGATTCCTCACCCCTCTAAAAGGGTGAGGGTGTAGAAAACCTCTTTCGCCCTTCCGTATCCATGGAGGGGCGAAAGAAGTCGGGAGTGTTTCAGCGCAGTTCAATCGACATTCCCGTTTGTCTGCAAAAAAGCACGTGATTCCAGACCTCCGCCAGCGACTTCATGGAAGTGGGGGAGTCAGAAAGGTTTTAAGGCCTTCTAAGCAGTCACCGTTGGCCGCTCCGCCGGATACACCGTAAATCCGACTTCCTCCAACTGCCGGTACAAATCCCATGCGTGGGCCTTGTCCCGCGTCTCTACCGTACATCTACGCTCGACGGCGGTTTTGCGGCGAACTCGACTTCGTTCAGGTGCATCACGGCTCGCTGTTCGACTTGGAATGCGACGACGCCATCAGTTCCGCCGACAGCTTTGGCTTTATGGACGGCGGCTTCGATCTGTTGTACAGCCATTATTTTGGGAGGGTTTAGTGGCGTCTGCAGCAAGCGATTTGGGATGAGTATGGAGGCGGGCTGCCGGTCGGGTAGGCAACTATCGTCGCGACCGATCACGAGCAGATTCCGTTCCATCAAAAAAGCTCCCTTCACTGGAAGGAAGCTTTTTGTGGCCTGCAAAGCAGATTGCTGGGCGGTTAATCCCCGAGCTGGTACTTCAGCGTCCCCCAGTAGGTTTGCGGGTAGAGGCTGGAGTTGCTGCCGTAGGGCGGCTCGTATTGCCGTCCAACGACGTACAGGCTGTCGCTCAGGGGATCGTAGGTACTTCCGTAGGTCTGAGCGCCGTCCCCGTACGAGGGATCGCCTGTGTAGGTTTGCGTCGATTCGACTATCCCGTCGGAGCCGATCTTGTTGGTGACGATGACCTGAGACTGGCCGTTAGGGGTGGTTTTGCTACCTGTGACGACGTTGGTAACGGCGTAGAACTTGTTGGTGCCGGCGATGGCGAAAATGCTTGGTGCCGTGAGGGCATTGGCCGGGAACTTGTCGGCGGTGTGCGCCCACAAGCGGTCGCCTTTGGAATCCCACTTGACGAACAGGTTCGCGTTGAAGTCGTTTCCAAGCTCGACGCCGCCCAGGATAGCGTTTTCATCCTTGTCGACCGTCACTGCGGCCCCATATTCGTTCAATGAAGAGCCACCCGGAGCAGTATAGTCCCGCAGCCACAGAAGCGTCCCATCTTGCGCGAACTTCGCCATAGCTACGTAATTGTCGCTGCTGTCGCTGGGGCGGTCGTTGCCGGCAATATAGAAGTGGCCTTTCGCGTCCACCGTAAAAGCACCCGCGGAAGTGTAAGCCAAGCTCGGATCAGCGACTTCCGTGCTGTAAAGGATTTGACCGGTCGGGCTGTACGCGCGGAGGAACATGCCGAGGGTGTCGTTCGAGTCGGTCTCGGTGCCTCCAACCACAAGATTGCCCGACTTGTTGACTGCCGCTCCATCTGCGTAGTTCGAGACCCCGCCTTCAGCTTCGCTGGCGGGGTAGCCGGTGTAATCGTCATACCATAGGAGCTTGCCGGCCGAGCTGTAGCGCGCGACAAACCAAAAATCGTCCTCGGCGTCATAGCCGCTGTTGTAAGAGTCGACATAGCCTTCCACGCTGAAATCGCCATTGGAATAAAGCTGCAGGCCATTGTCATTGTCGCTGAGTTTCACGTCCTGCACGGGAAACGTGATCTGCGTCAGCTTCAAGCGCGCGCCGCTGGGCGAGTACGTCACCACGGTCGCGCCTGACTCGGAAGCGCCCTCGCCGAGCGCCGTCACGTTGCCGGACGCATCCAGAGCGATCGACGCGTAGTAGAAGTAGGTGTCGCCCGAGACATCCTCGGAATGCACCCACAACTCTTTGCCACTGGGATCGTATTTAATCGTGCTCATGCCGTTGCCATGGCTGGTCGTGGACGATGAGCCGGTGACATACACGTCGCCTTGGTTGTCGGCAACGGCGGCGTGAGCCTCGTTTTCGGCGGCCTCGCTCCGGTCGTTGCCGGCAAAGGTGCGCGTCCACACCGCCGACGCGCGCGCCTGCGATGGCGCGATAAGCAATGGGCAAACTACCATCAAAAGTGCTGCGGGCAAGAGGGTGGATGTGTGAGATGACTTGACTGGCAGGTTCATTTTGTCCTCCGAACATCTTGGCTTCATCGCGCGACGATAACCACTCGAACTTACGAACGATAAACAAGTAATATCGTTCGTAAAGTGTGTTTTACCTTATTTATGACGCAATCGCGTATCCATGAAGTGAACACGACCAATCAGCTCTCCGCCATCTCCCCCGCCACTATGCATCCTGGCCGAAAGTGTTTTTCACTCAAGAAAAGTGTTACGCAAAGCTTGACGAATGGGTAGGCCGCTCCGCCGGGTAGACCGTGAAGCCGACTTCCTCCAGCTGCCGGTACAAGTCATGCGCGTGCGCCTTGTCCCGCGTCTCCACGGTGCATTCCACCTGGACGGCGCTGATATCCGGACCGGCAAAGGCGCGCTCGTGGATAATCTCAGCGACGTTCGCGCCCGCCGCCGCCACTGCCGCCGAGAAGGTGGCGAGCTCGCCGGGACGGTCGCGCATGACCACGATAAACCGGCTGAGGCGACCGTCGGCGACCAGGCCGCGCTCGATCACTTTGCTGAGAGTCGCCGGATCGATATTGCCGCCGCAGAGAGGCAGAACGACCCGCTTGCCCGCGACCGACGGCAGCTTGCCGGCCAGAATCGCTGCCAGCGGCGCCGCGCCCGCGCCTTCCACCACGCTCTTCTCGCGCTCGGCCAGGCGCAGGATGGCGAGGGCGATTTCATCCTCGGTGACCTGCACGATCTCGTCGATCAGGGGCGCGGCCACTTGAAAGGTGAGCGTGCCGACCATCGAAACGGCAAGGCCGTCGGCAAGGGTTGGGTCAAGCGGCGCGAGCACCGGGCGTCCGGCTTCCATCGCCGCCGTAAACGACGCCGCGCGCGCAGGCTCGACTCCAATAATGCGGACATCAGGTCTCAAAGCGCGCATGACGGTGGCGATGCCGGCGATCAATCCGCCGCCGCCGATAGGAACGATGATGGCGTCCAGGTCCGGGGCCTGCTCCAGGACTTCGAGACCCATCGTGCCCTGGCCCGCGATGATAGCGAGATCGTCGAACGGCGGGATGGCGTGCATGCCTTTATCCCGCGCGAGATGCATGGCATGGTTGAACGCTTCGGGGTAGTCCGCGCCATGTAAAATGACGTTCGCCCCTAAATTGCGGCAGTTCGTGACTTTTATCAGCGGGGCGTATCGCGGCATGACCACAGTCACGGGGATGCCGAGAAGGCCGCCATGGTAGGCCAAGCCGAGGGCGTGGTTGCCCGCCGATGCGGCCACCACCCCGCGCGCCCGCTGCTCGTCCGAAAGAAGCATCAGCGCGTTGCGCGCGCCGCGCTCTTTGAAGCTGCCGGTGCGCTGAAGGTAATCGAGCTTGCAGTAGATATCACACCCGGCTACTTCGGAGATCGGCACCGACGGCGGACAGGGGGAGTAGTAGAGCGCGTCCGAGATGCGTGCACGAGCGGCTTCGATGTCTTGCAGAGTGACGAGCGTCATGTCCGAAGTTTACTCCATGCGAATATTACGGCACAAAACCGGGAGCGCCGAAATGCGCGATGAGAACGTTTCA
>CAXSEA010000231.1:0-5962 GCA_964235675.1 uncultured Armatimonadales bacterium | reverse complement strand
TTGATTCCCGAATACTTAAACGTTGTGTAAGAAAGACCGTAGCCGAACGGGAACAGCGGCTTAATACCGGCCTTGTCGAAATGGCGGTAGCCGACGTAGATGCCTTCGGCGTAGTTCTCGACATTGTTCGCGCCGGCGGGGTAGTTGCCGTAGTCGGAATAGTCCTCGCGGCGGGCGGCTAGAGTGTCGGGGAGCTTGCCACTCGGATTGACATCGCCTACCAGCGCGGCGGCGATGGCGTTGCCCGCCTGCTCGCCGGGGAAGTGGGCTTCGATCAGTGCTGGCACCTGCGCCAGCCACTGGGTCATGTTGACCGGGCCGCCGTTGTTGAGCACGACGATAGTCTTCTTGTTCGCGGCGACGACCGCTTGAATGAGCGCGTCCTGGTTGCCGGGCAGATCCATGCTGGTGCGGTCAATGCCTTCGATCTCCGTGCCCGACGTGCTGGCGAAGACTATGGCGACATCGGAGTTCTTCGCGGCTGTCGCGGCTCCGGCGAAATCCATCGCGGGCGGCACGATCCAGCCGAGGTGGAACGGCGCGCCGCCCCCGCCGGGAACGTCCACCCGCAGCGCGTACTTCTGTCCGCCGGTGAGTGTAATATCGGCGCGGGTGGCGTTCTGGCCCGACCAGACCGGCGGGTTGGCAACCGTATCGAGCACGAGCTTGCCGTCTAAGTAGACCTGGGCGGGTCGGTAGTCGGTGACAAATTCCAGCTTATAACTGCCGGTGGACGGCGGCGTGAGTGTCGCGGTGTAGCGGGCGGCGTGCTGGGTCAAGTCATCGAAACCCACGGGAGCGCCAGTGGTTGGGCCTGATTGGGTCGAATCGACATCACTGAGAGTGTAGCTGAAAATTGGATTTCCCGTAAAATCCTTGCCTTGGTAATACGCGGCGGTCACGCCTGGCTGGTTTGAGCCGGCTTGCAGATATGTCTGGTCGATTGTGGTCGGCTGGAAGTCCGGGAGGGTCGCGCCGGAAGCGTAGTTGACGGTGATGCCGGCTTTGCCGAGGCGGGCTTTGAGGGCGTCGAGCGGCTCCGACTGGAAGAACGGAGTCACCGCCGGGCTGCCCGCCGCGCCGCCCTGGATTTTAGCCGCGCCAGGGCCGATCACGGCGACGGAATGGATTTTGCTCAGGTCGAGCGGCAGGACGCCGCCCTGGTTTTTCAGCAGAACCAAGCCTTCCTCCGACGCCTGCAGCGCCAGCTGCTGATGCGCCGGGGAGTTCACTTCGGCGTGGTTGGGTGTTTGCGGCGTGCCGGTGCCGTTGACCAGGCCGACTCGGATGATGGTGCGGACAATCGGTGTCACCAGCATGTCGATCTGCGCTTGAGAAATCTGCCCCGCTTGAATGGCGGCTTGGAGCTTGGCAGGCGAGAAATTGGCTCCCGTCGGCATCTCCAGATCGTTGCCCGCGTTCGCGGCCTGGACGGTATCGTGCACCGCGCCCCAGTCGGAGATCATCAGGCCGTCGAAATGCCAGTCGCCGCGGGCGACATCGGTCAGCAGCATTTTGTTGTCGGTGGCGTGGTAGCCGTTGATGAGGTTGTATGACGGCATCACCGTCCAGGCATGGCCCTGGGTGACGGCTGCCTTGAAGCCGGCGAGATAAATTTCGCGGAGGGCGCGCTCGTCCACGTGGACGTCCGCCGTGTTGCGGTCCACTTCCTCGTTGTTGCAGACGAAATGCTTGGCGCAGGCGGCGACTCCGTTGCTTTGCACGCCGGTGACATACGAGACCACGAGCCGCCCATTTAGATAAGGGTCTTCGGTAAAGCACTCGCCGTACCGCCCACTGAGCGGCGCGCGCTGGATATTGATATCCGGCCCCAGCAGCACCTGAGCGCCCTCGCCCTTGTTTTTCAGCTCGTCGCCAATGGCCTGGCCGACCTGCCCGATCAGCGCCGTGTCCCAGGTGGACGCCATCGCCACGCCCGACGGGAACAAGGTGGCCGGGCCTTGCATCCCCTGTGTGCCACCGCGCACGCCCTGTCCGGCGTCGCACATGCTCATCGGCGGGATGCCCAGGCGGTCGATCGGCTGAGTGGTAAAGCCTGTGCCGCCTAAAAGCGACAGCTTTTCATCCTGGGTGAGCAGACTCATCAGATTGGCGACACGCGTCTCCAGCGGCAGCGACACGTTCCGGAACGGCTGTGACGCGGTGGCTTGAACGCCGGTCAGCCGCGCGGAATTCGGCGCGGACGCGGGAGCGGGATCGTCGGCCCTGGAGCAGCCCGGAAGAAGTGCGAGAGCGCCTGCATTCAGAGCGGCGAGAAGAGCAAAGCTGGAAACGAAGGGTTTACGCATAGAAAAAGAGAACCTTGAAATAAGAATGCGCCGCACTCGGCAGCGGGCGGCAATATCGGTTGCTGTTGTACTCCATTTGCTTGACCTAACGATATACCTACTCGTATTTGGCCTGTAATTAGCGGCGGAATGCCTTCGGATTCGCTGCTGGTTTGCCGCCGCCGCCGCGCTTGCCGTACAATACTGGACATGCCTCTTCTCCCCGCCGTCGGCCGACGCAGCGCGCGCGTTCGGCTCGCGCTGACTGTGATTTACGTCCTGCTCTGCCTCGGCGCGGCGACCACGCTCTACCCGTTCGCGGTGATGCTCGGCGCGTCGATCACCTCGGACTACGACCAGAACGACTACTCCGTCGTCCCGGCCTACCTGCGCTCAGGAGACGCTCTCGCGGCCAAGTACGCGCTGGACAAATACAATGCCGACGTCAACAATCTCAACGCGGTCTACGGCACGGCTTTTACCACGCTGCAATCCGTTAAAATCGCGCCGGACACCACACCCGGCGCATCCCAGCGCGTGGCACGCTGGCGCGCCTTTTTCGACGCGCAGCCGATGGCGTACAAAACGGCGGGGTTTCGAGGCCTGCGCGGGGCGTATGTGCCCTCGAAGCTGTTGAACCGATATCGGCAATGGCTACAGGAAAAGTATCACGGCGGTATCGGCGCGGTCGGCCATGCCTATACGGAGGAGGACACCAGCTTCTTGTCGGTGCAGCCGCCGCTCGATCTGCCCCAGCAGCGAACCTGGCAGCCGGGCATGTCGCCGAAGGATTTGGATTGGGCCGAGTTCCAGCGCACCATTCCCGCCGAATGGTTCCAGCCCGTCCGCTGCGACGCCTTCTTCCAGGGCTACCTTCGCGACACCGCCTACCCCAGCGGCAAAATCGCCGATGTCAACGCCGCATGGGGCACGCGGTACGCCTCGTTTGCCGACGTTGTGCTTCCGGCCACTGTCCCGTCCAACGCCGCCGAAGCCAAAGATTGGACCGGCTTCGTCCGCAAGCGGCTGCCGCTCCGCTTTATCGCTTGGCAGCCCGGCGCGACTCCTGAATGGGCCGCATTTCTGGCCGGACAAAAGGACGTTCCCGCCGCCCAGAAATTGACCGCGCTTCCGGATGCGCTTCATCCCGGCCCGTCCGGCGCGGCGGTATTGCCCAACGGCCCGGCGCTGCGCTCGTATGCCGCATTCGTCGCGCAAGCCAACCCGAAACTGATGCGGATCGCCAGTTTAGAAGGCCGCTGGCGCGACCAGGTCAACGATCCGGACGCCGCCCTGCCGGTGGCCGAATCCGACCGCGAGTACGCCGCATCGCACGCCGGGGAGCTGCGGCGGGAGTTTATGGCGCGCAATTACCGCTTTGCCGCCGACTATCTGCTGCTGCATGGGCGCGGCGTTTGGAACACGGTAATTTACTGCGTCGGTGCGGTGCTGACCGCGATTATCGTCAACCCGCTCTGCGCCTACGCCCTGAGCCGCTTCAAGCTGCCCTACGGCACCGGACTGCTGCTGTTTCTGCTGGCGACCATGGCTTTTCCCGCCGAAGTCACGCTAATCCCCAACTTCCTGCTGCTCAAGCAGCTCGGCCTGCTCAATACTTACTGGGCGCTGATACTTCCCGGCGCGGCGTCGGGCTTTTCGATCTTTCTGCTGAAAGGCTTCTTCGACAGCCTGCCGCCGGAGTTGTACGAAGCCGCCACCCTCGACGGCGCCAGCGACATTACCCTCTTTACACGGGTGACCATCCCGCTCTCCGGCCCGATCTTCGCGGTGATCGCCCTGCAAGCATTCGCCGGAATGTACGGCGCGTTCCTCTTCGCCCTCACCATCGAGCAAGCCCAAAGCCAGTGGCCGCTGATGGTCTGGATTTACGAATTCCAAGCCCTCGCCGCTCCCAGCTACGTGATGATGGCCGCCCTGGTCATCGCCGCCTTGCCGACCTTGATCGTGTTCTTGTTCGCGCAGAACGTAATTATGCGCGGTGTGATTTTGCCGAGTTATAAGTAGCTAAAAGGGAAAAAGCAGGTGATGTTCGCTGGTAAAATCGTAGTATGAAATCGCAATATATTCTTTTGCTGGAACCTGATTTGGCTGACAAGGCGGAACATGAAGGTGGGTTATCCGAACTCGTCGGCAGTCTGCTCCAGGCTCACTTCAACGGCGGACTGGATAATGTCATGGAAACATTGCCTCTCAGGCGTCATCTAACCGGGCGGGGAATGTTAGCTGGTCAGCCAGGATCAGTCGATGAGTTCATCGCTCGCAAAGCTGAGGAAAAGGCAATGGAGCGATAGTGACCGTACCGCCAAGTGACGGTAATCAGGGTGTTGTTTTTGTCGCGGATGCTTGCGCTCTTTTAGCCTACCTTCGTGATGAAGACGGCGCTCAAGGTATGGAAGACATTCTTATTGATCGTACCGCCACCGTTTATGCCCATGCGTTGAATTTGAGTGAGGTCTACTACGGGATACTACGAGAAAGTGGAAGAGCAAATGCGGTAGAAGCGATTCGTCAGTTGGAGCATGATGGGGTTGAGGCTTACGAAATGATGGACAAAGCTTTTTGGCTGGATGTTGGTGACTTAAAAGTAACTCCAGGACAGCTTTCTTTGGCGGATTGCGTCGCCATTGCTCTGGCAAGGCGCTTAGCGTGCGAGCTGCTCACTGCTGACCACCACGAAATGGATAAGCTCGTCGGTACCGGCCTCGTCGATCTTCGCTTTATTCGCTAGTGAGGCTCCTACGGCTGGCCGTTGAGCGCGTATTGCACCCGCTCGCCGCCGGGCGGGTGGTCGTCGAACCAGATCTTTTCCCAGGTCGGCGGATAGGGGTCGTCTAAATCCTGCCGGGTGAAATCGACGAACGTGCGCGCCAGCCCTGTTCGGTCGCGAACTATGCCGAGGCTGTAGGCGTCGGCGCGGTGCTCGATCCACCGGGAAATCAGGTTCGAGAAAGGCTGCGTCACCAGAAACGCCAGCTGCAGGCACAGAAGCAGAAGCGGCAGGGCGGCGGGATCGTAAATTGCCCCAGGACGCAAGCCCCACGCCTCGCCGTAGCGCGATTGCCAGGCGGACGCCAGCAGCGCGATCAACGGAAACGCGGCGAACAAGGCGGCGGCGCTCATCGCGAAACCAAGTACCAAATGGCCTTCGGTGTAGTGGCCGAGCTCGTGCCCGGTGATGGCGATTACCTCGCGCCGGTCCATGCGCTTAATTAGGGTGTCCCAGAGCACGATCCGCAGGGTCGGCCCGAAGCCGGTGACATAAGCATTGGTGGCGTTGGTCTGCTTGGATTTATCCACGACATAAATCGCCGCATCGCCCACGCCCGCGCGCCGGGTGAGATCGTGCAGCGGCGCGTAAAGCGGGCTAGACACGGGCAGCGGGGTGAACTTGTTGAAGAGCGGCTCGACCAGCAGCGGCTCCAGGAAGATGCCGAAGGCGATCAGCGGCGTAAAAATCGCCGCCAGCAGGATAGGCCAGCGCCCAGAAAATCTCCGCGCCAGCAGCGCCAGCACTCCGGCCATCAGCGCGCCGACCGGACCGCTGACGCCGGCCGCCTTCCAATGGTCCCCCAGCCGAAGCCAGCCGCCGCCGTACGTGTGGCCATAAGCGTGGGGAATCACCCAGCCGCGAACGATGCTGAGCGGCAACCCGG
>CAXSEA010000230.1:4980-5990 GCA_964235675.1 uncultured Armatimonadales bacterium | reverse complement strand
TCCCTCCTTGGAAAGGAGGGGAGTATGACGGTACAATCCGTGTTAATGCTCTCGCATCGATGCGCGGGCATGTTCCCCAGGCACAGACGCCGTCTGGTCCTAAGCCAGTCGAAGGTGGGCTGTTTGTGCGACAAATCACCATCCGCGAAAAATCGCACTCTCGCTAGCCCTGTTCTGCCCGATAATAGTAACAGTATTATCTCTGCCGATGGCATCCTTGTGCCACCGCAATTCCCCACCTTTCGGAGCGAAGCTGAAATTATGAAGCGAGTGGACATGGTCGTGATCGGCAGCGGGCCTGCCGGGCAGAAGGCGGCGATCCAGGCGTCGAAGCTGGGCAAATCGGTGGTCCTGATCGAAAAGCTCGGCGTGCTCGGCGGGGCGTGCATCAACACGGGCACGATTCCCAGCAAGGCGCTCCGCGAGGCGGTGATGCAGATGGTCGGCCACCAGCAGGCGGGACTGACGCACACGTCGCAGCAGTACGCGCCGCAGGAAAAAATTACCATGGACGCGCTGATCTACCGGTCGCGCCTGGTGATCGAGACCGAAATCAGCTTGATCCGCGAACAGCTGATGCGCAACGGTGTAGAGGTGATGTGCGGCTCGGCGCAGTTTTTGGACCCGCATACGGTGGAAATTTACCGGCAGCATTCGTATGACACGATTCAAGCGGATACTGTCGTGATTGCCACGGGAACTTCGCCGGCGCGTCCCGATGGGGTTCCGTTCGACCATCAGCGGGTGATCGACAGCGACGATCTGCTGCGGCTGGCGGAATTGCCGAAGTCGATGATTATCGTCGGCGGCGGCGTGATCGGCACCGAGTACGCCTGCATGATGGGCGCGCTGGGCGTTCGCGTTATACTCACCGAGGCTCGCCCATCGCTGCTGGATTTCGCCGATTCCGAGATTACCGAGGCATTGCAGTACCGGATGCGCTCCATTGGAATCACCCTGCGCTTGAACGAGCGCGTGGACAAGATTGTGGTGGACGTGCAGGGGATGGT
>CAXSEA010000230.1:0-4970 GCA_964235675.1 uncultured Armatimonadales bacterium | reverse complement strand
ATCCGGCAAGCATCTGCGGGCCGAGACGCTGCTGTACTGCATCGGGCGGCAGGGCAATACGGGCAATCTCGGGCTGGAGAATGTCGGGATCAAGGCCGACAACCGGGGCCGCCTGAAAGTGAACGAGAATTACCAGACCGACGTGCCGCATATCTACGCGGTCGGCGACGTGATCGGCTTCCCGGCGCTCGCGAGCGTGTCGCTGGAGCAAGGACGCTTGGCGGCCTGCCACGCTTTCGGCGAGCCGACGACGTCGATTCCCGAGCTGTTCCCCTACGGCGTCTATTCTATCCCGGAAATTTCGATGGTCGGCAAGACCGAGGCGCAGCTCACCGCCGAAGGCACTCCCTACGAGTGCGGGGTGGCGCAGTATACCGAAATCGCGCGCGGGCAGCTGCTCGGCGACAAAGTGGGCATGCTGAAGCTGCTGATCCATGAAGAGACGCGCCAGATTTTAGGAGTCCACGCGATCGGCACCGGTGCCACGGAATTGATCCATATCGGCCAAGCGGCGATGGCGTTCAAAGGGACGGTGGATTTCTTTATCAACAACGTCTTCAACTACCCCACCCTCGCGGAGTGCTACAAGGTGGCGGCGCTGAACGGCAGCAACAAGCTGCGGATGCTGGGGGACGTGTCCAGCTTAAACAAGCCTCGGCTGGAGCTTAGCGCGGCGGTGGCTTAGTCGATAGCCGTGTCAGATTGCTCGTCGCGTTCTGGGTCGGCGGCGCGGGAAGATGAAACACCTCGGCGTAGACGTGATCGTCAGCCGTTTTTACAGCGCCGACGCTGCGAAGCAGGGCTTCATCCTCAGCGATTTGCTTTCCACTGAGCTTGTTTTCGCGGACGATTACGTCGTGCAGGCCGATGCGCTGCAAGTCGGCTAATCCCGCGCGCAGATCCGCCGCATTTGGATTGTTTATGCGACTTCTTCCAGCAACCGAGGACTCGTCGCCTTGTCTGGCGGCGTAGACCAAAAATGCATTGTTTTCGATCTCCAGCAGCGCACTGTTGGGGGTGCGGGATAAAAAACCGTCGAAGACGGGCCGCTCGTGCACGGTTTGATCGATGAGGCTATCGGGGTTGTCGCTGAGCGGTATCTCTAAGACGGGGCTTGTCGGCGAGCCGCTCCGAAGCGAGGCCACCGCGGGCGAGCGATAGGGCACAAAGGTTATATACGGCAGGGCGTTGTACTCCCAGCAGAGCACACCCCAGCAGGCGGCTAATCCCGCTGCCAGTGCGAGCGTGCCGTGTTTGCGGCGCGTGCGGTTTAAAAGCTGCCGCAGAGTAGCCGCCGCGATCATCGCCGCGCTTAAGTCCGCCATTGCTCCCAGGCGCGCGGTGCCCCGGAACGTGCGTATCAGCGGCAGCATTGTCCAGAGCCATGTGCTGGGCAGCCAGAAGGGCTGCCCGACAGTGGCGACAGCGCCAAAATCGCCCCCGATGACCAGCAGCCCCGCCGAGACCAGCGATTCACAGTGCCAGGGCAGCGCGAAACCGTTGCCGGGAAAGGCGAGCAGCAGGCCAACGACGGTGGCTATGCTGGTTGCAATCTGTGATTGGGTCGTCAGGACAAAGCCGAACGACAGGACCATCGCCCCCAGCAGAGCGTAGCCCCAGGGCCTGAGAGCGCGCCGGGAGCGTCGCGGGAGAACCAGCGGCGCCGCGATGACAAGAGCGACAACCAGCAGGCCGGGCGCGACGGCGTTTTCCACGGGGAATTTTGGAAACAGTCCGACACCCTGACGCTGCGTCGGAGTGAGCGAGGGAAAATAGCTTGGCGCGACGTAATCTTCCAGATGCGCCGGGAACTGCGCCATGGAGTCGGTGTAGCGGCTGTCGCCGTGCAGCTTGATAATCAGCAAAGGCACGAGCAGCCAGGACATTCCCACGAGAAAGCAGGCCAGCAGCGCCGCCGATTGCTTGAGTTGCAGGACAAGGCGCGACTGAATAGGCTGTCTGGCTTCCCGCAAGGGACTTCCCCACCAGTAAGCGCAAAGAAAAGCGACGAGGATGATCGCTCCGAAGACAATAAACTGCAGGTCGCACCAGCCGGCGAGCATCCAGAACACGCCGGCGGCGGCGGCGTAGCGGGCTTTCCCCATTGTGAGCCACGCGTAGCCGCAGAGCGCGAGCGGGGGCAGAAATTCGGCGCTGATTAGATTGTCGTGGCCGAGGCCGTGGGCCATGAAATAGGCACAGAGACCAAACACGGGGGCAAGGGCGAGCGCCGCCGCGCGGCTGCGCGTGACGGCGGCGAGCAGGAAGTACGAAGTGCAGACGCAGAGAGTCAGACTGCCTAGCCACAAGATGTTGTAAACGGCGGCGGCATTGAAACAGCGCGACAGGGGCACGGCAAGAAAAGTGTTGAACCATTCCATCGTGCTGTACGCCAGGCTGACGTCGAGCGGATAGAACGAGTAGGTGGTGTGGGTGAGCGGCAGATGGCGCTGGAGCATTTTGGGCACGTACCACTGCGCCCACAAGAAGATTTCACTGTCGCCCGCCGCTCCGGCGACGCGAGTCCGCAGATGCCATGCCACCGGGTAGGTCATCGCGATCACCAGGCAGAGAAGCGCCGCGAACGCGTAGCCCGTCCCGCGCCACGCCAAGCGCAAATCCGGTTTGGGCCAGAGCTCACCGGGAATCGCGATGCGCGCGTGAACGGGTTTAGCAGAATCCCGCGCGATCAACTCCGCCGCTTGAGCCGCTTGGCCGCGCTTGATGACGATTGTGCCGGCAATTCGGTCGTGCCAGCCCTGCCGCAAGGGATGGGTCAAGATCGGGATGAGGCCGCCCTTAACCGGAAGGCACGCCAGCCAGTAGCCGAGTATCCGCTTGGCGGCGCATTGTAATCCGATGCGGCGCTCCGGGCCGGCAATCCGGGCTAGGCGAATGCCGAAGAGACGCATCCCTAATGTCGATCCTAAGCTCCAGCCGCCGAGCACGTATAGCCAGGCGAGTGCGGCGAACCAATAGGAAAGACGTACCGTGGGGCTTGAATACGAAGAATCGAGATAGCTTAAGTTGAGAAAATCGATGATTGCAGCGAGTAGGACGATTAAGATCGTGTCTACGGTCGCCGCCGCCAGCCGCCGCCAGGGCTCGGCCAGAGGGCCGTCGTTCCACAAGGGAAAGCAGCGATTCCACGAGCGGCGTACACGCAGGGCGGCAATTTGGAAGCGGCGGATGGCCGGCGCGGAATGAATCATGGTAACAAGCCGCTCGGTGATAGAAGAGCGGGTCGACAAGAGGGGGCTGCTGCCTGGCTGCGGTACAATTGGCGCACTCCAACCGGCCTGCGCCGCTTGATCGGCGGGCGCTCAGATCACCGTTTCAAAAATTGTACAACACCATGACGCAAACTCTCGCCGCCCCGCAAGCTCATTTGACCATCCCCGCCAATATCGCCGGCCTGCGCCCCTATATTCCGGGTAAGCCGGTGGAGGAGCTGCAGCGCGAGATGGGGCTGACCGACGTCCTGAAGCTCGCGTCCAACGAAAGCCCGCTGGGGCCGTCGCCGAAAGCTATTCAGGCGATCCGCGAGCATGCGGGCAACGTGTTCTACTATCCGGAAGGCTCCGCGCCGGTGCTGCGCGAGGCGGTCTCCAAGTTCCTCGGAGTCGATCCAAATTTGCTGGTGTTCGGCAACGGCTCCGACGAGATTTTGCTGCTGCTGACCACGACGCTGATCGGCTCGCCCGACGACGAGATCGTGATCGGCGCGCCGTCGTTCGCCATGTACGAGATCTACGCGACCATGGCGAACGCCAAGCTGCACAAGGTGCCGCTGGACGCCGGATACAAGCACGATTTATCCGCGATGGCGGACAAGGTGAACGACAAGACCAAAATTATCTTCATCGCTAATCCTAACAACCCGACGGGGACATTGGTGACGCAGGACGAGATCGACACGCTGCTGGGCCGTATCCCTGACACGGTGACGGTGGTTCTGGACGAGGCATATTATGAGTTCGTCGAGCCGGACATGCGCCCTAATTCCATCCCTTACGTGCTGGAAGGCCGCAACGTGGTCGTTACGCGAACGTTCTCCAAGGCTTACGGGCTGGCCGGTTTGCGCGTCGGCTACGCGGTCGCGTCGGCGGAGCTGGCAGGCTATATGGACCGGGTGCGCTCACCGTTCAATGTCAACTTGATCGCCCAGTTCGCCGCCGCCGCCGCGCTGGAAGATCAGGAGCATATCCGCGCTTCGGTGGAATTGAACCATCGCGGACGAATCGAGCTGGAGAACGGCGCGCGCAAGCTCGGGTTGAAGTTTGTCCCGAGCCAGGCGAACTTTATCCTCATGGACGTCGGTGGCCCGGATGGGCGGAACGGGGTGAGCGTTTACAACGATCTGCTGAAACGGGGCGTGATCGTCCGGCCTTGCGCGGGGTTCGGACTGCCGAACCATATTCGAGTGAGTATCGGCACGCCGATGCAGATGGACCGGTTTTTGGCGACGTTGACGGAAGTGCTGGGGTAGCCCTATCCGCGCTCCCGCGCACCTTCCCTGAAAGGGAAGGAAAGCTTTACAGCCTTGGATTCATTAAGCGTTCTTCTAAGCTGAATAGAAGTTATTCAGGCGTTGGAAACATTTCCTTCCCTTTCAGGGAAGGTGGCCGAGAGGCCGGATGGGGTCGCTGCATCCCCGGCGGCGGGAGCGGGGTACGTCTCGATCTTTAGCTGCTGCAAGCGTCGGCCGTCGGCCTTGGTGACGGTGAAGCGCACGCCGAGTTCGCCGACGCCGGTTTCGGTGCTGCGGGTGGTGGTTTCGATCTCGTCGCCCGCGAGCGGAGGGTGGCCAAACAGGCCGAAGACATAGCCGCCGATGGTGTCGAAGTCGTCGGTGGAGAAGCTGAGATTCAGGACGGAGTTGACGTCGTCGATAGGCATGCGGGCGTCGATCAGCGCCGACTCGGTGGCGGGGTCGCGGGTCATCATCGATTGCTCGACATCGTACTCGT
>CAXSEA010000229.1:0-6026 GCA_964235675.1 uncultured Armatimonadales bacterium | reverse complement strand
GCTGCGGAGTGACAACATCCTGGTACTTGCCTTGGTCCAGCATGCTCACCAGATCATCTCGACCCAGCGCGTTTGCTAGGTTGATGGCATCATGGTTGCCCGCGACATGGCCGATTTGATGCGCTACCAAGGCGGCTGCTTCTCCTGGATCGTCGGCGACAAGGCGCACTAATCCGGCAGCTAAATAGATATGTCCATCGGGAAGGCTCATCGAGAACTGTTCGGGCGTATCGAGGACTACAAGCCGGAGCTTAGCGCCCTGCGGCAGCTTTCCCGCATGCGGCGCTAGAGCGTCGAACGCTTCCACAACTTCCCGGTAGCCACTCGTGGAATCCACGGCTAGCGGGTACTGCGACGCGATCTGCTCTGCGGCAAGCGTGCTGACTTCAGCGGATTGCCTCGGGCTCAAATTGCTGCCGAGTTCCGGATGCTTGCATCCGGCCAGCAGAAGCGCAAAGCCGCATGTAAGCGATGCGGCCGCTCTTAAGCGAAGCCTGCTGTTAATTGGAGGGGTTTCCCGCTGAAGGAGCGGCTACTGGAGATGCCGACGCCTGAGTGCCTGTGGTTGAGACGCTGGCAGGGGCAGTCTTCGCAGGCGCAGCTTCAGGCACTACCGCACTGCTAGTAGGTTGGCTGCTGACGCTCGCTGCCGAAGATGCGCCGGAAGCCTTTGCGGCAGCGACGTTTTGGGGTGTAGTACCAGCCGCTCTAGTGTCAGAAGTCGGTGTGGCGTCAGGATATTGGCCGTCGTTCGCGCGCAGCTCATTTTCCAAATCCACGACTCGCAATTCGCGGTTTTTGGTAATCGGATGGTCTTCGGCATAAGCCGGCTCGCTGCCCGTGATCTTTTCGAGGTCTTCCAGCTTTTTGAACATCCGGTTCATTCCAGCGGGATCATAACCGGCATTATAGGCAAACATAAGGCCGTACTTATCGGCTTCGTACTCGTCTTCGCGGCTAAAGTGAAGCTGGTCGAGCTCGTATGCGAGGTTTGCGTAGTTATAAGCTTGATAGTTGTTGGTGCCCATACCGAAGAGTTGAAGCAGCAAGCCCTTACCACCGGCATCCGACATCTGCTTCACCACGTGCCTGCGGACCGCGTGCGCCGTTTCATGGCCGATCACCCCGGCAAGCGCGTCGTCGTCGTTGCCGAGCTTGTTCAGCAAGCCGGTATAGATATAGATAAAGCCGCCGGGCAGCGAGAACGCGTTGATCTCCGGGCTGTCGATAATCCTGATCTGATACGGCAAATCCGGCCTGATCTTACGCGCCTGATCAAAAATCGGTTGAGCGACGTTCTGAACGCGCGTATTATCCTGGACGTTCATGTCGATCTTTTCCGACGCGTCGATCTCATCCGAGGCTTCCTGCCCCATCTGTATCTCGTCGGACGTGCTATACACGTTTTTGAAGGTCGGCTCCTTACAGCCGCTGACTCCGAAAATCACTGCGCCTAAAAGAGCGAAAACGACGATTTTGGAATAAAGTTTCATCGGAATACTTGCTTCTAAATTACGAAAGGAAAGCGCGAGAGCGTCTCGCCAAAATGAATAATCAGCGCGTCGATTGCGCTGGCGATCCGGGGCGGATTTACCCGCCGAACGAGTGCAGGAAAGCGCCGGCCCGCGTTTGTAGCGATGCCAGCCGGTCATGTAAACCGAGCGCCGCGTTGCGGCTGCGCCGGCTTGCGCTTTGCGCCTCCATGCTGAGCGTTTGGGTCGCCTCGCGCGATTCCGTGGCGGCTTGAGCGAAATCGCCCCGAGTGGTCGCCTGTTCCGCTGCTCGGACGTGCTCGTGCGCGATTTCAAGCCAGCCTTGCGGCTGAGCGGCGTGGTTCGCCGCGACCTGCTGAGAAAGCTGCATCTTCAGCTGCGTATTCTCCGCTTGCAAAGTGCGCATCTGGATGAGCGTAGAAGCGAGTTGAGCATTGGTGCGCTGCAAATCGACCACCTTGATATAAAGGTAAGCTGTGAGTCCAAGCAAAATGAGAATTGCTGACCGGGTAAAGAATTTGCCCATACGAATCACAGTGACGGAGCCGGACCGAACCGCTATCGGTCGGGCGCGGCTTTTTGTCGAGATGCCCGGCGCACGAATCCGCCGGCAAAGGTGGATTTCAGTTTATCTTCCAGGCCGTTCTCAATTCTGTGAGCGGTCTCGGCGGCGGCCAGTTGCGCGGAACTAGACGCGATCAACCGACGCAAGTTGGTCTTGCGCGATTCTTGTGTCCAGCGCATTTTGTACTCTTCGTTGCCGCGCAGAAAATCGAACGTGGGGAAGTTCTCGTCGATAGCGCGTCGGACAGCATGCGCGATCAGCTGCGAGCCCAAGCTATAGCGGGCGAGTTCCGGCTCAAATCCCCCTTGATAGTAACAGGTCCGGTCGTTGAATGCAAACGCGTAGAGCGCCGCCTGCACCTGGCCGTCGAGACGAAGGAGATAAAGCCGGAGCCACCCTTCCCGCAGCAGCAAAGCCGTTGCCTGGAAATGAAACGAGCGGACGCGCTTGTTTGTAAAAACGCCCGGAAGCCAGCGTTGGTTCCATCGGCGTTGGTGAAGCTCATACAAATCGTCAAGCGCCTGGGGCAGATCGGCGGCATTGTCGACTAATTTGATGTCCACCTGAAAAGCGCGCCGCAAAGTGCGCTCGGAATAACCGATGCTGCCGCGAAATTTTTTCGAGTAGCCGCGCAAAAGCTCAGTCCAACGCTCATCGGCGCTGCCTTCCGAAGGAAGCGAGATATACGGGCAGTTCTCCAGCGGCCAGTCGCCGTAAGTCAGGCCGGAGCTTCTGAGCGGCGGGTTCTCGCGCAGCAGCCCTCCGTCCCTTAATTCCCTAAAATCGATAAGCTTGTGGCGATGCTCGCTCGCCAGGTACGCGTAGAACGCTTCGCAGACTTCGCTCCCCCGTCCGACTTCCGCGAGAGCGTCGTTGTAGTCCGTCACGCCCGCGCCGAGAAACGCCAGCCTTTGTCGCGGAAGCAGATGCCAGTTCGTGGACATCAGCGGCAGCAGACCCACCAGCTTTCCCTGATCGCGGGCCGTGAGAATGCACAGGCTCCGGCTTCTCGATCTTCGTCCGAAAACCGCCCACCACGGCGCGAGCCATTGCGGAGTCTGGAACACGGTCGCGGTCGGGCAATTCACCGCCAGTTCGCCCCACTCCTCGATCAGCTTTTCCGCGCCGATTCCAAGCGTCTTAATTGTCTCTACCTGAAGCATTTCGTTCTAAATGTTAGCACAACGCTGGCTCGTTCCCCGATCTGCCGAAATAAAGCCGTAGCCGCGCGCCGGAGTATAATCCAGCAGACATGCTCCGACGCCGAAACTACCGCGGTCATATGCTCGTCGCTGTTTTCCTTGCCTGCCTCTGCCGCGCGATTTGTCCCGCGCTCGGCGCGGCGACGCATCCCGGGCGGATTATTTCCCTCGCGCCCGGAATTACGGAAATACTGTTCGCGCTCGGCCTCGGCGACGCAGTCGCCGGTGACACAACTTATTGTGACTATCCGGCGGCCGCCAAGCTCAAGCCGCATATCGGCGACGTGGTCGTCAACTACGAAGCCGTGCTCGCGCTGCGCCCCGATCTGGTCGTCGCCGATGCAGCCGCTAACCGTTCGGCCATCCCTCGGCTCCAAGCCTTGCATGTACCGCTTTTAATCGTCACTTCCAATTCGCTTCCGGAAATCGAGGCCAGCATCGACGCCATCGCGCGGAGAACAGGCACGCAATCTCGCGCCGTGGGCGTACTTGCCAGGGTCAATCACAGTTTGCGCCTGGTCGCTTACATCAAGGTCGCGTCCCAAAACAAAACACCACTCAGAACCCTGGTCACTGTCGGACTCGATCCCCTTTACGTCGCCGGGACGCGGAGCTTTATGGGCGATATGGTGCGGCGGGGCGGCGGCAACGATTTAGCCGGCGCGGTGGCCTACATCCCCTGGTCCAAAGAGCAGGCAATCGCAAGCCAGCCTCAAGCCATCTTCTGCGACGCTGACGACAAAGCGGCCCTGACGCGCGACCCGGTATGGCGTCAAACGCCCGCCGTACGCCTCGGCAACGTCTTTGTTACCAACGACGCCTACATGCGGCCCGGCCCAAGGCTTGCCGATGCGGCGGTGGATGTCGCCACCGACCTCGCCAGGGCGCGGCGTTGACCCGCGCAACGCCCTCTGCGCGCCTAAGCAGAGCCATCGGCGTAGATCTTCTTTTGATAGCGGTATTGCTTCTGTCGTGCTGCTACGCGCTGACAATCGGCCCCGCGCACCTCTCATTGACGGATGTCGCGCGCGCGCTCGTCGCGCCGCTCCTGCACCGTCATGCCGCCACAATCGCCGACGAGATCGTTTGGCCGATCAGAGCGCCCAGAATCGTGCTCGCCGCCGCGCTGGGAGCGTCGCTGTCGGCGGCGGGTACCGCGTTCCAGTCCCTGCTCAGAAACGACTTGGCCGAGCCGTATACCACCGGAGTAAGCGCGGGAGCGTCGGTCGCGGGCAGCGCGACACTCGCTTTCGGATGGGATACGCTGCTTGGGGGAGCGATGCTTCCCCTCGCCGCCTTTGGCGGCGCGCTCGCCGTCATCGTACTCACCTACGGCGGATCGAAGCGCGGCGGACGCATCGATACGCGCGCGATGCTGCTCCTGGGCGTAGTCGCGAGCGCGTTTCTCTGGGCGGTGCAAACCCTGGTGCTGACTCTCGCCGGAAAAAGCGCGGACACGGTGCTCCGCTGGAGCTTCGGGTCACTGGCAAACGCCGACTGGCCCACCGTAGCGCTCATGGTCGTCCCGGCCGCCGTCGGCCTCGCTCTTCTCGCGTCCCAGAGCTATACGATGAATCTGTTTTCGCTGGGAGAAACCGAGGCGATGCGCCTCGGTGTGAGCGTGGAGCGTTTCAAGGCGACGATCATCTTTGCCGGCTCTCTCCTGACAGCGGCCAGCGTCGCCGCATCGGGCATCATCGCCTTTGTCGGACTGGTCGTGCCCCACATCGCCCGGCGGCTCACCGGCACGCCGGATCACCGAATCGTTCTTCCCGCCGCCGCCCTGGCCGGAGCCCTGGCGCTGGTCTGGTCCGACACCCTCGCCCGCGTTCTCCTTGGAGGCGACCGAATCCCCGTGGGAGTCGTCACGGCGTTCTGGGGAGGCCCGTTCTTCTTCTGGCTCCTGCGACGCGATCAACTCCGGGGCACGGTCAGCTAAAGACGGCACAAACCCCATCGCTATGTTCAAGCGGCGCTTCAGTCAAATACAAAGCGGTGCATTTTGATATCCGTTACATACTGCATACGGCGCCGTTTGTATTTCGCAAAATTTCTTCTTTTCAGCGATTCTGCTTGTACCGGATGGTACAGGACGCGGGTTGACTTCAAGTTATCTCAGCGCTTATCTTCAGCTTGCCCGCTTTGCAAACGCGTGACAAGGCATTATATTTAGGATTGCTTCCAAACAAAGTGAAGCGGAATCACTATTCCAACTCTCATGCCAGGTTCGTTGCAGTGTCTTCAAGTGCTTACAGCTGCCGGCAAGCTATACTCGGGTAATTCAAAGCGCCTTAAAGAACCGACGTCATTAGCTTATTCACCAGTAGATGCGCGTCCGCGACAAGAATATCGTCCGGGACGCGCCCTCCCATCGTGACATAAGCCAGCGGCAGGTGGTACTTGGCCTGCGCGTTGAGTAGAAACCCGAGGCAGTGGTTGTCCGCCGTCTCATCCATTTTGGTCAGGATAATCGCGTTCGGCTTGGAAATCTTGATAAAACGCTGAATCGTGTTCTCGAAATTGGAGCCGGACAGCGGCGCGGGCACCACGACATAGCTGTGCAGGTCCACGATTGACCGGAGCGACTGCGACATCTCCGCCAGCGATAAAGTCTCCTGCGGCCCACGCCCAGGCGTATCGATCAAAACCACCTGCGTCTTGTCGCGTGCGAGCTGCATCAAGACCGCTTCCAGCTCACCCCGGTCGTAGGCGACATGCACGGGTATATTCATCGCGTCGCCATAGCCTTTGAGCTGCTCCGCCGCC
>CAXSEA010000228.1:0-6035 GCA_964235675.1 uncultured Armatimonadales bacterium | reverse complement strand
GCTTCACCGACTACCGCATCCTCGCGCCGCCGCACTGGGTTGGGATTGCCAACTATCGCGAGCTGCTGACCGACCACGACTACTTCTGGCCCTCCCTAGCTAACACGGCGTTCATGTTCCTGGAACTGCCCGTCGCGCTGATTCTAGGCCTCGCCTTCGCGCTGCTGCTCAATCAGAAGCTGAAAGCCATCGGCCTGTTCCGGACAATGTTCTATCTGCCGTCGGTGGTTCCCACAGTGGCGACGGCGACGCTTTGGATCTGGATTCTGAACCCGCAGCGCGGACTGCTCAACGTGATGCTGCACTTTTTCCGCCTGCCTGTGCTGCCCTGGCTCGCCTCGCCGATCTGGGCCAAGCCCGCGATGATCGTCATGGATATGTGGGGCTTCGGCGGCGGCATGGTGATTTATCTGGCGGCCTTGCAAAATGTGCCGCAGGAGCTTTATGAAGCCGCCAAGCTCGACGGCGCGCGCGGACTGCGATTGATCTGGCACATCACCCTGCCGCAGATTTCGCCGATTATCTTTTTCAACATGATTATGGGTGTGATCGGAACATTCCAATATTTCACGCAAAGCTTCGTCATGACTAACGGCGGCCCGGACAATTCCACCCTCTACTACGCGCTCTACCTGTTCCAGAACGCGTTCCAGTACTTCCGGATGGGAACGGCCTGCGCGATGGCCTGGATATTATTTGCTATCACACTTGTAGCGACTCTGATCGTGTTTAAGAGCTCCGCGCGCTTGGTTTATTACGAGGGCAAGAAAGATGGTTAAGCGATACATTCCGCTGCTTTCGTACATCCCGCTGCTCATCCTGAGCGCTATATTTCTCGCGCCGTTCGTGTTCATGATTTCCACATCGCTCCAGACTACGGCGCAGACGGCTTCCGCCACTATTCAGTGGTGGCCGCATCCGTTCGTGCCGCGCAATTATATCGACGCGATCAATCAGTTCGCATTTTTTCGGGATCTGAGAAATACGCTTTTTATCTGTATTACCTGCATCATCGGCACCGTGTTCTCAGCCGCCCTGCCGGCTTACGGGTTCGCCAGGTTGCAGTGGAAGGGCCGTGAGCTGCTGTTCGTGGCGATGATCGCGACCATCATGCTGCCCGGCCAGGTCACTCAGATGCCGATCTTTCTCATGTTCCGCAGCCTGCATTGGACCGGAACGTTCCTGCCGCTTATCGTGCCGTCGTTTTTCGGCAGCGCTTTCAGCATCTTCATGCTGCGCCAGTTCTTTCTCGGCATTCCGCAAGAATTATCCGACGCGGCCCGCATCGACGGCTGCTCCGAGTTCGGCATTTTTTGGAAAATCATGCTGCCGCTCGCCAAGCCGCCACTCGCCGCCATTGCCCTATTTACATTCATGGGCTGCTGGACTGACTTCCAGGGGCCGTTGATCTATTTACAGGACGAAAAATACTTCACGCTCGCTATTGGCCTCAACAGCTTTATCGGCCGCCACACCGGACAATGGAACTTGCTGATGGCCGCTTCGGCGGTGGTGACCTTGCCAGTGGTGGTTCTCTTTTTCCTGACGCAAAAAACTTTCGTCAAGGGCGTCGCCTCGACTGGAATCAAATAATCCGCGAAGAACCCATCCGGCCTTTCAGGCCACCTTCCCTGGAGGGAAGGAAATATAAGATGGCGCTTTGTGTTAGACGAGTCAGTACCCGGCCGTAGACTATTCCTTCCCTCCAGGGAAGGTGGCCTGAAAGGCCGGATGGGTTCTTCGGCAAGAATACACCACCTATGACCACTCCCTTCAACGGCCTCGGCCTGCATCTCGGCAATTTATCCCGGCTCTCCAGCGCTCAGACGCGCTCCATCTCTCCCGAAAACTTCGACGGCGAAAAAGGCAAAGGCGGGACGGCGACCGAGGGCGGCGGCGCTCGCGCGGCGCGGGAGCTTGGGGTAGGGTGGAAAGTGTCGCCGTTTATCACGATTGAGCCCGGCGAGGAGCGCGAGATCGCCTCGATCGATGGTCCCGGCGCGATTCAGCAAATCTGGATGACCCCCACCGGCAACTGGCGCTGGTCAATCCTGCGCATCTACTGGGACAATCAAGAGCAGCCGTCCGTGGAGTGCCCGGTGGGGGATTTCTTCGCCTGCGGCTGGGGACGCTTCGCGCCGGTCTCGTCGCTGGCTGT
The DNA here is from genome assembly GCA_964235675.1 of uncultured Armatimonadales bacterium. Taxonomy (GTDB): domain Bacteria; phylum Armatimonadota; class Armatimonadia; order Armatimonadales; family Capsulimonadaceae; genus CAXSEA01. The sequence continues at coordinate 3,877 of CAXSEA010000228.1, read as the reverse complement.
GTGCGTCAATCCCGGCTCGGCGTTCAACTGCTACTGGGAGATGCCGTTCCAGCGGCACTGCCGCATGACTCTCACCAACATCGGCTACGAGCCGATGAACCTTTATTACCAGATCAACTACACGCTTACCGACGTGCCCGAGGACTGCGCCTATTTCCATGCCCAATTCCGACGCGTCAACACCCTGCCGTACAAAGACGTCTACATGATCTTGGACGGCGTCGCGGGCCAGGGGCAGTTCGTCGGCTTGTACATGGCGTGGGGCGTCAACAACAATGGCTGGTGGGGCGAAGGCGAGATTAAGTTCTTCCTCGACGGCGACGGCGAATTTCCGACCATCTGCGGCACGGGCACGGAAGACTACTTCTGCGGCTCGTATAATTTCGAGAACCAGGTCACGCACCAGTACCAGGAGTACACCACCGCCTACGCCGGCCTGCCGCAGGTAATCCGCCCCGACGGCGTCTACAACTCCCAAACTCGCTTCGGCCTCTACCGCTGGCACATCCTCGATCCCGTCCGCTTCCAAAGCGACCTGCGCGTCACCATCCAAGCCCTCGGCTGGCGCGCCGAGCACCGCTATCTCCCGCTGCAAGACGACATCGCGTCCGTGGCCTATTGGTACCAAACCTTGCCGACCGCCCCGTTCCCAGCCCTGCCGGATCGGGACTATTTGGAAGTGCTGTAAGAACCCATCCGGCGCTTTGCGCCGCCTTCCTTGTAGGGAAGGAAATATAAGATGGCGCTTTATTCTAAGATGGCCTAAAAGATGGCCGTAGACCTTTCCTTCCCTCCAGGGAAGGTGGCGCAAAGCGCCGGATGGGTTCTGATGACCTATGCCAGATAAACGAGTCACCCTAGCAAAACGCAAGTTCGACCCCTACGTCAAAAACGTCTTCGCCGCCGCCAACGGCTACGTCGGCGCGGAAGTGAAATCCGTCCCGCTCCCAACCTTCGATGAATCCCGCGGCGCGCTGCCGCAGCCGTTCTGGGATAGGCACGACAACGCCATCGCCTGCTACTGGAAAGTCTGGGAGATCGCCTTCCGCAACCTGCGTCAGCCGACGGTGGAAAACGGATTCGTGGTCGATTATATCGATACGGCGTTCAACAACCATTTGTTCTTGTGGGACTCGTGCTTTATCCTGATGTTCGGCAAGTACGGGCGGCGTGTCTTCGACTTCCAGGGCACGCTGAATAACCTCTACTGCAAGCAGCACCCCGACGGTTTTATCTGCCGCGAACTCTCCGAAGCCGACGGCGGCGATCTCTTCGAGCGGCACGACCCCACCACCACTGGGCCGAATATCTTCGCGTGGGCCGAATGGGAGTATTTTCTCACATCCGGCGACGGCAGCCGCTTGGAGTCGGTGTTCTGGCCGATTTTGGCCTACCACCAGTGGATGCGCGCCAACCGCACCTGGCCCGACGGCTCCTACTGGTCGTCGGGTCTGGGCTGCGGGATGGATAACCAGCCGCGCCTCCCGCGCAATGAAGTGCCGGTCTGGGCGGCCGACGTCGAGGAGCATATCGGCTACTCCCACGCGCATATGGCCTGGAGCGACGCCTGCTTCCAGGCGCTGCTCTCGGCCAAGCTGCTGCTGTCCATGGCCGACGCGCTGAAGCTGGAATCGTGGGGCGAGTCCGGCCAGGGCAGCGAGGCTAAAGCCTTGCAAATGGAGCGCTTGCCCACCGCTCTGGATGATCTCCGCGCTGAAACGAAATCGCTGCAAAGCTACATCAACGGCAACCTTTGGGATGAGGAATCGGCGTTCTATTACGACAAATTCAGCAATGGCACGCTTGGACGCGCCAAAACAATCGGCGCGTATTGGGCGTTGCTGGCCGACGCCACCTCGCTGGAATGGCAGAAGCAGCGCTTCATCGCGCACCTGTCCAACCCCGACGAGTTCGCCCGCCCGCACCCCATCCCCACGCTCAGCGCCGACGACCCGATGTACCACCCGGTCGGTGACTACTGGCGCGGCGGCGTCTGGGCGCCCACCAACTACATGACCCTGCGCGGCCTCACCCGCACCGGCAATGACGATCTGGCGTACGAAATCGGCAGGAAGCATCTGGACTGCGTTCTGGAAGTATTCGACAACACGGACACCGTCTGGGAAAACTACGCGCCCGAATCGTGCATTCCTGGCGATCCCGCGCGGCGCGATTTCGTCGGCTGGAGCGGTCTCGGGCCGGTAGCCGTCCTGCTGGAATACGTCTTCGGCCTACGCCCCGACGCCCACGGCAAGCTGCTCATCTGGGACGCGCGCCTGCTGGAGCGCCACGGCGTCACGCAGTACCCCTTCGGCACCGTCGGCTCCCTCGATCTCGAATGCGCCGCCCGCTCCAGCGCGGACGATGAGCCGCAGGTGCGAATCACCGCAAGCACACCGGTCACCGTAGAGGTACGCTGGGGAGCGGGGCAGGTAAAACGCATCGAGGCAGGTTAAGACTAAAAGCAACGATCTGGATTGCTTCTCCCCTCCTTATGCATGGAGGGGTTGGGGGCGGTCCGGTTTAGAAAGGCGAAGGGATGACGGCGGACCTCCTCCCGACCCCTCCATGCATAAGGAGGGGAAAGACTCATCAAAAGTACGTCTGAACCACGTCGATCACCCGGTACTCGGAATCCAGCACCGGCAGCGCGCGCCATTTGTCGAACGTCAGGCAGGGATGCGAGATGTCGAAGCCGATCATGTCGCCGACGCGCAGGTCGTCGTCGGCGCGAGTTACCATAAACGCGTGCTGGTCCATCATCTTGGTGACTGTCCAGTGCTCGGGAACTGGTTGCGGAGCCGTATCGCCGGGCCGGAAGTGAAGCGCGGGCATCGGCAAGCCGGCATCGAAGGCGGCATCGCGCTTGCCCAAGGCGATAATCGCCGTGCCAGTCTCGGGCATCGATTGCACATAGGCCCAGACTTGCAGCGCGGGCAGCAATCCCGAGTGCATTCGCCGTGCGACCGGGTTGCGCTCTTGGATATGGCTTTGAGCCACTTTGTACAAACCGGCGTCGTGCGAAAGGTAGCAGCCGGGGCGCAGGACAATCTCCACGGCGTCGCCGAGTTCTGCCTGGGAGAACACTTCGGCCACCACGTCGTACCAGGCCGAGCCCGCGCCGGAAAGCAGGATTGGGGAACGGTCAAAGCCCCTTTGAGCGGCGATTTCGTGGACAGCAGTGACGGCGCGCTGCAGAAAGGAGCAGATAGCGGCTTCGTCGCTCAAAACGCCCTCGTAAAGCTCGATGCCGCATAAGGCAAGCGAATTCCCCCAGCGAGTCAGCGCGTCAAGGACGGCCTGCTCCCGCTCGTCGTCCCCGGCGCGGATACCCGCCCGCCCGCCGTGCACGCCCAGCTCGATCAGAACGTTCAGCCGGACTCCGGCTTCGGAGAAAAAGAAGCCCAGCTGGTTTATCTGCTCGGGCGAATCGACCAAACAGTAGAATTCAAAATCGACATCGCTTAACAATCGCGCGATCATCGCCATGTTGGCTTTGCCGACCAGCTGGTTAGCCATCAGCACGCGGCGAATCCCATGCTCGTAGGCGACTAGAGCCTGTTGCGCCGTAGCGACTGTGATGCCCCACGCGCCCGCCGCGATTTGACGCTCGAACAGCTTGGGAATCATCGTGGTCTTGCCGTGGGGCGCGAGCTTGAGGCCGTAGGCGTCCACAAACCGCTGCATCCAGCTGAGATTATGCCGAAGCCGCTCTTCATACAAAATGGCAATCGGCAGGCTGAGGTCTTCCCGCAGGAGGCTCCATCGAAGCGCCGCGATCTCGTCGGGCTGCATCGGACCTGTCAGAGCGCCGAACCCTTTATCGAGCGGCGAGATAGCCGCATTCGTCCTACTGTCCGCCGTACGTATTTGGCTC
>CAXSEA010000227.1:0-6047 GCA_964235675.1 uncultured Armatimonadales bacterium | reverse complement strand
TTTCACAAGGCCCTAACTTAACCTGCGGCATCCACCCAGAGTTGCGAAGCTCTGGGTGGATGCCGCAGTGACCGACAGTTCCATCGCATGGCAGGGAGTGCCGCGCGATTTACGATGACGACGACGTTAAAGCATATAGCTTAGCTACTCTTCAGGAGGAGTCTGCCAGAGTGCAACAGATCAAACAGCGGTGGTACGCCAAGCCGCTTAGTCTCTATCTCTCGATCGCAATCGCGTTCACTTCGCTGGTGTTCTCGCTGGCCATTGGGCGTCAAGCTCACGCGCAGACAGTCAACCGTCTGCCGACTTGGGCCGTTTTGGACTTTGTCAATTCGACTAAGTACGGTGGCAGCGATATCGGACGCGAAGCGGGCGACTCGCTCGTAATCGAGCTTGGCAACTCCAACCGGTTTAACGTCATCACCCGCGGCGACGTCGTCAACGGCCTGAACACCCTGGGCATCCAGCCGCCTCTCGACGCGATTGACATACAGCGCGTCGGCAAGCAGATCGGCGCGGACGCTATCGTCACCGGCGAGGTTCTTGCCGTGACGCAAAAGACCGATCCCGCGCAGGTGCAGGCCGTCGTCGCCGTGCGAGTCACCGACGTCTCCAGCGGCGAGCTGATTAATGGCGCGTTGGCCGAAGGATTATCCACGCCCCGTCCCGGTGCCGTCATCGATCAAGACACGATGGTCAACGAGGCGCTCGGGAAGGCGGCTTTCGCGGCCGTGAAGCAGATCACTTCTTACCAGCTGCCTGAGCCAACCATCATCAACAACGAAGGGCCGGATACGGTCCTGTTGAACATGGGCTCGCGCGACGGCATCCAGCCCGGCATGAATATGCTGGTGCGACGCAACGGCACCGAAGTGGGCCGTATCCGTGTCGGCGAAGTGGAAGACGACGAATCCACAGCCGTCGTTTCCGAGTCCACCCTCGGCGTTCGCCCTGGTGACCATGCCCGCGCGATCTACTCGCTGCCGGACTACGCGGTGCGCGGCGGAGTGGTCGTCACCGATTCCGGCTCCCTCGCCACCGGCAACGCGGTGCAGGCGAAACGCTCCAACAGCTTCTCCGGGATCGGCGGCGTGATCCTCGCGATCCTCGCGGCAGGTTTGCTGGTTGCGCTGGTCCAACACGGCAGCAGCAACGGCAACCTAGGGGGCGGCACGACCAGCGTAGCCGCAAGGGCTGCTTCCCAAGGCGAATACGGTTTGCAAATCGATCCCAACTTTGGAGCCGAGTTGGGAGCCGTTGGTACAGCCTATATTGGATTAGATACGATGGCGGCTGGTCAAGCATTTGGAGTCCACGTTACCTGGACAACAGGTAATATCAATCCAACTGACATTATAGGCTTCAATATCTATCGGGATAGTTTTGAGCCTTTTACAGAGTTTCTCTCGTCAACGAGCACAAGCACAAGTACAAGTACTAGCGGCTCGACGACCACTACAACTTCGACCACTACAACCGCCACTTCTACTTCAACAGTAACCTCTACAGCCGGCATTGTTGGACAGTTTCCACTTGGACCTGTCGCGGCGGAGCCGGCAACTGTGCGGCAATTCACGGATACCGGCTTCGCTACTATTGGGGAGTTCCTGTTCGTGTTCGATAAACTTGGCTCTTCGTCAGGAAGCACATCGACATCGACTTCGGGCTCGACCTCTACATCAAGCTCCAGTTCTTCGACAACTTCCGGCTCGACCTCCACCTCGACCTCGACCTCGACTTCCGGAACAACGGCAGGGTTGTCCTACTACGACGGAATTGGCGACGGCCTAGTTGACGTTCCTGGAGTATTGCTTGGCAGTCCACAACACTATGGTGTTACAGCCGTGTATTCGCTCAACGTGCCGACAGCTACAGGCACTGTCCCAGGCTTTGAGGAAACACCCGTGCAGTCGGCCCAATCTGGCCTCGCCACTCCGATTCTGCCGGTGGACGTTGCCGGCTCGTCCAGTGATGTGACGATCAACGGCTCGCCCGCGTTTGGCAACGGGGTGGGTGGTGTCGCCTTTAATGGTGTCGTGTTCTCCTTCCTGACAAGCTTTGGGCCGACAGAGTATATCGTCGATGTTTCAGATACAGCTGAATTTAAGAAGAAACTTACTCTTGGGCCTATTGGGACATCGACGCAAGCCGGTATTTCGGAATCGTTTAACCGCGTAAATCTGCTCTCGACGTTCCCAAATGCCACGCAGCTATATTTTCGGTTCGGTAGCCGCTACGCTGCGGACAGCCCAGGACCAGTTATCGATAACGGACTCTACCCAAACCCGACTGCGTTCTCAGGCGGCGGCTCGTATGTCTACTCGGTGACTCAAACTATGAGAACCACCGCCCTCTAGAAGCTGCAGAGTGTATCCGCTCGGGCAGATACACTCTTTGGCTTTGGTTTCCGGCAGTATCAGTAACAAGGATGAGACAGCTATCATGAGAGGAACTTTCTCCCCGTTCCGGTCGACAGGCTTGCTGCGCGTCGCTTTACCGAGCGTACTGGCCGCGCTCCTGGCCTTCGCGCCGGTTGTGGCCAGCAATGCAGCCCGCCACAATAAAAGCTCCGTACCCGCGCCGCCGCTGGTCCCCGGAATTCGGACAATCGCGCTGTTTGCCACCACGAACCAGGCCGGTACCGGCGGCGACGTGGCGGCGTCCGCTTACGACAGCGCGCTCAAAATGCGCTTGAACGCGAGCGGCGCTTACCAGGCGACGTCATTTACGACCTTGCTCCCGGCCGTGCAGCGCGCCATCACCGAAAGCTCAGGCGGCAGCGGCGCTTTGACCAGCGCCGATATTAAGACCCCGGTCACCGACCCCGCGTCCGCTCGCCGTATCGCGGCGGTGATGGCCACGGACGGCTATCTTCTCGACGAAGTCGATGACTACAAAATAGACCCCACTACTCATGCGGTAAATGTCACTGTCAGCGGCAGCCTCTATTCCACGGCGAGCGGATCGGCTGTCCGCACGTTCGCCGTGTCCGGCGTTTCCGCGCCCGAGATCGCCGGCGAGGACGAGTCCGCGGTCACCGAGCGTGCCGTAGCCAGCGCGGCCTCACAGATTGTCTCCACATTTGGCATCGTCAGCAAAGAGCAAAAAACCAGCGAGCTGCCGAACTCGACCCGCAGCCGTGGCAGTGTCGGCGGCTCGATTCTTCTGGTCGCCCTGGCCGGTCTGCTGATTGGAGTGCTGGCCAGCAATCTAGGCGGCCACGGCCATTCGTCCAGCAGCGGTTCCAGCTCAAGTTCAAGCAGCACGACCACCACGGATGGCACGACGACCACAACGACAACCGGCCCTCCCGCGCCGCCAAGCACGTAGCGTAGGCGGGCAAAGGATAGTGTCTCGGTAAAGCTTGCTAAAGCGCGGCTTGTAGGATATGCTGATTTATGCTCTCGGCAGGGTATCGACCGGCTAAGACGGCATTGGTGCCGCGCTACTGGGTGAGCGGCGTGCTGCGTAAAGTTCTCGGTCGAAACTTGCGTGTGCTTCGGTGCTTTCAGGTCTCAAAGCTGCGGCGACTTGATATGGCAGTATTTTCCTCCCAACGATTTCCAGTCCCCGCCCGCTGGCTGGCCGCTGCGCTGCTGATCGGCGGCCTCGGCGCGCTTCCCCTTGCCGATGCACCGGCGGCATACGCTTCAATCGGCCAGTCCACGGCCACGCTGCAAGCCACGCCGGACATTATTATGGCCGACGGTCGCAGCTCGACCACCGTGACGGTCACACTCGACGACGGCAGCGGCCACACCGTGCCCGACGGCACTCAAGTTCACTTCACCACCACCAGCGGCACAGTCGATCCGATGGTCGCCAGCGCCACGAGCGGCGTCGTCCGCACCACTCTCACCAGCAGCAGCATCGCGGGCGTCGCGCATGTCACCGCCAGCTATGTCAGCAGCAACGGCGCGGCGAGCGGGACGACCACCGTCGAATTTACCGCCGACTCCGCCCTCGCCGATACCGACCAGGTCGTCGCTAACTGGATTCGAGTTTCCAGTGCCGGCTATTTAGCCTACGGAGCCGATAGCCGTATTATCGACGCGGCCACGCCCAAGCACGGCGTCCATATCGCCTATCGAGGCATGACCATCGACGCCAACGCCGCTCAGGTCGATCTCGACGGCGACGTAGTCCGCGCCCAGCAGGCCGTCATCAAGCACGGCAGCAAGCCTCCGCTGCAAGTGGACAGCTTGATTTACTATCTCGATTCCCAGGCGGGAACGGCGATGATCGCTAACGCGCCGGGGCAGCATAGGGTCCAGCAAATCAGTATTAACGGCGCGACGATGACCACGACGCCGCTGACTAAGGACGCGACCGCCGAGCGCACCGACTACGATTTTCAGGATTTGTCTTCAGGCCACGTTCTCGTGACGGCGACCTCCGCGTCGGTGCAGCCGCACAGCCAAATCCAACTGGCCCGAGCCGCTATTTTTATCGACAACAAGCATATCGTGTCGATGCCGAACCAGGTCATGCCGCTCAACACCGATCAGGTTTTCGGCCAACAGGTTCTCGGCTACGGCACCACGGGCCTATTCGTCGATGTGCCCTACTACGCGTCCCTGACTCCGACCAGCGCCGGAACCTTCTCGCTCCGCAGCCAGGCCGCGTCGGTGCAGGACGGCACCTACTACCAAGGACGCGGGCTGTTCGCGCTCGATTACGACCGTACCTACAGCGACAACGTCGGCAACCGCCAGGGCGACTTTAAAATCATCGGCCTCAGTGACCCCGGCAATCTCGGCTTCCGCTGGAATCAATCCGAGCGCCTGCGCGGCGGGACGCAGTCGTATCTGTACCTCGACGCGCCGGGGCATAAATCGGTCTACGGCTCGGTCAACCTACGGCACGACTACCGCGCGTTCGCGATGAACTTGACCGCCACCAGCAATCAGCCCCTGCTCGGAGGCAGCTCGCAGACCATCGTCTCGCGCACCGCCGCCGCCAACTTGATTACCCCCATGCATCGCCTGCTCGGCGACCGCGCCTTTGGACTCAGCTATAGCGGAGTCGCCTCTTACAACTACTCGACGCAGCAATACAACTACGGCTCCAGCAAAATCTCCTCGCGGTCGGTTGTGCGCAGCGTCGGCGTCAATCTCAACACGACCCCGCTCATGCCGAACAAGCATACGACGATCAGCGACAATGTCGAAATCGCGCAGAGCTATCAGCAAACCAACAACTTCGCCGCGCTTAACGTCACCGCCAACGTGCAAATGAACTCGCTTCTCAGACCCGGCGCGACAACCACCCTGAGCTATACCTATACGCATTATCCGCAGTTCAACGTGAGCAATCTTGTGCCGATTACGTCCAACAATCGTCTGCTCGCGGTCTACAACTCCAGCGACAGCCAAAACATCACCTGGGGCTTCAACGCCGCGACGCCGACCAACTTGTGGAATTTGAATCTCGACGCCACCTACGGGCTTCCCACACAGGACACCAGTTTCACCAGCGGTTTAAACTACCGCCTTTCCTCGCAGATGCACCTCGGCATCACCAACTACTACAGCGCTTTGTCCGGCTACTCCTACCACGACTGGCAATTTTCCGTCGCCCACCGCATCGGCCAGCGCGATCTCGTCGTCTCGTGGTCCGCTCTCGAGCACACCTTCCAGGTCAACCTCGCTGAAGCGCAGTTCTAACTTTTCCAGAGCGCTCTAAAGCCGCGCGGCTTTTTTTGTGGCTGTCCTGCTCGTTTCGCGAGCAGGACGGATATCAACTGAAGCGTGTTTCACTTACCTGAGTGAGAGCTTTACAATCGCAAAGCGGTGCATTTGTAATTTGGTTACATAGCGCACAATCCGGTTGTTATTTAGCTGGCTATCCTAGTGCTTATGGATGGTGTAGAAAAGCCTCTTTTCCTCCTCCAACCCCTCCTAAAATACGGGGATCAGAAAGCTAGCATTGTGGACTTTTGCTGAATGCTCTACAGAGCTTTTGCCAGTATTGGTTTGAGCGACATTTAGCATTTACTGCCAGTTTGCCCTACTTGCCGTGAATCGCAATGGATTGTTCCTTAACAT
>CAXSEA010000226.1:0-6084 GCA_964235675.1 uncultured Armatimonadales bacterium | reverse complement strand
GGACCTATCCGGGCTCTCGCCCACCTTCCCTGAAGGGAAGGAACTTTATATCAAGTTGGGACTATCTTTATACAACGCATCCAAATGGTAAGCGAATCACACTTAGTGTAGAGTTCCTTCCCTTCAGGGAAGGTGGGCGAGAGCCCGGATAGGTAGGGTCTGGCGGTGCGCCCTATAATCGACTATACTGCTAGTGCAATCCTCCGTGGTTAACCTTTCCTTAACCTGCTCCATGCTTGGCGTGAACCGTTTGGCGTGGGGTGGTGTTCCCCTTCACTTATGCAAACACTCTGGTACGAGATGCCGCGCGACACGCGCGCCGAGACCTTGCTCGTCCGGGAGCTTTCGCTCCATCCATTGACTGCCCGGCTTCTGGTGAACCGTGGTCTCAGCGATCCCGCCGAGGCCGAAGCGTTCCTGCATCCCAAGCTTGCCGATTTGCACGATCCGTTCGGGCTGCCGGATATGGACAAGGCGGCGCGGCGCATCGCGGACGCGGTGACTCGGGGCGAAACGATACTTGTCCACGGCGATTACGATGTGGACGGGGTGACGTCCACCGCGCTTTACGTGCGGGCGCTTGGCAAGCTGGGCGGGAAGGTAATTTACAAGATTCCGCACCGTCATCAGGAGGGCTACGATCTGAGGGAGGCGGCGATCGAGCATGCGCAGGCTCAAGGGGCGAGCTTGATTGTCACCACGGACTGCGGCATTCAGGCGCGGGAGGCGGTGGAGTACGCCAACTCAGTCGGGCTGACGGTGATTATCACCGACCACCATGAGCCGGGCGAGACCCTGCCGAACGCCTACGCCGTGGTGAATCCGCGCCGGCACGATTCCAAGTATCCGTTCCCGGCGCTCGCGGGAGTGGGTGTGGCTTACAAGACGATGCAAGCCGTGACGCGCCTGCTGAAGCCCGAGTGGGAAGCGGCGTTCGTGCAGAATTTTCTGGATCTGGTGGCGATGGGGACCGTGGCGGACGTCATGCCGCTGCTGGGCGAGAACCGGGTGCTGGCGACGTTCGGACTGGAAGCGCTGCGCCGGACGAAGAAGGTCGGCGTGCGGGCGCTGCTGGACGGCGCGGGAATCGACACCACGGTGAAGCTCAGCCCGGATGCGGTGGGTTTCGGGCTTGCGCCGCGAATCAACGCAGTGGGGCGGCTGGGCGACGCGGGGCTGGCGCTAGAATTGCTGCTGACGGCTGACGCCGGGGAGGCGCAGCAGCTGGTCCAGCAGCTGAACGAGTGCAACCGGGAGCGTCAGGTGGCGCAGAAGCGGGTGCAGGCGGAAGCGGTGATGCGGGTGATTACGCAAGGGCTTGCCGACAAGCCGGTGCTGATGGTGCGCGACCGGAATTGGAACGCTGGGGTGATCGGCATTGTGGCGGGGAAGCTGGTGGAGCAGTTCCATCGTCCGGCGATTGTCGTGGCGGAGAGCGCGGACGGGAGCTGGGGCAAGGGCAGCGGGCGCTCGATTCCGGCGTTCGATCTTTACCAGGGCATCGCTTACCATAATGGCATGCTGGAGACGTGCGGCGGACATTCGCAGGCGGCGGGATTGTCGCTGATGATGAACCAATACGATACGTTTTACGACATGCTCTGCCGGTACGCCGGGGAGCGTCTGAAACCCGAGGATTTCCTGCCGCGATTGCAGGTGGACGCGGTGGTGAGCGGGTGCGAAATTACGATGGGACTGCTGGAGGAGTGGGAGCAGCTCGCGCCGCACGGCCACAAAAACCCCGCCCCGCTGCTGGCGTCGAAGAAGCTGCGGGTCTGCCAGAAGCGGCGGATGGGCAAGGACCTGGCGCACTTGAAGCTGTGCGTGGATAAGGCGCAGGGTGTCGGCGCGGAATCGGAAGCCGACGCGGCGAAACAGGCTGAGGATAATCCCGATTGGCAGACGGATTGTGTCGGCTGGGGAATCGCGAACGAGTGGGACGCGCGGATTGAAGCGGGGCAAGAGATCGATATTGCGTACGCGCCGTCGATCAACCGGTACAACGGCAAAAGCATGGTGCAGTTCGTGATTAAGGATTTGACCGAGGCGGGCGAAGCGCCGCTGCGGGAGGGGAAAGCGGCGTAAGAACCCATCCGTCGCTTCGCGCCACCTTCCCGGTCGGGAAGGAAATGGAAGATGGCGCTTCGTGTGAGTCGAATCAGTACATGGCCGTAGACTTTTCCTTCCCTACAGGGAAGGTGGCGCGAAGCGACGGATGGGTTCTTCGCCGACAAAAGCGGCTGTGTTCGGCTACAATGCGGGCATGCGAATGAACCTAAGACGCAGAGCTTTTGTCGCTGCGCCCATCGCGCTCGGTGCCCTCGCCTTTTCCGTTTTTAATGCGCCGGTAGAGGCCAGCGCTTATAGCGACGGCAACGCTTCTTACCAGGCCGGCAATTACGCCGCCGCGCTTTCCAGCTATCAGCAGGCGGCGGCGCAGGATTCGGGCGAGAGCAAGGCCGAGGATTTGTACAAGGAAGGACTGACCTTCCACAAGCTGGGACAGAATTCTCAGGCGGTGGCGGCTTATACGCAGGCGCAGCAGGCTGACCCGTCGTTTGCATCCACGCACGCCAAGTTCCAGCGCAACTTGCAGACCGCGCAGCAGGACTCGGGCGGGGCGGCGACGGCGACGGCGACTTCGGGAACGGTGACCACAAATACGTCCACGACCAGCGGAACGGCGTCGCCTGATTCCGCCGCTGTGGCGCTGGCGACGGGGAACGTGTATGTCGATCCGGCGGTGGCGTCGCAGGTGGATGCGGGTCAGCTGCAGACTGCGTCTACGGCGAATCCCGAGACGACTGTCAAAGTGGCTGTGCTGGATCGGCTGCCGAATTACGCGCTCGGGCAGCATGCGGGCACGGATCTACCATCCGGTCGACTTGTCGAGCTATACGCTAAGAATCTTCACGACTACCTGCATCTGGGGCAAAACGGGCTTGTCGTCGTAGCGCTGCATGGAAACTCGCCATCGGCGGCCGGTGTCGCCGATGATTCCGGAAAGCTCAACAGAAGTCAGGAAAGCGCAATCGCGCAGCAATCCGTATCTCGAATCGGCAGCGGGAACGTCACGCAGGGTACGGTCGGCATGATGCATGCCGTCGCCGAGCAGGCAACCACTGCCGCGAACAGGTCAAAACACATGATTGAACTTATATTTCTGATCGTCGTCGTCGCTATTATCCTTTTGCTTGTTTCCGCTTCGCGGCAGCGCAAGGTGGCGGTCAACACCCTGCGCGGGCCGCTGGAAGCGCAGCGGGAAAGCGTGTTGAGCGGAATTTCGTATTTGGACAACTATATCGACGTGCTGCCGAAGAACAACGCCGATTCCGACCAGGTGCGGGCGTTCCGTCAGGCGGCGGCGTACAAGCTGGACCAGGCGAGCAAGATCATGGCGCGTCAGGGTGACTCGAATTCGCTGTACGAGGCGCAGGGATTACTGCAGCAGGCCAACACGGATGTTTCCAATGCGCGTCAGTATCTGGACCGGGCGACCGGCGGCACGGGCAAGATCGCGGGAGACGACGCGGTGCGTCCGATTCCTTTCCCGACCAACCAGACGCAGGTGAACCAGGTGCCGAGCGGCGAGCGGGCGGTTTCGTTTTTCAGCTCGCAGCCCGCGCCGGTGGGAGCATTAACGCCGGTAACGCTCAATATCGACGGGCAGCAGCGAACGGTGATGGCGACTCCGCAGGAAGCGGAGCAGGTGCGCCGGGGGCAGATTCCCGCGATTCGGTCGTTCAATGTCGGGGGCACGAACGTCCCTTGGTACGCGTACAACCAGTATGACCCGTACAACGACTACTACACTTACCAGAACAACGGTTGGCGGGGTGTCGCGGGCGGGGCGATTGCCGGGTTTTTAGGAGCGGAAGTGCTTGGCTCGCTTTTTTCGCCGCGTCCGTACTGGGGCGGCGGATGGAACTCGCCGTACGCTTATGGGCCTGGCTGGGATTCTTGGGGCGGTTGGGGCGGATACGGCTGGGACGGCGGCGGGTTCGGTGGAGGCTGGGGCGGTTTTGGCGGCGGGGGCTACGACCAGGGCTATGTTCAAGGCGAGGAGATGGCGCATCAGCAGGATTATAACAACTACGACACCGGAGCAGGCGGCTCAGGCTTTTTAGGAAGTGGAGGCGGCAGTGGCTACGACACTTCCGATTACAGCGGCGGCGCGGGGTTCATGGGCGGGGGCGGCGACCGCTCCTAAAAGTTTTTCACGATGCTGATCGAAATCGAATGCTTGCGCGCTTACTTGTTTACGGCGCTTGGTTCCACGCCGGATATTTTGGAGCGGCTGGTGCTGGGCGTCGGTGAGGATGAGGCGGATATCCGGCCCGACCCGCAGCGGTTTACGATTCGGGAGATCGTGGCGCACCTGGCGCATTGGGAAACAGTGGTGCAGGACCGGGTGCGGCTGACTCTCGCCGAAGAGACGCCGTATTTGCCGGCGAACGATTTGAACCGGCTAATGGCCGCGTACGCGAGCACGGATATCGCCGAGCAGCTGGCGCTGTTTCGGAATCGCCGCGCCGATACCGTGGCGCTACTCGACGAGCTTACGCCCGAGCAGTGGCGCAGGTCCGCGGTTCGGTTTGACGGCCCGACGCTGACGCTGGAGGAACAGGCGTTTATGACGACTTTACACGATACATACCATGAGTCGCAGATTACGGCTTGGCGGGAGGCTTATGGCTGCCAGAACTGCCAGGGCTAGCGTTGTAGCAGTTCTATTTAAATAGACTACCTGTTTGGCGACCCTATCCGCCCTCTCGGGCACCTTCCCTGAAAGGGAAGGAAACTTGTGGGACGCTCGTCGATTATTTGCGGCTTTTTGCAGAGAAAATCGAGTCATTTGGTGACGCTTAAGCGCAAAATTCATGTTGGGCTGAGGGCGGCATGCTGACGGCTGGGGCGGGAAACGCGCCCGCGCTGATTTTGCTGCATGGCTGGGGAGCCTCGAAAGAGATTTGGAGGCCGGTGCTCCGTTCGCCGCTGATCGAACGGGTTCGCGTGATCGCGTTGGATTTGCCGGGAACGGGCGATGCGGCGCATTTGTCCGAGTTTGCCGGAGCGACCGAGGCGATGGCCGACTTTGTCGCGGCGCGCGCCGAAGAGCTTGGTTTGGAGTCGTACTCGGTTTTAGGGCACTCCATGGGCGCGAATGTCGCCGCGCGGGTGGCGACCCGGTTTCCGGAGCGGGTGGATTCTCTGATATTGGTGAGCGCCGCTTTGCATTCGCACCGGCTAGCTCCCGTGGCGCAGTGGTATTTGCATCCGCTGATCGGCGGGGCTACGCTGGGCGGAGCGCGGATGGTAGCGGGCGCGGCGGGCTGGGTGGAGAGCCGCCTGCCGGAAATCGACGAGCTGGGCTGGGCGCGTGGGTACGCGCGTCGCTCGGGGTATTTGCGCTCGCGCAATACGCGGGCGGCATTGCAGCGGCAGCTGGCGGCGCTGGTGGCTAGCCCGGTGGATGTCGGCGAGCTTGCGCCGGGTCTGCCGGTGCTGATCGTGCATGGGGAACGGGATTCCACTATTCCAGTCGCCTGGGCCCGTGAGGCCGCCGCTGGACGCGCGGCGAATCGGTTGACCCGGTTGATTATTTACCCGGAGGCCTTGCACTGCCCGATGGACACGCACACGGTGCGGTTTAGCGAGGACGTGGCGGAGTTTTTGGGAACCCATCCGCCCCTCCGGCGCACCTTCCCTTGAGGGAAGGAAATATAAGATGGCGCTCGGTTTTAGACGGTGTAGTAACCAGCTGTAGGTTTTCCTCTCCTGTACAGGGGTTAGAAAAAGTCGTATTTTCTTTTCTCCTTGTACAGGGATGGATTTGGGAGCTTAGTTTTGAGGCAACGCTTGTGGTGGGCGGACCTCCCCTTAATCCCCTCCTCAGACAAGGAGGGGAAATCAGACAGCAATTGGCGTAAGCTTTTCCTTCCCGACCGGGAAGGTGGCCTGAAAGGCCGGATGGGTTCTCGGGGGTTCCAGACCTCCCCCAGCCCCTCCATAGAAATGGAGGGGAGTTTAGACGGCTTTTTCGGTAGGCGGAAATGGCAGAGATTGTTCTCGCTCGCGGACTAC
>CAXSEA010000225.1:0-6116 GCA_964235675.1 uncultured Armatimonadales bacterium | reverse complement strand
AAATGAGCGGCAGAGACTAACGCGTAAATTGGACCACTTTAAGGGGTGCAGGTCAACGCTTTAAGGAATTAGCGAGTCAAGACGGCACTTTTTAGTGGTCTGGTGACTTGAAAGTAACCGAGTTACCGGAGGAGATTGTAAATGACGACGATTATCGAGGAGCCGCGCAGTTTTTCATATCCTTTACGTCCTGCCGAGATTGAGGAGGGCGAGCAGGCTGGTGAGATCGATGAGACGTGCCCGTTGGAGGATATTCTGCGTACCGTGCGGGACAAGTGGAGCGTGCTGGTGGTGGTCCGGCTGAAAAGCGGGCGGATGCGCTTCAGCGAGCTTCGGCGGACTGTGGACGGTATCTCGCAGAGGATGCTGACTCATACGCTGCGCCAGTTGGAGCGCGACGGGCTGGTGGAGCGGACAGTGACTCCAAGTGTCCCGGTGAAAGTCGAATACGAGCTGACTCCGCTTGGAACGACGTTGATCGAGCCGCTGGCGGCGCTGGCGCTGTGGGCCGAGAATAATCGACGCGCGGTGCTGCGCTCCCGAGCGTCTTATGACGGCCGGAGCGATGCCGCTTTGTAGCGCCGCGCTGGACTGACATTAAAAACACCCTCTCCGCCGTAGGTCGGCGGAGAGGGTGTTTTTGGTTGAGCCGCTCAGGCGTGGACGCGGTTAGTGCGTTACAGTCAGAGTGGCGGTCTGGCTCACGCCGCCGGACGTGGCGGTGATCGTCACGTTGGTGGAGGAGGTCACGGCCTTGGTTGTGATCGTGAACGCGTGCGAGCTGGAGCCCGACGAGATGGTCACGCTGGAGGGCACTGTTGCCACTGCCGTGTTGCTGGATTTGAGCGTCACGGTTTCGTTCGCCGGGGCGTTGCCGTTCCAGTAGACGCGGTTGGCCGTGGTTGGAGCGGAGCCGCCCTGGGTGGAGGTCGGCGAGAGGGTGACGGATTTCAATCCGGCTGGGGAGCTGAGCACTAGCTCGTACATGCCGCGTCCGTGGGTGGCGGCGGCGAGGACGCCATCGGCGGTGTTGACTTCGAGATCGACGACTTGTACGTCGGGCATGCCGGTGAGCTTGGTCCAGCTGGTCTGGCCGGGCACGAGAGAGTAGACGCCGCCGTCGTTGCCGATGTAGACCGTTTTATTGGCGGAATCGTACTTGACGGCGTTGGTGGGAACGTCCGGCAGGTTGTAGGTGATATCTGTCCAGGAATGGCCGCTGTTGGTGGAGTGGAAGACGTGGCCGGTGTCCGAGCCGTTGTCGAACTGATCGCGGACGAGGTAGACGTTGCTCGCGGTAGTCGGATCGACGAAAATGTCCTTGAAGTGGTCGGACGCGCCCCTCGGAGCGCTCTGGCCCCAGCTGGAGCCGTCGTTGGTGGAGTAGAACACCTGCCCGCCGGCGGTGGCATAGATGGTGTTTCCGACAAAGCTGAGCGCATCGACCGGAGCATCGTTGGGGTTGAAGTTCGCGGTGGCGGGCGTGGCGATGGCGGTCCACTTGTCGGCGCTATCGGTGGTCTCGTAGATGTGATCGGTGCCGAGCATCAGGCGGGTGGACTTGGCGGGATCGAGAACATAGGGCGGGTAGAAATTGGCGACGTCGTCTTTCAGGCTGTATGGGTCGCCGTTGTCGCCGGGGACGTTGTCATCGGTGTTGATGCCGCTGGTCTCGCCGGTCCATGTCTGGCCGTCGTCGTCGGAGCGCTCCAGGAAGCCGTCGCCGGAGTAGTAGAAGGTGTGGTAGAGCACGTCCGGGTTCTGCTGGCTGATGCGGACAAAGCCGCCGTCGCCGCCTTGCAAGAGGTCCCATTGCGTGCTGCCGGTGAAGCCTTCGGTGCCGTTGTCCTGGCTGCCGCCGATGGCGATCTGCGAATTGGTGGGATGCAGCGCGACTCCGGTGAACTGGGTGATGGCAAGGTTGCTGTTGATGTCGGTCCATTTCAGGGCGCTGACGTCGGCGTCATCCAGACGCCAGACGCCGCCGTCGTTGCCTTCGACGACGTGGCCGCCGGCATCGAAGGCGATGCCGTGGAAGTCGGTGTGCGGGGTGTTGCCGGAGGCGTCGAAGGTGATGTCGCTCCAATTCGTGCCGCCGTCGGTGGTTTCTAGAGCCTCGTCGCTATATGAGCTATAGTCGAGGCAGCCGGAGACGAAGACACTGTTCGGGTTTTTGGGATTGACGGCGATGATCTGGTCGTACCAGCCTTGCTGGCCCATGTAGTTGGGCACGTTGCTGAGCGCTTTCCAGGTGGTGCCATCGGTGGTTTTATAGATATTGTAGAGCTCGTAGGTGGATTCGTTTTCCACGCTGGCATAGAGCGTATTGTGGCTGCTCGCCGAGATCGACAAGGCGATGCGTCCGACGTTACTGTCGCTACTGTTGTTCGGCGCGCCGGTTTGCAGCGTCCAGGTGGAGCCGCCGTCCGTGGTTTTGTAGATGCCGTTGGTCGTGCTGCCGCCGACGTCGCCCGCCGCCGCGTAGAGGACTTTATCGTTGGTGGGATCCATGACAAGGTCGCACCATTGCTGATAGGTCGGATAATCATCGTTGGCAATATTGGCGGTGGTGTTGGTCCAGGTGTTGCCGCCGTCGGTGGATTTGTAGACGCCGGTGGGGCCGTAGACCGAGTTGGCTCCGTAGCCGCCTTCCACAGCCATGTAGATGGTATCGGAGCTATTAGGATCGACGACGATCTTGCTGATCATCTGGCGGTAGAACTCGTTTGTGCCTGAGTTGCCTTGAATGAGAGTCCAGCTGGAGCCGGCATCGGTTGATTTGTAGAGGCCGATGCCGTACTCGGAGTCACCCGAGTTGTTGGTCTCGCCGGTTCCGGCATAGACATTGTTCGGGTTGCTGGGATCGATGGTGATGGAGCCCATCGCCTGCCAGGGTAGGCCGTTGGTGAGCGCCGTCCAACTGGTGCCGCCGTTGGTGGTTTTCCAGACGCCGCCGCCTGCCGCCGCGATGTACAAGGTGTTCGCGTCGGTGGGGTGAGCGGCGATGGCGACGATTCGCCCGGAGTAGTTTTGCCCGGACGCGCCGGTGTAGATCGAGCCGGGCCCGACGCTGGAGAACTTGGACGAGAGGGTCACGGCGAACGGCTGGACACTCGGCCGATTCTGCATGGCCGACCAGAAATTCAGCCCGAGATCGCTGTTGGGGTTAAGCTGACTTGTCGGCCTGGGATGGTATGCAGTCAGTAGATGCGGGCGAACCGGAGGCGCAAGGCGGGCGGAGTCCGCGCCGCTTGCGGCCGGCGAAGCCACGGTCGCGATTCCTGCCAGAGCCGCCAGGGCTAACGTGATGGAAAATGAGAGATGGCGGTTTGCCATTGTTGGTAGTTCCTTAAATGAAGTGCGTTGGATTGAGATAACAAAATGAAGACGCGATGGAAGATCGGTTCATCTTCCACCGCGTCTTGTGTTGAATTACGGGGTAACGGTAAGAGTCGCGGTCTGGCTCACGCCGCCGGACGTTGCGGTAATTGTCACAGTCTGTTGGCTGGTGACTGCCTTAGTGGTAATGGTAAACGAGTGCGAACTGGAGCCGGACGAGATGGTCACGCTGCTTGGCACTGTCGCCACGGCGGTGTTGCTGCTGGTCAGGGTGACAGTCTCGTTGGCAGGAGCGTTGCCGTTCCAATAGACTCGGTTGGCCGTGGTGGCCGCCGAGCCGCCTTCGGTGCTGGTCGGCGAGAGGGTGACCGACTTTAGACCGGCGGCGGGTGGAGGCGTGACGGTAAGGGTCGCGGTTTGGCTAACCCCGCCGGACGTAGCGGTGATGGTCACGGTCTGGGTGCTGGTGACTGCTTTAGTCGTAATCGTAAACGCATGTGAACTGGAGCCGGAGGAGATCGTCACGCTGGAAGGCACTGTTGCCACTGCCGTGTTGCTGCTCTTGAGCGTCACGACTTCGTTGGCGGGGGCGTTGCCGTTCCAGTAAACGCGGTTGGCCGTGGTTGGAGCGGAGCCGCCCTGGGTGGAGGTCGGCGAGAGGGTGACGGATTTCAGGCCGGAGCTTGCGGCGGCGGGCGTGACGGTCAGGGTGGCCGTTTTGCTGACGCTGGAGTAGGTGCCTGTGATGGTGACCGACGCCGACGCGGTGACAGCCTTCGAGGTGACGGTAAAGGTAGCCGAAGTGGCTCCCGCCGCGACGGTGACGCTGGCCGGAACGGTGGCGTCGGCGGTGTTGCTACTGGCGAGCGTGACTACCGTGCCGCCGCTGGGCGCGGCTGACGAGATGGTAACCGTGCCGGTGGAGTTGGCGCTGCCGCCGACCACCGAGGTAGGCGAGAGCGTCACCGAAGAAAGCGAGACTGCGCCGGGCGTTGTTTCGTAAGCGCCCATGCTGGGAGGGGTCGGGCGAGTTTGTCCGTCGAGCGTTGTCTTCGGCGCGCCGGTGGCATTGCCCTTGCCGAGCGCGGGCGAAGTGGATTGCAGGTGCAGATCTCCGTACGGAAATCCGCTCGCGCCGACACTTTGCACGAACACCGGGTCGGCGGCGATATCGCCGGTGCCTGGGTAGACCGCGCCGGCGGACGTACCGGTGGGAATATCGCTGTACGAGACGGTGGGCGCGCTGTTCGTGCCGACGCGCAGGTTTTCGGTGCTGCCGGTGGACGCGCCCGTTGTATTGTCGGTGTTGCCGAAGAGGATGTCGTTCAGCAGGGTGCAGGTGCTGCAATCGACGCCGCCGCGCGAGGTGGCGGAGTTGCTGGTGACGGTGCAGTTGGTCAGGGTCGGAGAGCCTGCCTCGATCGCGCCGCCCATGCCGAAGGGGGCGGCGTTGCTCACGAGAGCGCAGTTGGTGAGCGAAAGGGTTTGACCGTCGAGAGCGCCGCCATAGCCAACGCCATCGTAATAGTAGTAGCTGTCGCCATTGTCGTCGTCCTCTTCGACATAGCCGACAGTAATCTTGTTGCCGTCAAGCGTGGAAGCGGTAAGAGTGAGCGTATTGCTGGCTTCAGCCATCGCCCCCGCGCCGTAGGCATCGCCCGCGTAGCCAACTTCGTCGCTGCCGTCACTGTCTTCGTCGTAGACATTGCCACCGTAGGCGAAGTTTCCTGAGATCGTGCAGCTGGTCAGGCTGGCGGTGTCGTCGTTCACGAAGCCGCCGCCGTAGCCGTTGCCGGGAGTACCAACATCCCCGTCGGAGGTGTTGTAGGTGGCGCCGCCCCGAACGGTATTGCCGGTAATGGTCGCGCCGGAGAGAGTAGACATGCCGCTCACCCAAATGCCGCCGCCGTAGCCATCGCCGGAGTTGGTGGTGGAGCCATAGGCGTATCCGGCGCGAGCGGTATTGCCGGTCACCGAGGTGCCGTTCGCAGTCAGGATGCCGTCGCTCGCGACGCCGCCGCCGTATGCGTCGCCGCCGTCGTACTCATCGTAATCGCTGTATCCGGCGACGGTGTTGTTTTGGATAGTGCAGCCCGTGAGCGTAAGCGACCCGCTGTTGTAAATACCGCCTCCGTAAGCGACCATGGTGCTGGCGCTGGTGGAGGAGCCGTAGCACTGACTGGAAGCAACCACGACGTTGGTGAGAGTCAATGCCGCGTTATTTTCCACCGCGCCGCCATGGGGGTCGGTAGTGGCGTAGCCGTTCTCGGCGGTGATGCCGGAAATGGCGACCGTGGCCTGGGCGTTGTTGATTACGAACACCTGGGATTGGTTCGCGCCGGTGACCACCAAGCTGCCGGCTCCAGGGCCGGCGATGGTCAGCGACTTGCTGATTTGCAGAGCGCCTTTGGCTCCGACAGAGATCGTCCCGGTGACGCTGAAATTGATGGTGTCGCCGGAATTGGCGGCGGCGATCTGGCTGCGGAGGGTGCCGGCGGAGCCGTCGTCGGCGGTGCTGCTGACTGTTAGGGTGGCGGCGTTGGCGGCCTGGGCGGAAACGAATAATCCGGCGGCGAGCAGCAGAAGAGTCAGCGCGGCTTGCGGACAGCGGGGGCAACTCAGAACGAGGCGCGGCTTTGCGGAAGTAGGCATCGGAAAAAATTTCTCCATGGGTGGATAGGCAGCAGTTGGGTTGAAAGTAAGCAGGGATGCGGTCGGCTCGGCGACATTCGCCAAGCGTCAGCACAAGGGTAACGCAAAACATCGCGTCAGATATA
>CAXSEA010000224.1:0-6126 GCA_964235675.1 uncultured Armatimonadales bacterium | reverse complement strand
AGCATCGTCGGCGCGAACGCCGTCGTCGTCAAAGACGTCGCTCCCGCCACCACGGTCGTCGGCATCCCGGCAAAGCCGATTCCATCCTCCCGCGCGTCGATAGCGAGAACAGAGGAACCAGCCGAATGACCGACCTATCGATGCCCAGCCTCACCGATCAAGCCGTTGAGCTAACCCCGCAGCCAAAGTCCGGTCGAGCCGCGAAGCTCCGCACCATCGCCTCAGAAGAGCTTGGCCTAAAAAAAGCTCTCACCGGTTGGCCGCTCATCCGCCTGCTCCTTGCGCTCCTGCCTGACCGCGCCTTCGGACGAACTCGCACCCGCATTCTTCGTGCCTGGGGTGTCAAAATTGGCCATGGCACAGTGATCGCCGGCACTCCTGACTTCGCCGGAGACGCTGACCCCCGCCATAACTTGACAATAGGGGAGGGCTGCATCATCAACTCCCCCGTCCACTTCGATTTGAACGGCGAAATCATCATCGGCGACCGAGTCTCCATCGGCCACCACGTCATCATCGTCACCACCGACCATGCCGTCGGAACCACCCTGCGCCGCGCCGACCGCTCCCGCCTGAAGCCCGTCCGCATCGGCGACGGTGCCTGGATCGGCGCGCGCGCCACCCTCCTGCCGGGAGTCACCATCGGTCCCGGCGCGATCGTCGCCGCTGGCGCGGTCGTCTCATCCGACATTCCCGCCAACATGGTCGCCGTCGGCAACCCGGCCCGAGCCGCGAAAGCCCTCCCGCCCGACGAGGAAATTCTCGCCGCTCTTGCTTCGGAAAACGCCGCCTAAACTCTCAATCTCGCCATGCCGACCGAATTCCTGCAACAATCCACCGCTGCCGCACCGCCGCGCAAAATGCGCCTGGCCCTGCTGATGTCCACGGAAGTAGGCCTTCGCACCCAATACCTCAACTGGCGCGAGCACTTCCCCGACCTGGATGACGTCGAGCCCGTCTGGATTGTCATGGACTTCTGGCAAGACAACGGCTGGGTTGAGCGCCTGCCGCTGCTCCCCGGCGGCATCCGCGCCCGCATGCGCGGCCAACTCGAAGTCGCCGCTGCCCTGCGCCAAGGCCCCTTCGACGGCATCTTCATCGCCGTCCACTCCGCCCTCGCGCTCTTCTCGCATGTGCTCGACCAAACGCCCTGCTTCATGACCTTCGACGTCACCCCCAAGCAGCTTCACGACTTCGGCCCCATCTACGACAAAGCGCCCTCCCGCTTCGCCGCCGTCGAAAAATTCAAGCACCAGCGCCGCGCCCTGGCCTACCAAAAATGCCAACTGCTCTTCCCCTGGTCGCATTGGGCCGCTGACTCCGCCATCCACGATTACAACGCTTCGCCAGAGCGCGTCACCGTTATGCCCCCCGGCGTCGATCTTGCCCGCTGGACTCCCGGCGACCGCTTCACCCGTCCCGCAAAACCCATCTGCGACCTGCTCTTCGTCGGCGGCGATTTCGAGCGCAAAGGCGGCCCCGAACTGCTCGCCTGGGCGCTCCGCTCCAAGCGCCGGGACTTCCGCCTGCACCTGGTCACCCGTGAAAAGCTGGGCGACATCGGCGATCCCCGCGTCCACGTCTACAACGGCCTCATGCCCAACGATCCCGAGCTGGTCGCACTCTACGCCCAAGCCGACGCCTTCGTCCTGCCCACCCGCGCCGACTGCTACTCCCTCGCCGGGATAGAAGCATTCGCTTCCGGCCTGCCCGTCATCTTAGCCCGCACTGGCGGCACCGGTGACATCGTCCGAAACGGCGAAACCGGCTTCCTGATCGAGCCCAACGATCCCGACAGCCTTGCCCGCGCCCTGGAAACCTTGTTGAATAACCCTACCCAGCGCCTCGCGATGGGCCGCGCCGCCCGCGCCGACGCCGAGACTCGCTACGACGCCGGAGCCAACATCCGCCAAACCGTCGCGCTCATGCGTGAGCGGATGCTCGCCAAGCGCGGCGCGAACGCCTCATTTGCCGCCGACTCTCGAAAAGCCGCCTGATATTGCCGATGATTGAGCTTCAATAAAACCCATATGCGCTGCTCGATCGTCATCCCCACCTACAATCGAAAAGAAAGCCTGCGCCGCACCCTGGACGCGCTCGCCCTCCAGACCCTCGACGCCCGCGACTTCGAGGTCATCGTCGTCTCCGACGGCAGCGCCGACGGCACCCCCGCGATGCTGAGCGAGTACGCCGCGTCCGGCACTCTGCAAATGCGCCCCTTCCAGCAGGAGAACGCCGGCCCCGCCGCCGCCCGCAACCGAGGCATCGCCGAAGCCGGCGGCGAAGTCATCGTCTTCATCGACGACGACGTCGAGCCGGTTCCCATCTGCCTGGAGCGCCATCTCTCCCACCACGAGCACGACTCCCATATCATCGTTCTCGGTCCGCTCTCTCCCGACCCGGCCTATGCCGCCGACGAGCCGCCCTGGATCGCCTGGGAGCACGCCAAGCTGCAAAAAATATACGCCCTGTTCAGCCCCGGCGGAAAACATCAACAGGACGATGCCGGTGCCGAGCACTTCTACAGCGGCAACGCCTCGGTCCGCCGCGAATGGCTTCTGCAAGTCGGCGGCTTCGACGCCCGCTTCAAACGCCAGGAAGACGTCGAGCTAGCCACCCGCCTCGCCAGTCAGTGCCGACTGCGCTTCGTCTGGGATTTCGCCGCCGACGCTTTTCACCATCCCGTGCGGACACTCGACTCCTGGCTCAAAATCCCGACATCCTACGGCGCCCTCGACGCCGAGCGCGTCCTCACCGGCACCCTGTCCAAAACCGATGTCGAGCGCAATCTGACTCAGCGCCACCGCCTCACCCGCGTTTTATCGACCGGAGCGGCGGCCATCCCCGCGGTGCTCTCGCCGACAGTCTCATCGCTCTGCGCCGCCGCGCGTCTGCTCGACAAATCCGGCCGCCGCGACGCCTCCCTCGCCGCCTTGAGCGCCGCCTACAACATGCTCTACTCCGCCGCCTACCAGACCACTCTCGCCGCCTCCCGAAACTCATCCCCGCCGAAAGCCCCAGTTGTGGCATAACCTAAAAAACTCACAGTGAACCGCCGCGAGGCGGTTCACTGCAAAAAATGGCCCAGCGGGCCAGAGAGCGATTCTGAACCCTTCCCTACCGCCATGCACCCACCAGAAAAAATCGGCTTCGCGCTGGAATACTCGCTCGGCCACATCACGCATTCCGACAACCTGAAGCGCTTTCTCGCCGGTCATCCCGAGATCGACCCGCTTTACGTCGATATTCCCTACGACGGCACGCCGATGCCCGCTCTGCTGCGCCCGCTGCTCCACGACAACTGGAGCGTCCGCGCTTCCCTTGCCGCCAAACGCGGTCTCGCTCCGCACGCGCAAGAGCTGTCCGCCTGCTTGTTCCATACGCAGGTGACGTCGCTGTTTTCCGTCGGCCTGATGCGGCGAGTTCCGTCCATCGTTTCCCTCGACGCCACCCCGCTCCAGTACGATGCCCTCGGCTCGTTTTATAAGCACAATCCTGGCCCTGCGCCGCTGGAAGCGCTGAAAAAGCGCATGAACGAGCGCGCCTACCACGCTGCGCGGCATCTGGTCACCTGGTCGGAATGGGCGAAAGCTTCTTTAAGAAGCGACTACGGCGTCGCCCCCGAAAAAGTGACCGTCATCCCGCCCGGTATCGACCCATCGCTCTGGCGAGTAGACCGCACCGGCGAGCAGCGCCCAATCAAGCCGACCTATCTCTTCGTCGGCGGCGATTTCGAGCGCAAAGGCGGCTCCACCCTCCTGCAAGCCTTCCGCCAAGTCCGCGCTGCCGTGCCCGAGGCGCAACTGATCGTCGCCACCAAACCGGATTCTCTGCCCGCCGATTTCAACGAGCCCGGCGTAGAGCTGCATCGCGGCCTCAAGCCCAACTCCCCCGAGCTGCGCGCCCTCTACGCTCGCGCCGATATATTCGCGTTCCCTACTCTCGGCGACTGCCTGCCCCTCGCCGTGATGGAAGCTCTCGCCGCCGGTCTGCCGGTCATCAGCAGCGATGTCGGCGCGCTCAGCGAAGCAGTCACCCACGACGACTGCGGCCTGATCGTCCCGCCCAGCAACCCAGCCGCCCTCGCCGCCGCCATGCTGAGTCTGGCAACCGACCACGCCAAGCTCCGCGCATTCAGCCGCCAAGCCGAAGCCCGCGCGACGGAAAAGTTCGACGCCGCCAAAAACTACGGTCAGTTAATCGGCCTCCTGAAGCAAGTCGCCGCCGATTCCATGGGCGAGAAGGCAAACCCTTCGTTGACGCCCGCTCAGCAATCGTCTTGACCTATGCTCGCCCGCTTTCTTTAGTAAAAGAGTAGATATCATGCCAGTCGCAATTGATAGTCCGACCGCCCCAACCCAGCCTTCGCAAGCGGCAAAGAGCAATAACGCGCTCCGCGTCCTGATGCTGATCCCCAGCGACGTCAAGCGCGGCATCGAAGCCGACGTCGCCGCCGGACTCCATCCCCGCATGGACTACCACGAGCTGGAGCGCGTTCTCCGCGAGCAGGGCTGCTCCGTGGACATCCGCGACTACTCGTCCCTGAGCACCCGCTCCACCAGCATGGCCGTCAAAGACCTGCGCCTCGCGTCTGTCGGCTATGCATTGCGTCGGCGCTACGACGTCATCTTCTGCAACTCCGAAAGCATCGCTCTGCCGCTCGGCGCGATGCTCACCCTCACCGGCCAGAAATCGCGCCGCCCGCGCATCGTGGCGATCGGTCACCGCATCACTCCGGCGAAAAAACGCGTTTTCTTCACCCGTCTGCGCGCGATGGAATCCATTGACACGCTGTTTCTCTACGCCGCCTCACAGCAGCGCGCCGCGATTGAATCCCTCGGCTGCCCGCCGTCCAAAGTGCCCTTGATCAGCTTTCACGCCGACGATCAATTCTTCACTCCCGCTCCCGACGCGTTCAAATCCGGAACTGGCCGACGCCCGCTAGTCAGCTCGGCAGGCCTGGAATGGCGCGACTATCCCACTCTGATCGAAGTTGCCCGGCGCATGCCGGAAGTGGATTTCAACCTGGCCGCCGCCTCGCCCTGGTCGAAGCACGCCAACGAAACCGAGCGCGCCGCCCTGCCGCCCAACGTCTCCGCGCGACGCTACTCCTACGCCGAGTTGCGCGACCTCTACCGCGCCAGCGACTGCGTCGCCCTGCCGCTCTACGACAACGATTTCCAAGCCGGAGTCACCACCCTGCTGGAAGCGATGGCCTGCGGCAAGCCGGTCATCGTCACCAAAACCGCCGGACAAACCGACGTTGTCCAAGACGCTGTGAACGGATTCTACGCCGCGCCGGGCGACGCGGATGCGATGGAGCAGGCCATCAAACACTGCTTGTCAGATATCGCTCTGCGCGAAAGCATCGGCCACGCGGCAAACCGCTGGGTTGCCGAGCATGCCTCGCTGAGCCTCTGGGCCGACATTGTCGGGGCAGCCATAGTAAAATTAGTCGGCGCGACAAAGTAAATTAGTACAAATACGCTAAATATTCGTTAGATTGAATAAAATGAAAGCAACTTTTCTAACGAAACCTGGTCTAAATGCCTAAAGCTTGAGCGACAGTTCATTGGTGACCCACTGGTTCCATGGCGATTCCGCATTCCGACTTCTGGCTTCTACTGGTGAGCTGTAACGAATGAACAATGCTGTCGGCGGTTTAATTGGTTTTGTCTGCGTAGTGTCTCTGGCTGGAAACTTTCTGCTGTACCAGCGCTATTCGACGGCGCATCCGCTGATCGACGTCAACAACCAGGTGATCCGGCGCAAAGATCTGGACGACCGGCTGGATTATCTCTACGCGAAAAGCGCGCTCCGCAATATGATCGCCGAGGATGTCGTCGATCAAGCGGCGACTCAAGCGAAAGTGATGCCGACCGAAGCCGATGTCGATCAAGAGATCGCGCGCGTGGCGCGGGCGAATCCACAAGTGATAACCCAAGCGAAAACCTTGGACCCATCCCTGGAAATATTTAGAGAATCCGTGAAAACAAGGCTTGCGCTGCGGAATTTGCAGATTCAAGGTATAACGGTGAGCGATAGCGAGATAGCGGATTATTACGCGCAGCACCGAAACGAGTTTCGTCTGCCGCCCCAGGTGAAGGCCGACCTGGCGACCGCGCA
>CAXSEA010000223.1:0-6138 GCA_964235675.1 uncultured Armatimonadales bacterium | reverse complement strand
ATCGCCGGCCCGATCGTCATGGGCCTGTGCCGCAGCTTCAACCTGCTGCTTGGAATCAGCGCTCTGCCGCTCCTGGTGGCGCAGCGCTGGTATCTCGCGCTCATTCCGCTGGCCTATATCGCCGCTATTACCGCGATCAGTACCGGGGAGGTGCATGGCGGCGAGCGAAGAACCGGCACGCTCGCGCTGGTGCTTGTGGGCGTCGTGCTGACCGCTCTGCTCGCGCTCGGGCTGACTCCCGGCTTCCGCTTCTTCTATCTTCTGCCGTTCGTCTTGCTGCTGGCCTGGCGGGTTGTGCCGCCGTTCTGGCGCGCCTACCGCACGCTCGACCCGATGATGATTCGCAAAGCCGTGAAAGCGGGCGTGCTGTCGCTCATCGTCCTCGATGCCGCCGTCGCCGGCGGCTACGCGGGCCTCTGGTTCGGCCTGGGCGTGCTCGTTTTACTATTTCTGGCAAGCTGGATTGCCCGCCCGTTCGCCGTCACTTAGCGATCCACCAAGCGTTCTCCTAAGCCGCGAAGAGTATGTACGTCCTTCCCTTTAGAGCATTTAGAAAAAGTCGTCTGGTTTCCCCTCCTTTTCCAAGGAGGGGATTAAGGGGAGGTACGCCCAGCACGAGCGCTGCCTCAAAACCGAACTCCGACACCCATCCTTGTCCAAGCAGGGGAGAAGATACGACTTTTGCTAAACCCTTTTTAGGGAAGGTGACTCATCACGCCGGATAGGTCTCTGCTCTTTTTCTAAGCCTCTTTTCAGTCTATCTTCACATTTTTCGGTAAAACTGGTTATAACCCAGTTAAGTTGCCGACTGATAACGCCGAAGGATTCTGTATGAGCGCACCCTCCCATGCCCTGCCGCTGAACGCGCGGCAGGTTGCCGATGAGTTTTTTATCGAGAACCGCACCCGCATTCTCGATATCGCCGCCTTCCTGGACCGTCTTGACCGCGCTGACCAAGCCGCCGGAGACGCGTCCGGGACCAGCGGCACGGATTTTCGCATCCTGGCCTTCCGCGAAGCTCTGAAAGCGCTGGCCGATTCGGAAGAGTCGCGCGTGCAATCCGTCCAGATGATCTTCAGCGATCCCACCACCGAGCCGCTCGCCGAGCTGGACCAAAAAAGCGCGCGGGGCGCGTACCTCCCGGCAGTAGACAACACAGGATAATGGACGCGCTCATTCTATCCGCTTTAATTTGCGGTTCTCTCCTGCTGCTTTGCGTTCTTCAATTTGGCTTCAAGCGCATCATTACCTACCAGCTTGACATCAATGGTTTGGCAATCAAGATTTTTGGAGGAGCTTGGGTAAATATCGCATTGCAAGATATAGCTGACGTGCAAAAATGGAGTCAAATTGATTACCCTCTGCTACTTAGCTACAACTACGTAAACAGATTGTTCGGTCCTTACGTTTGGATCAGAACACGTAAGGGCTTGGTTAAAAATTACATTATTTCGCCCGATTCTGCGGAAGCCATGGTCGAGCGATTCCGCAACTTGTGTCAGGCATAAACAATGGACTACATCGATATTCACGCTCATATGGTGAGCCGCACCACCGACGACTACGCCAAAATGGCGATGACCGGCTGCGTGGCGGTGACTGAGCCGGCGTTCTGGCCCGGCTGGGACCGCATGTCCGCCGACGGCTTCGAGGACTATTTTCGGCAGCTCACCGATTTCGAGCCCAAGCGCGCCGCGCAGTTCGGCATCCAGCACTACTCCTGGATCTGCTTGAACCCAAAGGAAGGCGACAACCGCGATCTCGCCCGCGACGTGCTCTCGCGCATCCCTAAATATTTGGAGCTGCCGACAGTCCTCGGTATCGGCGAGATCGGCGTGAACCGTGTCACCCGCAACGAAATCGCCACCCTGCGCGATCATATCGAGCTGGCGTTGCAGTACGACCAGATGATTCATATCCATACGCCCCACTTGGAAGACAAGTACAAAGGTACTAAAGCGATCATCGACACGCTGGCTTCGTACCCGGAGATTGTCCCGAGCCGGGTGCTGGTGGATCACGCCGAGGAGCATACTCTGGACATGATTCTGGAGCCGGGCTATTGGGCAGGCGCGACGCTCTACCCCCTGACCAAAGTCTCGCCGCAGCGCGCCATCGATATGATCGAGGTGTTCGGCCCGGACCGCCTGTGCGTCGCGTCCGCCTGCGACTGGGGCCCGAGCGTCCCGACCGCCGTGCCGGACTTCATGATGCAGATGCGCCGGCGAGGCCACGACGCCGCCCTGATCAAAAAGATTGTCTTTGACAATCCAGTCGCGTTTCTCAGCCAGTCGCCCAAATTCAACCTGCAACCCGAGCCTAAAGTCGCCGACACCGCCATGAGGCAAGCCATTCTCGCCGGAGAGTAGTAACTCTCAGTTCAGGCTAAACACAAACGACCGCACAGCGTTATGAGGAATTCTTTTCCTTTCAGGGCAGGTGGCCGTTACGCCGGATAGGGTTGCCGGAGCAAAGTCAACGATAAATGAAGTTAAAAGCTTTACCGCAGTGCGATCTTACCTACTGCACCAATATCCATGCCGCAAGCGGCTGGCGCAACGTGCTCAAAACCCTGGAGCAGTATGCGCCGGCGCTGAAAGCCCGTCTTGCCCCGGACGAGCCGTTCGGCATCGGCCTGCGCCTTTCTTCCGAGGAAAGCGTGGAATTGCTGCAGGACGGCAATCTGGAAGAGTTTCGGCGCATTCTCGCGGAGCGCAGCTGCTACGTCGCGGTCATTAACGGCTTTCCATACGGCTCGTTCCATAACCGGGTCATCAAGCAGGATGTATTTGCGCCCGACTGGCAGATGCAAGATCGTCTCGACTATACGCTTAGGCTTGTGGAAATTCTTTCCGGGCTGCTCCCGGTGGGCATGGATGGCGGCATTTCCACCTCGCCGCTCTCCTACAAAGGCTGGTTCGACGGCGCGCCCAGCGAGTGGGTCTGGCAGGTGATGACGGAAAACATAGTCAAGTCAGTGGCCGCGATGGTGGAAGTGCGCCGGCGAACCGGCCAGATGATCCACCTTGACATTGAGCCGGAGCCGGACGGCCTGATTGAAAACACCGACGAGCTGATTGCCTATTTCGCCGATTGGCTGCTCCCGATTGGCGCGCCCAATTTGGCAGAGCTAACGGGCATCTCCCACGCGGAGGCAGAGGACGCTCTCCAGGAGCATGTTCAGGTCTGCTTCGATACCTGCCACTTCTCTATCGAGAACGAGAATGCCGCGGCGGCGCTGGCGCGGTTTGCCGAGGCCGGCATCAAAATTGGACGCGTTCAAGTCAGCGCCGCTTTGGAAGTGGATCTGCCCGCGGGCGACGCCGCTCGCGCTGAAATCGCCAAGCAGCTGGAGACCTTCGCCGAATCCACCTACCTGCACCAGGTGATCGAGTGCCGAGCCGGCGGCGAGCTGCGCCATTATCCCGACTTGGCTTTAGCCCTCCCCAACATCTACGATCCCGAAGCCACCCTCTGGCGCGTCCATTTCCATGTGCCGCTCTTTGTCGACGAGTACCATGCCGTGATCTGCTCCACGCGCCAGGAGATCGAGGACACCTTCGCCTACCTGCACGCGCACCCCGAGACGACCACGCATCTGGAAATAGAAACCTATACCTGGGATATCCTGCCGCCGGAATTGAAAGAAGATAACTTGGCGCACTCCATCGAGCATGAGTACCGATGGGTGCTCGGCGCGCTGGGCGAGCCGGTCGGTCAACCCGGCGAGGAGCTAGCCGCCCGTGCGTAGAACGGCCGTATTGAATGTAGTCGGTCTGACGAAAGACCTGATTGGGCCGTCCACGCCAAAGCTTGCCGCTTGGCTGGGTCAGGGCAAATCGGCGACTATCCATGCGCCGACGCCTGCGGTCACGTGCACCTCGCAAGCCACTTACCTGACCGGCGAGTGGCCGGATATGACCGGTATCGTCGGCAACGGCTGGTACTTCCGCGAGGAGGCCGAAGTAAAGTTCTGGCGGCAGTCTAACGCGCTGATTCAATGCCCCAAGATCTGGGACATGGCGCGTCAAATCGACCCGTCGTTTACCTGCGCCAATATGTTCTGGTGGTACAACATGTACTCCGGCGCGGACTACGGCGTCACGCCCCGCCCGATGTACCCCGCCGACGGCCGCAAGCTCCCCGATGTCTACAGCAATCCCGGCACGCTGCGCGTCGATCTGCAAAAAGAATTGGGCACCTTCCCGCTGTTCGATTTTTGGGGGCCGCGCACATCCATTAAATCCAGCCGCTGGATTGCCGACGCGTCCAAACGGGTCGAGGAGATGCACTCGCCGACACTCAGCCTGGTCTACCTGCCTCACCTGGACTACGGCCTGCAGAAGTACGGCCCCGCCGACCCCCGCATCCAGCCCGACCTGAAAGAGATCGACGCGCTTTGCGGCGACTTGATCGACTTCTACGAGAAGCGAGGCGTGCAAGTTATCGTGCTCTCCGAATACGGCATCACCGAAGTTTCAAAGCCTATTCATATCAACCGGGCACTCCGTGAAGCCGGCCTCATCGCGATCCGCGAGGAGCTTGGCCTGGAGCTGCTCGACCCCGGCGCAAGCGCGGCGTTCGCCGTGGCCGACCACCAGGTCGCGCACGTCTATGTCAACAAGCCCGAAGCGATAGGGCGAGTGCGCTCGATTTTGGAAACCTTGCCGGGAATCGAGCGTGTTCTGGACGAAAAAGGCAAAGCCGAGTACCATCTCGACAATCCCCGCTCCGGCGATCTGGTCGCCATCGCCGATGCCGACGCTTGGTTTACCTACTACTACTGGCTCGACGACAGCCGCGCTCCGGATTTCGCCCGCACGGTGGATATTCACCGAAAGCCCGGCTACGATCCTGTGGAATTGTTCACCAACCCGGAAATCAAAGCGTTGCCGGTGCAGGTGGGTTTCAAATTGCTGAAAAAGCAGCTTGGCTTTCGGTACCTCATGGACGTTATTCCCCTGGACGCGACGCTCGTCAAAGGCTCGCACGGTAGGGTAGGGGCAGCATCCAACGCCGATCCACTGATTGCGACTCGAAACAGCGGACTTCTGAGCGGCGACCGAGTAGAAGCCGTGGACGTTTGCGGCATACTGCTCAAGCACCTGCAAGATGCTTAAACGGGCGCGCCCGAATTTTGTATCGGAGCCGGAGCAAGGCCGATAGCTTCAAGCTCGGCGGCGGGCAAGATGCCCATCCGCTTGTAAATTGGCCTGAGCTCCTGGCGAAGCGCCGGGAGAGTGGCGGCGAACCAAGCTCCGCCGACCACGCACAGCGCGCCGCCGCCGCAGAGCGTCCACGCTGCGCCGAACTTGCTGGCGCACACTCCGGCTAAGAGGCTGCCGAACGGCGTCGTCCCGAAAAACGCCATTGTGTAGAAGCTCATGACGCGCCCGCGCATCTTGTCCTCCACCACGGTTTGAATCAGCGTGTTGCTGCTGGCAAGCTGCGTGACAAAGCCGAAGCCGGTCACCATCAGGAGCAGCATCGATACCCAGAAGATATGGGACAGTGAAAAAGCCGTCAGCCCGACGCCGAATATGACCGCTGCTGTCGCCATAACGCGCCCCAGCCCGATCACCGACTTGCGCGCCGCCACAACCAGCGACCCGATCACCGCTCCGACTCCCACGGACGACATCAGCCAGCCGAGCGTCTTCGCGCTGCCGTGCAGAACGCGCGTGGCGAAGAGCGGCAGCAAAACCGTATACGGCATTCCCATCAGGCAGATCAGTCCGAGCAGCAGCAGCACGTTGCGAACTGTTTTGAATTCGCCGACATACTTCCATCCTTCTCGGAACTCGCCTAAGATGCTCCGCGCCTTGTCGGATGCGATGGGCAGATTCTGCGATTTATCGACCCGCATCATGAGCAGCGAGCCGATCACCGCGAGAAAGCTGACGCCATCGGCGAAGAAGCACCAGCCCGTGCCGACCGCCGCGATAATGACGCCCGCGATAGCCGGGCCGATCAAACGCGCCGAGTTCACCAGCGACGAGTTCAGCGCAATCGCATTGCTCAGATCCTCCCGGCGGTCTACAAGCCGCACCATGTAGGATTGACGCGCCGGGGTATCGAATGCATTGATGAGGCCTTGCGCAATGCTCAAAAGCAGAACGTCAGTCACGGTGATTCTAT
>CAXSEA010000222.1:0-6142 GCA_964235675.1 uncultured Armatimonadales bacterium | reverse complement strand
CGAACTTAACGCCTCGTTATCAACCCCACCAAGTCGCTGCGACTTGGTGGCAACAGTCCAGGCCGAGCCTGGCCGCCGGAGGCATCTGGAATCCTACTTCTTTTTGTCCATGGCCGCGATATCCACTCCCAGCACCTTGGCGGCGGAGCGGACGGGGTTGAAGACGGTGTCGTCGGGGGCATCCCATTTGGCGACTTGGAGCGAGGTCAGGGCGGATTTGGCGGCGGGGTCGGTGTTGATCTGCTGCATGGCGGCTTGCAGCTTGGCGAGAGTGGCGGGGTCGAGATTGCCGCGCGCGACCAGCATGCCATTGGCGATCGGGCCGACTTTGGCAAGGACGACCAATTGCCGGCGCTGGGCGGGGTTGGCGAAGAGGGTGAGGCCTTCCGCGAAGACCGCGCCGGCATCCACGGTTTTGTTGAGGACGGCGGGGATCACACCGGTGGTGCCGGCGAATACTTTTTGCGCGAGGTCCTTGTCGGGGTTGACGCCCTGCGACAGCATGTACTGATAGGGATACAAATAGCCGGAGGTGGAGGTCGCGTCGGAGAAGGCGACTTTTTTGCCTTTCAATCCGGCGACCGAGGTGATGCCGCTGTCCTTGCGCGCGACGATGATGCCGTAATAGTAGAGCGAGCCGTGGACTTCGGGCATGCCGAGCAGAACCAGGCGCTGCGGAGTCGAGGCGAGGCGCTGCTCGAACAAGACGAACGACAATGGGTTGAGGTAGGCGACGTCGATCTGGTCGGCCTGGAGCGCGGGGGCGACGCCGGAGTAGTCCTGCGTGACGAACACCTTCGCCTTCTCGCCGGCCTTTCCGGCGAGATAATTGGCGAATGGAGCGTACTCCTCCTGGAGCTTGCCGGGCTGATCGTAGGGCACGATCCCGACACGCAGCACGCCGCCTGTCCCTCCAGCCGATGATCTGCCGCCGTTGCCGCATCCCGGCAGCGCGACTATAGCCAGTAAAGCGCACAGAGCGATGGAAGGCAAGTGCCGGAAAGAGCGGCGGCGTTGAGATCTTTCAGAACCGGAACAAAGCCGCGATGCAAATGGAAGCGGAAAAATGCGCATGGCGGTATTTTACCTGCCGCGCATCGCGCTGCATTCCGCTGCCTAGCTGGCTCAGAGCGAGGCAGGAGACGCAATAGAAGTGAAATCGTCTGGGATGAAGCATTCAGCTGCTTCTTCACTTATCTTGCTGAAGGCACGGATTTCAAGCAAAAGCTTGGCTCTAGAGAAAATTAGCGGCAAAGCTAATTGAGCAAAAACCGCGTCATATTTTAGAAAAACGAAGTAAACATGGGATGGCGGTATTTCGGCGAGGTTATAAAAAGGCTTGTCGGGGTAAACAGGGGCAACAGTTTCAATTAACCGGCATACGCCTGTTTACGGAGGAATTTACGAACATGCCTACAACCAAGCGCGCATCAAGGTCGCTAGCGCTTATTCTCGCGGGAAGCCTGATTACACCCACATTGGCCTTTGGCGCAGCCGGGTGCGGAAACAATTCTGGCAGCGGCGGCGGAACGACTGCTCCGGCGACTACACAGCCGATGGCGTCAAACACCGCTCCGATGAACGGCGGCGCGCAGCCGATGACTAGCACAGGCGCACCGCCGATGGCGGGTTCCGGGACGATGGCCTCCAACACGCAGGCGCGTCCGGGCATGTCCACTAAGGAAAAGGTCGTTCTGCTGGCGGGAGCGGCGCTTCTGTATTATCTTTACAAGAAGCATCAGGCTGCCGAGCAGAATACGGCGGCTGGCGGACAGACCGCAGGTCAGGGCAACGCGCAGCTTTATCGTTCGGCGAACGGCGGCATCTATTATCGCAATGCGCAGCACCAGGCTATCTGGGTGACCGCGCCGAGCGGCGGGGTCAGCGTTCCCGCGTCTCAGGTGCAACAGTATGCTCCTGATTATCAGCAGTACTCGAACCAGCCTGCTCCCGCCGCTCCGGCTGGGGCGCAGACTCAGTCCGCGACTCAGTACGATCCGTCGCTCTCCACGTCCTCCTAATTTTAGGAAGGCACATTAAGGAAACAAAACTATGGGCTTGATGGACGAAATCGAAGATGTTGTCGGAGACTTAACCGGCGGCAACCGCAACAATAACAATAATCAGCAAGGCGACGTTTTGCCTGCCTCGCAAGATTCCTACGGCGATCCTGGCGCGCAGGGTATCCTACCCGCTTCGCAAGACCCGTATGGCGACCCAGGGGCGCAGGGAATTCGTCCGGCGTCCGAGGACCCCTACGGCGATCCCGGTCGCTAGTAACGGCACCGATGTCTCGCTGTTACGGTTTTCAAAGCTCCTGCGACTTCTGTTGAATACAGAAGTCGCAGGAGCTTTTTTCTGTGAGCTGATGGTCCGGATCGGGCTTGTTGACGGCCCTATAATTTACCCGAAGAAAAACGTTTTCAGCAAAGGCGGCTTATGGCGCAACGATTGTGGAACGCTGTTTGAACACTGGCTCAAGGTATAAACGTTATTCTCCTCTAATTTTAAAACAGCTTCTCTGCTTGTAAAGGAAGAATTCAGCGATGACATATATGGAAGCTAACGCGGTCGATACCAGCCAAGCGGCGACGACTATGGATACCGGCGCGCTGGATGCGCTCTGCGCCGCGATTGAGCGTCGCAGAAGCATGGGCGTGGCGCGCCTGCTGCCCGATCCTGTTCCGGCGGAGCTGATCGAGCGGGCGTTGCGAATGGCGGACTGGGCTCCCAGCCACGGAGAGACCGAGCCGTGGCGGTTCACTGTCTACACCGGCGAGGCTCGCGCCGCGCTGGGCGAAGCGTTCGCGCTGGCTTACCGGAAGGAAGCCGAGGAAGAAGGAACCGGATTCAAGCAGGCGACCTTCGATGCGCAGCGGGAGCGGGCGCAGGCGTCGCCGGTTTGGATTTCCATCGGCATGCAGCCCGCGCAAACGCCGAACGGCACTTTGAGAATGGATGTCGAGGAAGAGCTGATCGCCATGGGAGCTGCCGTGCAGAACCTGCATCTGACGGCGAACGCGGAAGGATTGGCCGGAATGTGGCTGTCCAACAGCGTGTTCCGCCATCCGAGCGTCGCGGAGTTCACCGGCTTGGTACCACCCCACGGGCGGCTGCTGGGCTTTTTCGTCTTAGGCTGGCCCGCGACCGAGTGGCTGGAGGGCGAGCGCCGTCCACTAAGCGAAAAGGTGCGCTGGGCGGAAGGCTCGAGCCGGTAACGTTCAATTACTGCACTCAGCAATCGAGGACTGCCTTGCGAGCGGCCGCTAAGGGGCGTATTCCAGTACGACGAACGATCCAGGCTGGTAGCTGCGGTGCCGACGAGGCTGATCGGAGCCAGGCGGAGCAGGCTGCGGGGTCGCGCCGACGGTAAAGAGATGGCGCGTTTTCGTGTCGTAAGTGAGGGTGCGCGCCGTCATCTGCGTTGGGATAGTGCCGACGACAGCATATTGATCGCCGCTTTCCTGGATCTGGGTCAGAGTGCCGTCTTCGCCGTTCGGGCTGAAGACGAGGTTTGCCTTGGGATCGAACACGCAAGCGTCGGGGCCGTTGCCGATAGCCGGCGTGGCGATCACTTTGCCGGTGTCGGCGTCCATGACAACCATCTTCTGGTTGTCGCAGACTGAAAACAAGCGACGCGATTTGCGGTCCATCGTCAGGCCGGAGGGGCTGTCGCCGGGCGCCAGCGGCCAGATGGACTTGATTTGCAGGGTTTTGGGATCGATAGCGGCGATCTCGCTTTTGTCTTCGATGTTGTTGTAGAGCATCCCTTTGGTGTCCGAGACGGCGTATTCGGGGCGACCCGGCAGCGCGATGGTGCCGACGACCTTGCCGGATTTCGCGTCGATGGCCGTGGAAGTCGAGCCGCGTCCGTTGAACGTGAAGACGCGGTCGGTGGCGGGATCGTAGATGATGCAGTCCGGGCCGTCGCCCACGGGAATCGTGGCGATAGTCGCCAGCGTGCTCAGGTTGAACTCGGTGACGGTGTTCGCGCGCCCGTCGCTGATGAAGCCCAGGCCGTCTTTGTCGTCAATCGCGATTCCGTGGACGCCGGTCGTGTTGGGGATGGTACCGGCCAGCTTGCCCGATTTCAGATCAACCACCTGGACATACGTCGAACGCGAGATATAAAGCCGCTCTGTGTTCG
The DNA here is from genome assembly GCA_964235675.1 of uncultured Armatimonadales bacterium. Taxonomy (GTDB): domain Bacteria; phylum Armatimonadota; class Armatimonadia; order Armatimonadales; family Capsulimonadaceae; genus CAXSEA01. The sequence continues at coordinate 1,995 of CAXSEA010000222.1, read as the reverse complement.
CATCGACATTGATGTAGTCCCACCCCTCGCTGCCCGGCAGAGAAATCTTGCGGACTTGATGGTACAGCGGAGCGGCGGCTTGCGCTGAAGCTCCGGTTACGACCAAACTAATCAATACGGCTAGCGAGCCAAACCCACAACGAGACGCCATAACAAAAATCCCTTAGTGCCGTTGAACCCGATGAACCAACAGCTTTGCTACTCCACTTGGCGTATTATGTGACACTGGTGTTGCGTACCAGGCTAAATCGGCGAAAACGGCTCGCAAAAATTTTCGTCACAGCAGCAGGCAGGTCGGCTTTCATGACGAGCAAACCGGTCGAGAGAACATTCGTCGTATCAGTGTCGCCTGACTTATGATAAAGTTCTAAACGTTTTAGAGCGTTTCACTCAGTCGAGTTGTGTAATCCACCTATTGGCGCAATTCCTCGTCGTGCCGCGAGAAAGAAGAAAACACTATTACTAATCGATTTTTATTTAGACGCGCATTTGCGTTGCCGGCCTGCCTCTTGTTGCTTTTCGCCCCAGCCGGCGCAAGGGCTGATCCCGCCTCGAAGTTCGCCTCCGGCACGGGCAACATCCTCTATCTCGCCGCCGCTATCGGTCTGCCGCTTGTTCGCGATGGGTCCAGCGGCAAGGGACATACCGTGCGCGTTGTGGATTCCCTGGCAACCAGCCTGCTCGTGGCGGAGGCGCTGAAGGTGACTGTCCGCGAGGAGCGTCCGGACCATTCCGACCACGACAGCTTTCCCAGCGGCCACGCCACCGCCGCTTTTGCCGCCGCGACCATGGAATCGGCCTGGCACCCGCGTGAAGCGCCGCTCTGGTACACCGGCGCGACTTTGATCGGCGTCTCACGAGTCACGCTGCACCGGCACTACATCCACGACGTTATCGCCGGGGCGCTGCTCGGCTACGGCACGGCGCGCTTGGAACTGGCGAGCCGCCACGGGCTGGTGCTTTCACCGCTGATCGGCCCGAAGCACTTGTTCGGCTTTTCGCTGTCCGCGCCGATTAAATAACTTCCGCCCCGCACTTTCCCCTAAGACGAGGCATTTTGCGCTAATACATTCATAATGATGAATGCTTAATGGAAGCTGAGTCATCGCTTTCCATTCCAGAGTGGAAGGCGCACCAATTTTGTTAGTGAGCGATGGCCGCGTCAACGCTGCTGGGTGAAGGCAATCGCTTGAGAAGGAGTAAAGATGAAAAAAAGCCGTCGTGAATTTATTCAGCAGGGCGCTGCGATTGCAGGCGCGGCCACAGTAGTCGGTATCGCGATGAAAAACTCTCAGGCCGAGGCGGCGGCCGCGCCGGTCGCCACTCCCAACGCCGCCGCCGACATGTCGCCGCATCCGGGCGCGCCGCCTATGCCGACTAACAAGGACGATCAGCTCGCCGCCGTCACCACGTCGGACAAGTCGCCTCTCACCACGAACGTCGGCCAGCCGATCGCCACCGATCAGAACTCGTTGAAAGCCGGACAACGCGGTCCGACGCTGATGGAGGACTTCGCCTTTCGGGAGAAGATTCAGCATTTCGACCACGAGCGCATTCCCGAGCGGATCGTCCATGCCCGAGGAGCGGCGGCGCACGGCACCTTCCAGGTGTACGACTCTTCACTGTCCGATATCACGATGGCGAAAGTCTTGACCGATCCGTCGCTGAAGACTCCGGTGTTCACGCGCTTTTCGACCGTCGCCGGCTCGCGCGGCTCGGCGGACACGGCCCGCGACGTCCGCGGCTTCGCCGTGAAGATGTACACGCCCGACGGCAACTGGGATTTGGTCGGCAACAATATCCCGGTTTTCTTCATCCAAGACGCCATCAAGTTTCCCGATCTCATCCACGCCGTCAAGCCCGAGCCGCACAACGAGATTCCGCAGGCGCAAAGCGCGCACGACACCTTTTACGATTTTATCTCTCTCACTCCGGAATCGATGCACATGATCATGTGGATCATGAGCGACCGCTCCATTCCGCGCAGCTTCAACT
>CAXSEA010000221.1:0-6194 GCA_964235675.1 uncultured Armatimonadales bacterium | reverse complement strand
CCCATCCGGCCTTTCAGGCCACCTTCCCGGTCGGGAAGGAAAAGTCTACGGCCATATTCTAGGACGTTTTAAAATAGAGCGCCATCTTATATTTCCTTCCCTACAGGGAAGGTGGCCTGAAAGGCCGGATGGGTTCTTCTGCCCGGCCTGTCATCTTTAGGCCGGGCTTGTTTATTCGACTTTTCGCATTGCGCTCTCGCCCTGCATCCGTTATTGGCGATTCCGTGGCATACTGTAGACCAGGCAGATTCATCTTCGTACACGGGCGCGCGGGTTTAGGTTTGGCGCGTCCGCGAGCACATTCCGCGCACAAGAGGGACGTCAAGGTGTCAAGCGATTTCAAAGACCTGTTTGGCGAGGACTGGAGGCCGAGCGACTTTTTGGGAGGACCCGAAGGAGCAGCGGGCGAGGGCAACGCCAGCGGAGGCAGCAGCAATCCGCTGAGCGCCAACGGAGCCGGCAGCGGCAACGCTAACGGCGGCAGCCGCAATCCGGAGTTTACCAGCGAGGTGGAAAACCGCGCGCCGCGATCTCTGAACGAAAAAGAGGTCAAGGTGATGGGCGTCTACATCCAGCAGGAGCAAGGACTTCAAGCGCAGCATTTCGTCTTGTTCCGCGACAACCGGGGCCGCCTGGTGCGCATCTGGGTGGGGCAGTCGGAGGCGATTTCCATTTCCAACGCTATCGAGAACGAGCCGATGGATCGCCCGCTGACGCATGACCTGATGAAAATCATGCTCGACAAGCTCGGCGCGACCGTGGACCGAATCGTGATCGACGACCTTTGGAAAGAGACCTTCTACGCCAAAGTCACCATGGTCAAGCCAAACGGCGAGTATGTCGATATCGACTGCCGCCCCTCCGACGCTGTCGCCATCGGCCTCCGTGTCAAGTGCCCCATCTACATGGCCGAAACCGTCCTGGAGCAGTCCGTCAAGCAGGACTAAGCATTGAGCGCTTGATAATCACAGCCTGCGCGGGCATATGCCGCGCGGGCTGTTTTTGCGTCAGGCAGGCTCACGCAAACCGTGCAGCGCAAGCGCGTTTTCTAAAATCATTCCAGGCGTGAAGCCCTCGATTCGTAGATCATAGCCGGCTGCGCCCGCTGCATCGATCGCGGCCTGTGGGATAAAGCCGATCAATTCCGCTCCGGTGATTTGCGCCCCGTAGCGCGCGGCTTCCCGGCGCACTCGCTCCTGCGCGATATGAACCGGGGTAATTCTATAGTCCAGTAGATTCATCGACACTTGCGCGCAGTTTCGCTGGGCGAGGGACAGCCCTATCGCTTGAACCGCCGGCAATCCATCCGAAGCGCTGGCCCGGACGGCGCGGGCTACGGCGCGCGCAATCTCGACATCGGGCGTGTCGAGCTGCAAGTTGTAGGCGATCAGAAAGAAGCGCGCGCCGAATGCGCTCGCGCCCAGTGCGGGGTGAGGCTGATTCGGGCCGAAGTCGGGCTGCCACTCAGGCAGGCGCATCTTATCCGCGAGTTTCTCGAACCCGCCGCGCCGGATCTCCGCCAGCCTGCGGCGGTTTGGCGATATGGCCGCATCGGCATACAAATAAACGGGCACGCCGAACTCCCGCGCCGCCATCGCTCCCGCTTCACGCGACAGGCTGACGCAGCGCTCCATATCCGCGCCTTGAATTGGAATGAACGGAACGACGTCCAATGCCCCGATGCGCGGGTGCTCGCCGGATTGCGCGCGCATATCCATTCCCGATTCCAACGTCGCCGCGTACAAGCGGCGGATTGCTTCGACAAGGCCGTCGGCGCTGCCCGCAAGCGTGAAAACCGACCGGTTGTGGTCAGGGTCGCTGGTTTGCCCGAGCAGATGGACGCCTGGGGCGCTGCCGATAGCGGCGGCGATATCGCCCACGATCTCCAGCCGCCGTCCCTCGCTGATATTGGGAACGCATTCGATCAACTCCACTTGCTTAAATTTCTCCCTTTTGCAACAGTCGGAATACAGGCAGCCCCGACACTTGCAGTCAAGCGTCGGGGCTGCCTAGCAATCGCCGCCGGGCAACTCACGGTATGCTACCCAGCGGCGGAGTCTCGCGGGTGAGCTTGCGTGATTATCGCTCGCCTTGAACCGACCAACCGCTGCCCGCGCCGACATTCGCTATCGTGTCGCCATAGTTGGTGACCGACGCGCCGTTCATCTGCCAGCGGGCAACATCGCCGGTCGCCATGTTTTCCCACACTAAGTCGGCTTCACCGTCGTCGTTCAAATCCGGCGCTCCGACCAAGTGCCAGTCGGTATTGTTGACCGTTGCGAAGCTGACGTTATACTGCGCCACGGAATCGTCATCCATAGTCCAGTAGGAGACGTCGCCTGTGGCCGAGTTCCAGAACAAGTAATCCGACTTACCGTCGCCGCTAAGATCGGGAGCGCCGACAAGGTGCCAGCCCGAATTCGCGCCGGCGGAGGATATCGTGCCGCCGTAGTTGGTGACCGTCGTGCCGTTCATATGCCAAGCGCTGATGTTTCCTGTCACGGTGTTCTGGAACACAATCTCATACTGGCCGTTGCCCTGGTCGTTGGCGATTGCCGACGGCATCCAGGTGGTGTCGGGGACGGTCGCGAACGTCGGCCCGTATTGGGAGACCGACGTGCTGTCGGTTTTCAAGTTCCAGACAGACATCGCTCCGGTATTCTGGTTCCAGAACAGGATATCGGGCTGGCCGTCTCCGTTCGTGTCAGGCTCACCGACGGGAATCCAACCGGAAGACGGAGCTATTTGCGCGAATGCCGCGCCGTAATTCTCCACGGTTTCATCGTCCATGGTCCAATAGGAAAGCTCGCCGTTGATGGAGTTGTAGAAGAGAATATCGGCGTAGCCGTCGGCGTTGATATCGAAGCGCGTCGGTGTTATTCCAGTTACCGCCGAAGGCAGAATAAGCTTGTACATGGCACCGGTATTGTGCAGGCCTGCGCTGTCGGTCGTGCCGTAGATGGTATCGCTTGCGCCTTGGACAAGTGGACTCGCGGGAGTGTCGCCGGTTTCATCGAGTACGCTGCCCACGACACTGTTGTTGCCGGTAAACGATTCGAGCGTGGAGATCGTGCCGCTTTGCAGCGCGGCGAAAACGGTGCCTTGGTTATTTGCGCCGCCCAGCATCGTGGTGCCGAGGAGTGTTCCATTGGCTGTTTGAATCAAGCTGGAAACCGGATCGCCGCCGTTGGTTCCGTTGAACGACTGGAGCACCGTCTCCACCGGCTGAGTAGCCGCGTCGGCAACCTGGTAGACCGTGCCCAGATTGTTCGCGCCGCCCGCCGCCGTAGTTCCCGCCAGAGCGCCGCTTGCCGTCTGGATCAGCCCGCCGACAGGATCGCTGCCGTCGCCGGTGCCCCCTGCAAACGAGTGCACCAAGGATTCCACGGCGTTGCCGGCATTATCGGCAATTTGAAATACCGTGCCGTCGGCTGCCGCGCCGCCGCCGGTCGTCGTGCCGTACAAGTCGCCGTTCGCGGCCTGGATGACGCCGCTCACGGGATCGCTGCCGTCGGTCGTGCCGCCGGTAAACGAGTGCAGAATCGTCAGCGCCGGACTGGTCGTCGGGTTCGCGAGCTGATAGACCGTGCCAAGGTTCGACGTGCCCCCCGCGGTGGTCGTCCCGGTGATGGTGCCGTCGGAGCCGATGCTGAGAGTTCCAGTGGGAAGCGCGCCGGTGGCTCCTCCGCTGAACGAGTAAAGCGTGGTGACCACGCCGGACGGGGTCACCTGGTAAACGGTGCCGTCGCCGCCCGCGCCGCCGCTCTTCGTGACGCCGTAGAGATTGCCGTCAGGTCCCAAAGTAAGGCTGCCGCTCGGCGTACCGCCATCGGTGAGGCTGTTCGCGAACGAATGAAGCAGCTGGATCTGTCCCGACGGCGAAACTTCATAGACGCTGCCCTGGTTCAGCAAGCCGCCGGTGGCGGTGGTGCCGAACAAGTTTCCATTCGGGCCAAGCGTCAATCCATAATTGGTCAGCTGCTGCCCGAGCAGGTTGATGTTCAGGTAAATCGGATTGTCGAGCGACTGCAGAAATGAGAGCTGTGCGGTCACGCCGCCGCTCGTTTGCGCCGAAGCCGGCTTCGGGCACAGCGGAGAGACAAAGCTCACCGCGGCTATGGCAAGAGCCGTCGCGGCGTATCGAGCCGCGAATTGGCGGGAAAATGATTTGCGGCATGACGAGCCGCGCCGGGAAGAGAGATGATTGGAAATCATAAGCTGCTACTGCTAACTCCTTAATGGTAGAGATGCGCAAATCAGCCTTCGCGCATGTCTTGAGTCATCCTGCGATCTTCACTGCGTTCACTGACGCCCCACCATAAAAAACCTTCTCGCGAGTGGCGCCGCGCTGCCGAACGATCTCGACAGCAACCTTATGCCACTCGCTCGATACCGTGACGCAAGCATAACTGCGGTAATAATTCCATACAAAGTAATACTTAATACAATATTTTGTTTCTAAATAAAATTAAAAATAGATGCTTGAGTTGCGCCTAATCCGTTTTATTACGAAAGGCAATGAACAAAGTGACGGCTAAAGGCCAAGGCGCGTAGGAAAAAGGAGCTGAATTCCATTGACTGGTGCCGACGCGTAGGCAATCGTTTCCAAGCTTGAGCGGGCATAGCCGCCAGACTCGACAAGCCGCCTCGGAAGAAGCGGATGCCTCAGCATTTTTGCTAAGGGCTGGATATGGGTACATATATTGCTCATCCCGCAGACTGCCCGCTTCATCGCCGGGATGCTGCTTTCTCCAGCCTTGAGGTTATCGTTTTGTCCCTGAACTCATCATTGCAGCCATCCCAGAGCGGAATGCCGTCCGGCGGCGTCGGTCTGCCGAGCGCCGGCCATTCTCTTGTCGGCGACGCGCACGGGGATTCTCCCCAGCCGGTTACTCCCTCGGCCAAGCCGGGCGACTGGCTGAAAATCGGCTTTTATTTCGCGCTGGGAGTCGTTCTGCTGCTGGTTGTCGCGGTGATTGTCCGCTCGCTCCTGACGGCGACTCTTGCGGTGATTACGCCGTTCATTCTCGGTCTGGCGCTGGCTCTGCTCCTCGACCCGCTGGTCAACAAAATCGAGGCGGCGACCAAGATGCCTAGGGGAGTGGTGGCGGGGCTGGTATTTCTGGTCTTGCTGCTGATCGTCATCGGCGCGATTAGCCTGTTGGTTCCGGCTCTTGTCGCGCAGGCGACCAACCTGGTGCAAAACGGTCCGCACTACATTGATGAGCTGGGCCGCCATGTGAACGGCGTTTTGCACAAGATTCTGCTCAAGCATCCCAAGCTTGGTGTGCCGAAGAATATGAACGCGCTGCTGGCGAGCGTGTCTGGTCGCGTCACCGGGCTGCTGCAAAGCTCGTGGGGCAAAATCGGCTCGTTCCTGATCGGCTCCGCGACGATGCTTGTGGAGCTGGTCCTGTCGCTGATTATCACCCTGTTTCTGCTGATCGACTTGAAGCGACTGCGGGCGCGCTTGATGTTCCTGATGCCGGAGCGGTGGCGTCGCCCCGCCAAGCTGATGAGCAGCGATATCGGCGGCGTGTTCTCGGATTACGTGCGGGGCTTGCTGATTGTCTGCGCTCTGTACGGCGCGTTCACCATCGTCCTGCTCTACGGACTGTCGATGTTTCACCATTCGCTGGCCTCATACGCGCTTCTAGTGGGCACCATCGCGGGCGTGCTGTACTCGGTGCCCTACGTCGGCTCGTTCAGCACCTCGCTGCTGATCTTCGTCGTCGGCTTCATCAGCGGCGGCGCTGGATTCGGCGTGGTCGCGGTGGGTTCCAGCCTGGTTCTGAACCAGGTTTTCGACAACATCGTCACGCCGAAAGTAGTCGGCGGCGGGGTGGGGCTGCATCCGGTGGTCGCGCTGTTCGCGCTGGTTTTGGGCGGCGAACTAATGGGCATCTGGGGCATGCTGCTGTCCGTGCCGATCGCCGCGAGCGTGCAGGTGATCTTGTTCCGGCTGTTCCCCAAAACCACCGCGCCGACTCCCCAGCGCCTCCTGTCAGCGGAAGGCGTTTCGCCGGATCAAGCGGAATCAGCTAAAGTTACGGAAGGCGAGGATTCAGTCGGCAAAAAACGCAAAGACGCCGAAAAAAGCGCGGCCCCGAGCCACGCCTGAACAGAAGAAATTCGCCGGACCCATCCGGCCTTTCAGGCCACCTTCCCTGTAGGGAAGGAAATATAAGATAGCG
>CAXSEA010000220.1:0-6211 GCA_964235675.1 uncultured Armatimonadales bacterium | reverse complement strand
GTAGACTTTTCCTTCCCTACAGGGAAGGTGGCCTGAAAGGCCGGATGGGTTCCGCTGCTTAGGAATCTTTGCGGGTGAACCGGTCGAGGAAGCCGCTTTTTTTGGGATCGGCTTGAGTCGGCTGCGGAGGGCGCGCGGTGCTGGTGGCCGGCGCGGATGGTGGCCGAGTGGAGCCTGCCTGCGCCGCTGACGGAGCGGCTTGCGTCGAACCGACTAAACCTTCCATTCGCTTGATCTTGGCTTGCAGCGAGACGCGGGTATCTCCGGCGCGCTGGGCCGTGCGGTACTCGTTGAGCGCGTCGGGACGGCGGCCCTGATCGGCGTAGACGTCGCCGAGGAGCGCGTGCGCTTCGGCGTTATTGGGATCGGCGCGCAGCACTTCCATCGACAGCTTATGCGTGGTAATCCGGTCGCCGCCCATATACGCGGCGTTGGCGCGTCCCAGCACTTCGGCGACATTGATTTGCGGCCTGGCGGGCGGAGGCGGGGCTGTCGGACGAGGCGGCGGCGCGGACGCTCCGGCTGGCGGCGGACTGCCGCTGTCGGGACGCCGGCTCGTCGCGGCGTCGGCCTGGAACAGGCTGGCGTCGTAAACCGCGCGCTTGTCCGGATCGGACAGAGTGCGATACGCCAGATTGATTTGCACGAACAAGCGCTCGGCGACCGTCTTGTCGGCGGCGCGGTCCGGGTGAAACTGCCGAGCCAGCTCGTGGTACTTTGCCTTCACCTGCCGGGGATCGGCCTCGCGAGGCAGACCCATCACTTCGTAATATGTGCGTGAAATTCGCATCGATGTTAACTTGCTGAGATTATACTCCCGCCACCGGCATTTCCTTGGTTCAAACTATTCGTGAGCCTACGCGAATGAGCGCTGCAATCGGTACGACGAAAAGTTTTAATTATTCATTTGGTCGGTAAATTGGTTGCCATACCCTTGCCAGAATCCGATGACTTCTTTACCGACAAGCACGGCGATAATCAAGAAGACGAGCGTATTAAACGCTTGTACGCTTTGCTTGAGCCGCACTTCCGATTCGTCTTCATAAAATCCGGCCACTTTATCGAGCAGCGTGTCCAGGCTGCCCGTGGTCTCTCCGGTGCGGATCATCGAGATGAACATCGGCGGAAACACGCCCGCGCTCTCGAATGCTTCCGTCATACTGCTGCCCGATAAAATCGCCGCGGATGCTTTGTTCATCTGGGCGCTCAGGTACGCGTTGCCGGACACCTTCGACGCCGTTTTCACGGCGGTCGGTATCGAAACGCCCGCCGTATAGAGCGCCGACAAGGCGCGGGCGAACTTCGCGTTCGACAGCATGCGGACGGTAGTTCCGAAATACGGCAGGTACGATTTGACCGTATCGTACAGTACGGCGACGGGAGCGATCGTCAGCGCATAGCGGCCGACGACGTACATGGCCAGCGCCTCGACGAGAAGGTTCAGCAGCGGCAGCACGGCGGTATGGAGATAAGCCTGCGTGCCGGAGACGATCAGAACGTAGAGCGGGGGAAGAAGGAACGTGGCAACAAGGTTGATCTTCGGCATGAAGGTCTCCTTCTTGATCACGCGCCTCAGCTCGTAGTCGGCATCGACATATGCCGACAGCCGCAGGAATGCCCCATCGAGCGCGCCCGTGCCTTCCGAGGCTTCCACCATAAAGGTGTGCAGCGGGCGGAAGACTTGCGGGAACATGCCCATCGCCTCGGAGAGCTTGCCGCCGGCTTCCACATGACGCCGCATGATATAAGAGATTTTCCGCAGCGGCGTCTCCGACTGCACCTGCATCGCTTCCAGCGCGCGGTTCACGGTCATTCCGGCGTTGAGCATCGCGGCGAGCTGCCGGTAAAACATCGAAAGCGCCGGCATACTGACGCCGGTCCAGATCGGATTGAGGATGCGCTGCTCGAACCAACTGCCGTAGGGGCGAACCTCGGGCAATCCGTAGGAGCTGCCGCCCAGGCCGAGCGAGACGCGGGGCGAAGCATTCACCCTTCCTTGCCCGGTTGACGCCCCATGCAGAAGCGCCGCTTGCGCCTGATAGCTCGACGTGCTGACTACGTTTGGGTCCAGCACGGCGGTGGGAGCAATCGTGCCGGCGGGGCGCATTGCGGATAAGCGCTCCACGCGCATGGGATAATGGCCCAGCGCGCGCACCTGCGCGGCGGCTTCGCGCTCGTCGGAGGCGGAAAGCTCGCCGTTGACTGTCTGGCCGGATGAATCTTTAGCTTGGTAAGTGAAGACAGGCATATCGAAACCCGCTTTTCCCGTAGAGTGCGGCAAACGCCGCACAGCCGCTCAATTGTAGCGCCGGAACCATCTGCAGGAGACGCGGGGATATCTATACGAATACCCGCCTGCGCCAATCCGCAATCGTCTCGTGCTCACGCGATAGCTCCGCATCGATAACACTTTGCAAAGGCTCTTGGTTCGGCGGCAGAAGCAGGCCCGGCGCGGCGACGTCCGCCAGCGGAACCAGAGCAAAAAGCCGCTCGCGCAAACGCAGGTGCGGCACGATCAATCCCGGCTCGCTGATGCACTGGCCGCCGTAAAGCAGCAGGTCGATATCCAGTGTGCGCGCCGACCAGCGCACTGCCCGCTGCCGGCCAAACTCGAATTCTATTTGCAGGCAGAGCTGCAATAGCTCGCGTGCGGACGCCGTTGTCCGCACGCGGCAAGCCGCGTTAATATAGTCGCTCTGGCCCGGAGGTCCCCCCACCGGCGCAGTACGATAAAGCTGCGAGCGCGCGGCCACGGATATTATTGGCGATTGCCCGAGCATCTCCCAGGCCGCAAGAATACGGGGCTTCACCTCGCCGATATTGCCGCCGAAAGCGAGGTAAGCGTCCTGCCATTGATTCGATTCCATCATCGGCAAGCATGCGGCGCTCAAAGAGCGTTTCCTTCGCCATGATTATACTTGCCGCTCGCGCATTCCGGAATATCGCGCGAGCTTAACCTCGCAAACAAACGCGTCGCCGATGACGTCGGTTTGCTTAACTTTGAAGCGTGTAGAAAAATTCGGCTTTTCAGCGCACGGACCTACCCGTCACTAACGTGACATCTTCCCTAAAGGGATGGACTAGCCGCAAAACTAGCACTAATCGGAAGTTTTTTCCGTGAGACTCCCCGGACTAAAGTTCGGGGAGTCTATCAGTCCAGCGCTCTTACGCTCCGAGAAAGCTAATTCATTCCACCCCTTTGACAAGGCGGCTTCCAGCACAATGAGTTGACATCCTCATTTTAGACGTGCCACTCGCCGCCTTTTGAAATGGATGTGTTGATTTGCAAAACAGTATCTATCCGATCTGGGCCACCTCCCCAGAGTCCCCGGACTGAAGTCCGGGGAATAACAGAAGGCTTCAGGGAAGGTGGCCTGAAAGGCCGGATAGGTCCGTGGGGTGTGTTTCTACACCCTCTTTAGAAGAGTTCGGCATGCGCCGCCGAGCAACTCTGGGTACCATCACCCGCAGACTTAAACGTGACCCGCGCCGACAACGAACGGCTGCGGCGAGCGGCCAAAACAATGAAGGATTGTAATAACCACAATGGCGACACCTCTCGACGAACTTAAGGAAAAGCTGGCTGATATCACCTACCTGCGCCAGGCAGGCGGGCTGCTCGGCTGGGATCAGCAGACCTACATGCCCGCGGGCGCGGCCGAATCGCGCTCCATGCAGGAATCGGCGCTGCACAAGCTGACGCACGAGATGTTCACCTCCGACGACATGGGACGGATGATTGACTCCGCCGAGAAGGCTGTCGAGGGCCAAGACGCCGAATCGCTGGATTATCAGATCGTCCGGATGACGCGCTACGATTACGAGCGCAGCCGCAAGCTGCCCGCCGCCTTTGTCGCCGAGGAGACCCAGACCACGTCGATGGCACAGATGGTCTGGGCCGAAGCCCGCAAGAAAAACGACTTTGCCACGTTTGCACCCTGGCTCAGCAAAAACCTCGACCTCGCCTGCCGCAAAGTGGAGTTCTATGGCTACGAAGACCAGCCCTACGACGCCCTGCTCGGCGACTACGAGCCCAAGTTCAAGACGAGCGACGTGCAGGAATTATTCGACCAAGTGCGTCCGGTCGTGGTCGATCTGGTCAAGCAGGTGCAGGCGAAGGGCAACCCGGTCAGCACCGAGATTTTGACCCGCTCCTACCCCGAGCCGGCGCAGGAATCGTTCGGCAAGGAGACGGTCGCCGCCTTCGGCTACGATTTCAACCGGGGCCGGTTGGATCGCACGACCCATCCTTTCGCCTCGTCGTTCAGCAAGGACGATTGCCGGATCACCACGCGCTATGACGAGCATTTCGTCCAGATGGCGCTGATGGGCACCATGCACGAGGCAGGGCACGCGATGTACGAGCAGAACACCGGCGACGATCTGCGTGGCACCCCGCTCGGCGACGGCTGCTCCAACTCGGTCCACGAGAGCCAGTCCCGCTTGTGGGAAAACCTGGTCGGGCGCGGCAAACCGTTCTGGACCTACGCATTTCCTAAATTCCAAGCCGCGTTTCCCGGCGCGCTCGCGGACGCCGATTTCGATACGGTTTATAAAGCGTTCAACAAGATCGAGCCCAGCCTGATCCGCGTCGAGGCCGACGAAGTCACCTACAACCTGCATATTATTCTGCGCTTCGAGCTGGAGCAGGATCTACTGAACGGCAAGCTGAAAGTGGAAGACGCGCCCGAAGCTTGGAACGCCAAAATGCAGGAGTATCTAGGCGTCACGCCGCCGACCAACTCCGAGGGAGTGATGCAGGATATCCACTGGTCGATGGGCGGGATGGGCTATTTCCCCACCTATAGTTTGGGCAACTTCCTCTCGGCGCAGCTGTTCGCGAAAGTGCGCGAGGATGTCCCCAGCCTCGACGACGAAATCCGGCAAGGCGACTTCAAGAGCTTATTCAGCTGGCTGGATTCCCATATTTGGCAGTATGGCCGCCGCTACTTCCCGCAGGAGCTGATTGAGAAGGCGACAGGAAGCAAGCTGCAAACCGGGCCTTATATCGCTTACCTGAAATCCAAGTTCGGCGAAGTATACGGCTTAAGCCAACAATAATCTACTGACGCTCAAAAGGTGTAATAATTTCCTGCCAGAGAATGCGCCGGCAGGAAATTATTTGTTGAAGCCACTAAAACAAGCGACAATTCGCAAAAGTCGAAACGGGAAACAACTGAGCAGACAGGTAATATCTGTTGTATATTATTCGATACGCTGCGCAAATCTTGTACGCTTAAGTTCACCTACGCTTCGTCACCAGACTGGAAAATACTCCTATGCTGCGCCGCTTAGTCCAACATTCCTCCATGCATCGCGCGACATGCCTCGTGACCGTATTGCTCGCCAGTGCCGCTGCCAGCCTGCTATCGCCTCAGTCTGCCTCGGCGCAAGCAATTCAAGGGGATGGCTCTTTTTCACCCAGCATCGCGCTGAGGTTTAACGGCGGCGCGGCGAATATCGGCAATGCAATTGAGCTGACTCAGGGAATCCCAAGCCAGGCAAGTAGCGTTTTTACTCGGCGGATGGTTGATATTTGGGCGTTCCACACGACTTTTTCTTTTCAATTTAAGGAAAGCCTCGGCATCGCAGATGGGATTACGTTCTGTATTGAAAATTCTGCCCCGACAATCGTCGGATCAACTGGTGGCGACTTAGCCTACGGGCTGGAATCACCAGATGGGCAGAAAGCCTTTCCTTCCAGTATCGCGATTAAGTTCGATCCCGTAAGTATGCCGGCAGAGAACATGAATTCGATGAGCACGACAGGACTATATATCGATGGCGAGGTTCCCACTGAAGGCATCGATATGCTCTCCGACGGTGTGGACACGCGCAGCCAAGACGTTATGCAAGCCACGCTTATTTACACCGAGAGCGCCAAGCGGTTACAAGAGCTCGTAACCGACACTGCAACGGGGGCGACGTTCGCACACGAGTACGATATTGACCTGGCACGCACGTTAGGTGGTACCAAAGCCTATGTCGGTTTCACGGCTGCGACCGGCGCTGGGGCGGCGCTTCAAACAGTCTCTGCCTGGTCGTTTAATTCTGACTATTACGAAAACGGCTTTGCGCTCGAACAACCGGGCGCGGTGCGCGCAAGTACAGCCGCGCAACCCGAGCCTGCGGCGAGCGGACATCTTAATAAAAGCAATCTGTTCCCGGCGCTTTGCTCTTTGCTGAGTGGAAGCGGTAGGTTCGCGAGTAC
>CAXSEA010000219.1:0-6240 GCA_964235675.1 uncultured Armatimonadales bacterium | reverse complement strand
GCAGGCGTGATACTGATCCGACTCGAAGTGGTTTATAGCCGATGGTGTAAACCAAGCCCGGTTCTGACCTTCCGAATGCGAATTGGGATCAATGTTAGTTAGGCCTTCGTAGACTAGAACAGTATTCGATGGCGCGTCTAGCTTGGCTAGCGCGTATGGAAGGCTGGTATGCGGTTCGTTGCCGTTGTTGTAGCTAATATCGTTGCGGGTGCTCATCACATATGAGTTAGCGGTGTAAGACACTGGAATTGTGTCTTTAGGAAGATTGATCCAACCTTGCGGTAAAGGGAATGCGTCGTCAGGACACGTAAAGACACTTGTGGATTTTACGTAAGGATAAACTTCATGCACCCAGCTGGAGCCGTAGTTGACGGTGCTAGGATAGTATTCGTCGTTGTCTTGTGTGTACTGGATGTATGCGAGACCGATCTGCTTCTCGTTGCTGAGGCAGGAGGTTTGGCGAGCCTTCTCACGGGCTTGGGCGAAGACCGGGAAAAGGATGGCTGCCAGAATGGCGATGATGGCGATCACCACGAGCAGCTCGATGAGCGTGAAGCCTTTTTTCTTTTGCATAATCTTTCTCGTTTCTGTTGAGCGACAAAGCTGAATCAGAAAGTACGTGAATTAGGATTTTGAGGATATCGGGCGAAAAAGCTCGCCTGCATAAGAATCGTATTTGCTTAACCGGTTAAGTCAACTGGCGAAGTTTCGTTATTCTAGCAGTCAGTCTACAGGCTGTCAAGCCTTTGGCCGAATAATTCCGTGCAAGGAATTCCTGTTGACAAGCCGCCATTCCGCCGTTACAATCGTGCAGCACTTAACCGATTAAGTTCTCGTGCGGCCGCTGCTTGGTCAGCGGGAAGCCGCCGAGTATAATTCTTGTTGGACGCGACCTGCTGAAACTCCCGAACCGCAAGGCCCGAACGTATGCCCACAATCAAGGATGTCGCTAAAGCCTGCGGCGTCTCCACCGCTACCGTCTCTTATGTCCTGAACGGCAAAAGCCGCCTGCCGCAGGAGACGCGGGACCGCGTCATGCTCATGGTGCGCGAGCTCAATTACCATCCCAGCGCGGTGGCGCGGGGGCTGTCGCACAAGCGGCTCAATACCATCGGCATCGTGTTCGGCGTGATCGATTCCGTGGCGATTATCACGCACCCCTACGCGTCCCATATCCTGCAGGGCGTGATTACCGTGGCGTCGGAAAAAGGGTTCAACGTCACGTTCTACACGCACCCGTGGCGCACCGCCAGCCGCTCGGCGGCGGCATACACCGACCGGCGCACCGACGGTCTCGTCGTGGTCGCCCCGCCGCTCGACTCCGATATCATTCCGGGATTGGCCAAGCACAATATCCCGATGGTCGCTATCTCGTTTCCCGGCGGCGAGTTCGATATCCCGTCGGTGGATACCGACAACGCGGCGGCTATCGAAATGGCCTACACCCATCTCCGCCATCTCGGCCACACGCGGATCGCTCATCTGGCCGGGCAGGAGAATCTGGTGAGCGGCGTGATTCGGGCGCGCGCTTTCCGGGAAATGGTCGCGGCCAACAATCTTGAGCTTGCGCCGGAGTACGCCGGGCCCGGCACCTATATCCGGGAGCCGGCGTACGCCGAGGCGCGGCGCTTGCTGCTGCTGACGCATCCCCCGACCGCCATTATCGCCGGGAATGATATGAGCGCCCTGGGAGTCATGGACGCCGCCCGCGATCTCGGCATTTCGGTGCCCGTGCGCCTCTCGGTGGTGGGCATCGACGACGCGCCCGAGGGCGCGACCTATAAGCCGGCTCTCACCAGCGTGCGCCAGCCGCTCGACGAGATCGGCCAGACCGCGATGCGGCTCCTCGCCCAGCAGATCAACGACGGCCGGGGCAGCCCGCAGGAGCATCTTCTACCCCCGCGCCTGATTGTCCGCGAATCCACCGCGCCGCCGGTTATTTAGCGTAAACGCTACTTTCTCTTTCCATTCTTACTGTAAAGCGAGGCGAAGGCAGACCTATCCGTCACTTCGTGACACCTTCCCTAAAGGGAAGGACTTGCTGGAACTATGCGCTCAATTGAACTAAATCCTTCCCTTTAGGGAAGGTGGCCTGAAAGGCCGGATAGGCCCGCCCAAACTCACCGCTGAGTTAAGCCGGACCTTCCACCCCGCCATAAGATTAGGACGGGAGAAATTATCAGGAGTTAATACACCTATGAATCGCCGCTATTTTATGTCCCTGCTTGCCAGTTCCGTATTTGCCCTCGCCGCCACGGAGACTTTGATGCCCGCGCGCACCGCCGCCGCGCCTCTGCCTCCGCCATCCATGCTGCACGCTCAGGGCACAAAGATCGTGGACGCGTCCAGCCAGCCGGTCACTCTGCGCGGCATCAACTTGGGCGGCTGGCTGGTGGAGGAGCCGTGGATGGAGCCGTTCGTCGTCGATCCGCCCGCCGGCTCGCCGTACCCGCCCAACGAGGACCACGTAAAAATCTGGACCACGGCGAAGGCGCGATTCGGCACGGCGGGCATGCAGCAGATCAGAGATGCGTTCCGGAGCGCGTGGGTCACCCCCGCCGACTTCGACCGGATGCGCGATGCGGCCATGAACTGCGTCCGGGTGCCGTTCCTCGCCAGTTTGGTGGATGAGCCGGGCGGCCTGCGCTGGCTCGACGATGCCGTAAATTGGGCGGGGCAGCGCGGCATGTACGTCATTTTGGATATGCACGGCGCTCCCGGCAGCCAGAGCGATCAAGCCCACACCGGCCACAAAGGCGTGCCCGAATTCTTTACGAATGGAGCCAATGTCCGTAGCGCGATGGCTGTCTGGGCGCGGATTGCCGCCCGTTACAAGAGCAGCCCCGTAGTCGCCGGGTACGATCTCGTCAACGAGCCGACGGCGACTCCGACCTCGGACACTTTGTACGTGGTAGAGAACCGTCTCTACGAGGCGATCCGCGCCGTGGACCCGCGCCATATGATCATCGTGGAAGACGGCTACACCGGCGCGCAGTGGATGCCGTTCCCGATTCCATCGGGGTGGAGCAACGTCGTCTACAGCACGCATTACTACGATTTTCCGGCAAAAACCGCGCAGGATCAGATCGACAGCGTTTCAGGGTACCTCAGCAGCGTCGAGAAAGAGTCGAAGCGCCGCGACATTCCGTGGTATGTCGGCGAGTTCGGCTTCGAGCCGAACGGCACTCCGGCGGTGCTGGCGCGGATGCTCGGCACGGCCAAGCGCGACGGCGTCGCGGCCACGATGTGGACCTACAAATGCACCTGGGACGACAACGGGCAACAAAATCTGTGGGGCCTATACAGCAACACCAAGCCCATCAGCAAGCTCAATATGTTCACCGACTCCAAAGCGCAGCTGATCGCCAAATGCGCCCAGTTCCGCACCGAGAACATGACGCCGAACACAGGCGCTGTCGAAGTGTTCCGGTCAGCGGCGGGAGCCGGAGCGCCGACTTTCGCCACAATGGCGTCGGCGAAGTAGCAGTGGGTGTGAGAGCGTAAGAGGCCTCCGGCGGCTCCTCATGCCGGAGGGGCACCAGGCTCAGCCTGGACTTTGTGCCTCCAAGTCGCCGCGACTTGGAGGAGGTTATCATAGGACGTTGAGTTAAGCGAGCCGAGCCCAACTGCAAAAAATGGCCTAGCGGCCAGAGAGCGATTCTGAAAAAGGAAAGTAGCGAGTGAGTTTTCCATCGAAGTTTTTTTGGGGCGTGGCGACATCTTCCTATCAGATCGAAGGCGCGGCCACCCATCAGGGCGGGGGACGGTCTGTCTGGGATATGTTTTGCAAGCGTCCGGGCGTGGTGCACGATGGCGAAAGCGGCGATATTGCCTGCGATCATGTAAACCACTGGCAAGGCGATGTCCAGCTGATGCAGGAGTTAGGCGTCCAGGCTTACCGATTTTCGATCTCCTGGCCGCGCGTCCTGCCGGCCGGGGTGGGGGCGGTGCATGAGCCGGGGCTGGAGTTCTACGATAAGCTGGTCGACGGCCTTCTCGCCGCCGGGATCGACCCTTACGTGACGCTGTTTCATTGGGATTTTCCCTACGAGCTGTACTGCCGGGGCGGCTGGCTGAACCGCGACAGCGTGGAATGGTTCGCCAATTTCGCGCAGGTGGTTGTGGATAAGCTGTCCGACCGGGTCA
Source organism: uncultured Armatimonadales bacterium (assembly GCA_964235675.1). Taxonomy (GTDB): domain Bacteria; phylum Armatimonadota; class Armatimonadia; order Armatimonadales; family Capsulimonadaceae; genus CAXSEA01. The sequence continues at coordinate 2,094 of CAXSEA010000219.1, read as the reverse complement.
GCCACTGGATGACTTTGAACGAGCCGCAGTGCTTTATCGGCCTCGGGTTGCAGACCGCGCAGCATGCGCCGGGCGACAAGCTGGGGCGCACCGAAGTTCTGCGCGCGGGGCATCACGCTCTGATGGCGCACGGACGCGGCGTGCAGGTGATTCGCTCGTCGGCTAAGACTCCGCCGGTGATCGGCTACGCGCCGGTGGGAGTGGCGTTTATCCCGGAGACGAACAGTGAAGCCGACATCGAGGCCGCCCGCCAGGCCACCTTCGACGAGGCAACCACCGATTTCTGGAGCAACGCCTGGTGGATGGACCCGGTGTTTCTCGGACGCTATCCGCAAGCCGCCCTGGAAGCATTGGGCGACGACGCGCCGCCGATTCTGGACGGCGACATGGAGACGATTTCCCAGCCGCTCGACTTCTTCGGGTGCAACGTCTACAACGGCCATACCATCCGCGCCGGCGCAAATGGCAAAATGGAAAAAGTGCCGCACCCCACCGGCATCGGACGCACCACCTACGGCTGGCCGGTCACTCCGCCGTGCCTCTACTGGGCACCGCGCTTCTACTACGAGCGCTACAAAAAGCCGATTGTCATCACCGAGAACGGCCTTGGCAACACCGACTGGGTCAGCAGCGACGGCAAGGTGCACGACCCGCAGCGAATCGACTTCCTGCAGCGGCATTTACAACAATTCGAGCGCGCGGGTAAAGATGGCGTCGATATCAGCGGCTACTTCCAATGGTCGTTGATGGACAACTTCGAGTGGCAGGAAGGCTACAAGACTCGCTTCGGCATCGTCTATGTGGACTATCAAACCCAGGAGCGCATCCCCAAGGATTCGGCTCACTATTACAAGGGCGTGATCGCCTCGAACGGCGCGTCGCTGGGCGAGAACCCTTTCAGCGGGAAGTAGGGGCTCGCCTCAGTTTTGCTGGATTAAGGTCAGCAAATAATGTTGTTGTCATGAGTAATTAATTATCATTAAGCAATATTTCCGCCACCCGATATGCCTGCTCATATTAAGTGGCGGAAATATTTTTCCTGCTTAAGGCTTGACAAAAAAACCGAATTGAACAATAATCACCTCAGTTCCGTAAACGTTTACGTAATTTTCCGATTCAACGCTGATTCGAGCAATTTCCGGATATTCCGGAGCGCCCACTGACGAGCGCCGCCAGTTCTGAAACGATTCCGTTACTCCTGCCTGACGCAGACAGTAGGCATGGGCAACGGGATCGAACGAGAAGCGAACGGTTGAATGGAAACGAAGCTTTGCGAGCGCGCTCAACTGCGAGCGGCCTGCATCGCTTCCCGCAGCTGGGCCGCCGGTGGATTTGTTGGTGTACGACCTGATGAGCGAGGATGAGCGCTAGTCACATTCGGCACCGGCAGACGCCTGGGGTCGATTCCTATAGCTGCCACAAACCGTCTCGCTCCCTCACTCTTACCTGCCGTGCGCCATCTTGCGCTGCACTGCCTTGTTCTAGAGCAGAATACCAAGCCGCAGGGCTTTTAGAAGGAGCGAACTCATGTATCGTCATCGAAACCGCCAGGCATTTACCTTGATCGAGCTGTTGGTCGTGATCGCCATCATCGCCATTTTAGCCGCCATTCTCTTCCCCGTCTTCGCCCAAGCCCGCGAGAAAGCCCGCGCCACTTCGTGCTTGTCCAACATGAAGCAGCTTGGACTTGGCCTGATGCAATATAGTCAAGACTACGATGAAAAGAATCCTAATGGTTGGTGCTGGTTTAATCCAGGTGGAAATGGATGGGCTGGTCAAGTTTATCCGTACATCAAAAGTAAATCCGTCTTTCTGTGCCCGGACGATTCGTCTGCCCTAAAACAGTCATCGTATGCTTATAACAGCAATAATGTGAATCCGACTAAAACGACGGTTGATAGCTATACGATAGCTCAATATGAATCACCGGCAAAAACAGTCTTGCTGTTCGAGGTACAGGGCGATTATTACAGCACCGGAGATTCTTGGAATGTTTCTAATGAAGACTCCGGCACGTGGCCCGCTGGCTCCAACGGCTTCAGCCCTGCAGGGTTTGGTGCCACAATCAACGGGACCTATTACGCTATTGGCGGC
>CAXSEA010000218.1:0-6276 GCA_964235675.1 uncultured Armatimonadales bacterium | reverse complement strand
CGATATCAGCAGCCAGTACCTGAGCGCGTTGATGATGACGGCTCCGCTGGCCCGCCGGGAAGTCACAATCGGCGTGTCGGGACGGCTCGTCTCGCGTCCCTACGTGCGGATGACGGCTGCCGTGATGAAGGCATTTGGCGTCGTGGCCAGTCTGCACCCGGACGATTCGATCGCTGTCGCCGCGCCGCAGATGTACCGTGGGCGAGAATATGCAATTGAGCCGGATGCGTCCAGTGCCACCTATTTTCTGGCCGCCGCTGCCGTTACGGGCGGCGAAGTGACTGTGCGCGGGCTTGGGAGCGCGTCGATTCAAGGCGATGTGCATTTTGCGCAGATGCTGGAAGCGGCGGGGTGCGTGGCGAAGTACGCCGATAACGGCATCACCATCCAGGGGCCGAGCCTGCTGCGTGGTATCACGGTAGACCTGACACTGATGCCGGACACGGCGCAGACGCTGGCGGTGGTCTGCTTGTTCGCGCAGGGGCCGAGCACGATTCGCGGATTGAAGACGCTACGCGTGAAGGAAACGGACCGGATCAGCGCGATTGCCGCCGAATTGCGCAAGCTGGGCGCGAAAGTGGAAGCGGGCGAGGATTACTGGATTATCAACCCTCCCGCCGACGGTCCGCCGCGACTTGCGCCAGGCGAATCCATCGCCACGTATGACGACCACCGGATGGCGATGTCGTTTGCGGTGGCGGGATTGCGCGTCAATGGCCTGGTGATCGACGATCCAGGCTGCGTCGCAAAAACGTTTCCCGATTTTTGGGAGCGCTGGAACGCGGCGTTCTATTCCGATTCCGCTGGAGCCACCCATGCCTGATCTTCCACGCGACGTGTCCGCGTCCAACGCAATCGACGGTATCGGCCTCGCCGCCGCCATGGCGCACAGCTACGCCCGCGACAGCCAGAACTTCGCCGGGATTTTGGCCGCATTGCTGGAAACCAGCGTGCCGGAGATTACCAGGGTCGAGCGCAAGCCGGTGCGCTTGTTCTCGTCAGAGACGCGTGTGGCGCAGGTGACGGTGGACATGACCGGAACGAGCGGCGAGCTTTTCGAGCTAATCGATCCCGGCCACAACAAGCCGCTCGCTTGCCGCCGCGTGAAAGTGGTGCGCGGCATCACTCTTAAAACCGAGACGCTTGGCCTTTCCGTCTGGTTGGAAGCGCTGGAAGCAGCCATCGTCGCGGAAGCCCGCAGCCGGGAATCGTCCAGCACGGCGATTACAGATTATTTGCGCAACCAAGGGATTTAATCCCGGCGATGTTCCCCTAAATCGCAATCGCGGATGCAACTTATCGCTTCGGTACGGGTCACTCCAAATCATTGAGCGGTGACAATAGCATTTTCAAGCATGGCTATCAAGCATTCCGTCGATCTTACCAGCCTGCAACGACATCGACAGCTCGTGCAAAATCAGAGACCTGGCGATGGCGGCGGACGCTCTTGAAACCGCAATTTGGGAGGGCTTGCAAACCATACCCATAGCCTCGCTGAATGGGCGAGCGATTCCTATTTTAAGAGATAAGAACATCGGAGAACAGCGACATGCCTGATAACTATATACAGGGTCAGCAGAACGAGTTGCCCGCGAATGCGAAAGCACGACTGAGCGCCATGCGCGGCGACGCGAAGCACAAGAGCTTGTTCACCAGCGATTTATCGGTGAACGAGTTCCTGCTCGTCCGGGAGGCGGGCTTCGATCCGCTGGGTCTGGTGGTGGGGTCGTCGATCTACCATATCGGCTGGCAGATGCCGGCGTTCAACGCCAGCCAGGAGCTGGAGATGCTGACCCAAGCGATGTACCACGCCCGCGAGCTGGCGATGACGCGCATGGAGGAAGAAGCCGATATGCTAGGGGCGGACGGCATTGTCGGTGTGCGCCTGGAGATCGGCGAGCGCGACTGGGGCAATGGTCTGGCCGAGTTTGTCGCGATCGGCACCGCGATCCGTCACCGGGGCGGCGAGCATTACCGCGCGCCGAACGGGCGGCCGTTCACGTCGGATTTGAGCGGGCAGGATTTTTGGACGCTGCTTCAGGCGGGCTTTCGGCCGGTGTCGCTGGCGATGGGCAACTGCGTCTACCATGTCGGCTACCAGGGTCTGGGAAGCTGGGTCAAGCAGGTCGGGCGCAACTGCGAGATGCCGACGTATACGCAAGGGCTTTATGACGCCCGCGAGCACGCTCTCGCGCGGATGCAGGCTGAAGCCGAAACGCTCGACGCGGACGGGATTGTCGGCGCGCGGGTCACCGACTCATCCCACAGCTGGGAGAGTCATATTATCGAATATTTCGCCATCGGCACCGCGATTATCGCGGCGCGCCCCGACCACGAGGTGCCCGCCCCAACCATGGTGCTGCCGCTCACGGGATAAAAGACGCTGGTAGAGCCCGTTCGCTATATTAAAGCGAAGCACCCGTTTCTCCACTTCAGGGGCTACTTGATTAGTCCCGCTTGGTCTCTTAAAACGATGATCGTCCCCCTGCGCGGCAAGACGTAATCCGAGCAATTGTTATAATCACCATCGTCTGCCTCGTTCAACTCCACAAAGCGCCAGACGCGACTCGGCATAACGCTCCGGGTTATATCATTCAGTGTCCAGTTCGATAGCGGTAGAAATATAATTTTGGCACCGACGGATCATAGCCGCCGTAAACGACCGCGATGGTGTCGTGTCCTAGGTGGCGGAATACGGCGAGAATCAGAGATCCCATCGAGTCGTAGCTTGGGACAAAGAGGTAATCGTCGCTAAAATCAAGAACGATTGGCTGCACCCTCTCGCGGGAATCGATCAAGCTGCGGCGGCTTTGATATGAGGAATTTCCCAAATACCGCGACGGCAGCAGGAAGTAGTAGTCAAGTACCGAATACTGTTTCGGGATTAACAGCGACTGCGCCTGCGGGGTGCAGGCATCGGCAGACGACGTGCATAAGCCCGGCGTAGCTGCAATTAACGAAAACGACTAAAACTTGAGAACGGCGATGGTTGGAAAATTTCGGCATTGATGTACTTAGCTCAATGACTGAATTTACCCGGTGAGGCGATTGCCGATTCCAAGAACGAAGCGCTTACTTCACCAGATCGGAGTTCGCCAAGAAGTCGGTGACGAGAATCATGATCTCTTCGACGTCTTCCGGTTTGAGGCCAAGGGCATCGAATACGCCGTCTTCAAGGGCGTAGCGAAGTCCGTCGGTGCCGATGCCGATGCCAAGCATCAGGCAAAGCGCGTCGGCGACGTGGACAATGGCGGGGAGCTTGGTGCGCTCGTCCTCGGGCTGCGCGGCGGGCTCATGATGGTAGCGGATAGCGCTGACCAGACGCGGGGGCAGCTTCCAGTGCTCGGCGAGACACGCGCCGACTTCCGCATGCGTAAAGCCCAGCACCTGGCGTTCGGCATCGGTGAACGGTATATCGGTTTGTGCCAGCTGTACGACTTGCTTGAACGGCTCGCTCAAGTTGACGTTGATGACCACCTTGCCGATGTCGTGCAGCAGGCCCGCGACAAACGCTTCTTCCATCGCCTTATGCCCGGAGCGGCGAGCGATCAGCTGCGAGGCGTAACCGACGCAAAACGCGTGACGCCACATATCGCCGCGGCGCATGGCATAGTTGCCCAGTTCCAGATCAAGCACGTCGTAGCAAGAGACTGCCAGCGCCATGTTGCGGATCGTCTGCATCCCGAGCAGAATAATGGCATCGGTAACCGTCGAGACTTTGCGCGGCGCGCCGTAAAAAGCGGAGTTGGCCATGCGCAGGACGCGAGCCGTCAACGTTTGATCGTTGGAAAGAGTAAACGCGATCTGCGACGCGCTGGTATTGGGATCATCCACCAGCTTGGCGACTTGGACCGCGACTTGCGGGAGCGTGGGCAGCTCACGCGCGTTTTTCAATAAATCGGCAATGTTGATGGGAGCGAGCGTGGGCGTGGCGGGCATCGGTTTGGACGCGCATGCAGGCGCTTCCGGCACGCCCGTCATGAGAGGAGACGTAGGAGCTTGCGAGGTACTCGCGTTTATGATAGCTTGCTGCATGTCACGCACCTGGCTTGCTTTCCGCGCTCGTTCGGCTGAGAACGGCCAGCACCTTTGCCTCGCCGCCAACCGGCTTGACGATCACCGCGCCGTCACAGACCCGGAACACGACGGTGCGACCGCAGGAGCCGCCGGTTTCCTCCCCGCATATCGGGATGCTCATCTCTTCAAGTTGGCTCTTCGCCACTTGCACGTTGCGCTCGCCGATTTCCAAGCTGGAAGGCAGACGCTGTCCCACGCCGCCGCTTCCGCCGTTATTACCACCGCCGTTGCTAAGGCTGCCGAAAATGTGCGCTCCACCCACGATAGCAGCGCGCAGGGTCGCGCGGTCGGCACCGGCGTGGCACATACTTGTGACCAGAAGCTGCAAAGCGGTATCGGCAAAACGCGCGGGGGTGTTGGCATGATCGGCGGCGACGCCGCGCGTGTACTGGCGCTGGCGCGGCAGCACGATCTGCGCGAGGCCGGCGACTTTCATCGCGGTGTCGTAGATGCAAACGCCAAGGCACGCGCCAAGGCCGTAGGCGACCAGGTTATCGGTCAACCGCACCGAGACGCGTTGCTCGGCCATATTGACCGAGATCATCTCCGCGCCGACCGTGGTGCCGTTTTGCGACCCTGAACCGGTTTTGGATGCTGGAAGTGCTGCTGACATAGAATGAAACGTAAAACCCGTACGTTTATTCTCGGTAAAAGCGGCGCGTTTCTAGAGACGCTTAAGCTTATTTCAGCGCGTATGCATCGCTAATGATTCTGGCTCCGTTTTGCTACTGGACCGAGCATCCGGCGGCAGCCGAGGCGTGCTTGTCAAACTTGCGTTATACGCCGCAGCCAACTGGATTGATGCATACCGCAGCGAAAGCACGGCTAAGATGGTCCAGGTCAATCCAAATATCGTGAGAAGGCTGCGAATCGGGAGGGCCGTTAGAATAAGCGCGGGAGGGATAAACACTGCCGTCCAGGTCACCGGCAGGCGGCAGAGTGCTCGAAAAGCGAGCCGGCTATCAACCGGGCGCTGCTGGAGATTCGATGGCACCTGCGGCGGTGCAGCGACAAGGCTGAAAACATCCGTGGCGGCCAGCAGCCCGGCTGCGCGGCTCTGCCGCCAGCCACTCGGCGATGCGGGAGGCGGCAAAACCAGCTCAAATTGAACGATACGCTTGCGCACCCAATCGCGCGCGTCGAGCAGCCATTCGTTGTAGACGAAGTTGAGGTAGCAACTCAGCATCGTGTACGAAAACAGTGGCACGACCATCGCGTACTCGATTCCCAAATGGAGTCCAGCGCCTAGCACCATCACGTAGGGGCGCAGACGACGCGACCAGATGAACGTTCCCATGCAGAACTCGGAAAACAGAGTCGCGTAAGTGGCCGGCACGAGGAAAATAGCGGCGTTTTGCAGGCCAAAAAGCGTGAAGCGGTGCAGATCCAGCAGATGCAGCGGGTAGTAGAGCGCGATGCCGGTCTGCCATTCCGGGCCTTCCATTTTGCTGAGCGCGGTGGTGATATAAAGCGCCGACAGTTGAAGCTGCATCAGCCGCTGCGGCCACATCTCCACCAGCGGAATATCGCTTGCCTGCTCCCGCCCCCGCGCGATGCGGATCAGACGATCTACGCTAATCGCCTTGCCGCTGTCGGCGAACATCAGCAGGAACGCCAAATTGCGCTGGAGCGTGTCGCCGCCGTTCAGCATAATCATGTCGCGATGCTGAAAACTCGTGAGCAGCAGCCACATCACGATGCTGGCTGGACGCGTCTTATAGCCGATCGCCACCATAATCGCGCTGCAAATCAGGGCCGCGAAAAACAAGCCGCTCACACGGGCATCGGTCACATGGAAATCAGCCAGCAGATTAAGCCCGTACCGGTCGCCGTTGTATCGCTGCATCATTCCCAGCGTAAACAAGCCGCGCTCGGTATACCAAACCCGAAAGTCCGGAATCAGCAGCAGCGCCCAGCTCACCACGATTATCCCGAAGCAGCACCGGAACAATCCGAGCGGCCCGGCGGGGCGCAGGCCAAAGAAAAATTGGTTCAGATCACGTCGCAACACAGGGCCACTTACCTACTTATGAACTTTCGGAATCGCTCTCTGGCCGCGGGGCCATTTTTCTCATTGCACTGACGCTGGCGCGTCAGTGCAATGAGAAAAAAGAAGGGTTAAAAGGCGAACTCAGCGCCTTGCGAACAACTCCGCCAAGCTGCCTCAGCTTGGCGGCAAACAGTCCAGGCTGAGCCTGG